>CAMAWG010000075.1 GCA_945861855.1 Rhodoplanes serenus
GTGGTGTTGGTCTGGTCGTGGCGGTCCTTGGCGTCACGAACCGCGATCTGGGCGCCGGCGAGCTGGCCCGAGATGTCGGACACCTTCTGCTCGTTGGCGTTGCCGACCAGCGCGCCGCCGATCCGCTGCCGGAGCGCGGCATACTGAGCTTCGCCGTTGGGATCGGAGCCCGTGAACTGCACCGCGGCGAACACCGCAAGACTTTGCACCGCCACGCGGAGCGCATGCTCGTTGGCCCGCGCGCCATAGGACACCGTCAAGGACTGGTCGGCGCGGGCGAGCGCGGCCGAGCGCGGATCGTCGGTGGCGTCGTCGCCTCGGTACCACGCGACCGTGTTGGCGGCGGTTCCGTCGATCATCGCGGTCGCGGTGTCGAACGGCGGGCCGTTGACCCGCTGCGGCGGATTGCCGGCGTCGGTGTTGAAGAAGTCATTGCCGGCCGCGACCGCGGACGCCGCCACGAGTTCGGTGCTGGCCAGCGTGCCAAGGCCCTGGGTGAGGGCGGACTGCAGATTGGCCGCGGTATCGGCCGGCGTCGCCCCGATGGTGAACTCACGGGGTCCCGGCGGCGCCGCGGCGGTCGCCGTCAGTCTCAGATCGCGGCTCGATCCGTCCGGCAGGGTGAAGGTGAACTGAACGATGTCGCCCGCATTCGGAACGGCGGCGAAAGCGACCGACATCGAGGGCGGCACGCCGCCCGGCGAGGTGACCGTCGCCCCGCCGATGGCGGTGGTTGCGCCGACAAGCTTGAAGCCGAACGGCGACACCGCGTCCTCGGTGAGCGACACCGATGTCGCGGTCGGCATTCCGACCACCAGCCGGCCGAGACCGCTCCCGCCGAGATCGGCCTGCTTGCGCTCGTCGATAAGCTGCTTGAGGCCGGCCTTGAGGCCCTGTCCATTGATGAAGTGTTCGGTGGAGTCGACCGGCTCCTGATCGACGGCGCGGCCGGAGAACAGGTAGCGCCCGTCAGCCGCGGAGTTGAGCATGGCGACCAGCGAATCGAGGGTGCCTCTGACGTTCTTCTGATCCTGGGTCTGGGTGGAGCCATCCAATTTGTATTGCGACTGAAGGATGGTGCCCTTGGTCTTCTGCGACACGTCGTCGAATTGCGTCAGCGCGGTCTGCATGAGGCTGAGCCGCACGCCGACTTGGGTGATGGTCGACTGATAGCCGGCGATCGAGTTGAGCTGCGCGCGCAAACCCACCGTCAGGCCGCGGTCGAGACCCAGGCCCGCGTAGCTTTGCGACTTCTTTCCGGTGCCGAGCTGGCGCTGCAGATCGTCGAGCTGACCGCGCATATCCGCGATCGCCTGCAACGACAGCGAAGACATCCCAATACCCGCAACCGCCATGGCCTGCCTCAAATCTTCAGAAATGCGTCGATCATGTCCCGCGCCGCGCTCATGACCCGCGCGTTGGCGCCGTAGGCCGTCTGCAGCGTGATCAGGTAGGCCATTTCCTGATCGACGTTGATGCCGGTGGCGTCGTTGAAGCGCTGCTTGAGCGCGTTGACCACCACGTCCTGGCCTTGCGACAGGTTCGATGCGTTCAACGCCGCCTCGCCCTGCATGCTCAGCAACTGCCGCAGATAGTCCGGCACCTTGCCGGTGTAGGGCGAGTTGGCGTTGCCGAGCCCGGTCTGCGGCGAGAAGGTGAAGTCCGTGCCGGTCAGCCGCTCGTAGATCAGGTTCGGGCGGGTCGGGTCGCCGATCGCCGTGCCAGATCCAAAGAGCACGAGCTTCGACGGATCGCCGAGCAGCGCCGGGTTGACGGCAATGCGTGACGCAAGGCCGAGCGCCTGGGTGCCGATCGAGCTGATCGCGCCGGAATAGGGCCCGGACCCGTCGGTGAACAGCGCAAGCTCCGGCCTGCCGTTAGCCAGCGCCGTGGCGGTGCGGGTGAGCGAGAAGGCACCCACGTCGGCCGTGTTCGAGGCGCCGTCGTCGAGAACCTGCAAGGTCGTCCCGGACAGGTGGGTGAATTGCAGTCCGCCGCCGAACAGGGCGTTGAGCTGGGTCGCGACCGAGCCAAGCCCGCCGGAAAAGTCGACGCCGACGACCTCGTCGTCCGGATCGGTGGTGGCGCTGTCGTCGAGCGGCAGCGCGGCCGGATCGTCGACCCGGATGATGCTGACCCGGTGCTGCGTGTTGGTGAGGGTGTCGGTGTATGTCAGATTGAGGCGGTTGCCGTTCAGCCATCCCGCGGTGTCGAGATCGAATCCGCTCTGCGCACCGGAGGTGACGGCGGCGCCATCGACGGTGTCGTCCGACAGCGCCTGCGCCATCGTCGCGGCCAGGCTGTCGAGCTGGTCCTGCGCCTGCACCAGGATGTCGTCGCGCATGTCGAGATAGGCGGCGATCTTTCCCGAGCGGATCGACTTGTTGGCGATCAGATCGACGGTCGCGCCGTTCGCGGACACCAGCATCAGGCTGCCGAGGTTGCTCTTGGCCGGATCGGAATCCCACAGGGTCGCGGACGTGACCGTGCCCTGGGGCACAAACGACAGCCGCGACGCGTCGGACCCGACAAGCTGGATGCCGGAATTGGTGAAGATGCTGACCTGGTTGCGATTGTCGGTGACGACCCGGATATCGATCAGCTTGGAAAGCTCGTCGATATAGGTGTCGCGCTGATCCATCAGCACCGCGTCCGAGGTGGTGGTGGCGCTCGCCCCGGCGAGCTGGCGGTTGAGAGCCGCGATCTTCTGCAGTGCGTTGTTGGAAGCGGCGACCGAGTCGGCCAGGCCGCTCTCGGCGTCGCCGCGCAGCGACTGGACGTCCGCGCTCAGGCTGTTCAGCGTCTGCGCCAGCACCTGGGCGCTGCTCAGCATGACGCTGCGCGCCGCGGGCGAATCCGGGCTCGTCACCAGCGACTGCACCGCGCCGGTGAAATTGTTGAATGCGGTTTCCAGCGAACTGTCCGAGCCGGGCGCGCCGTAGAGCCCCTGGAGCCGCTCGTAGAAGCTGGCGCGAAGGTTCGCGTAGGCGCCGCCCGCGGTCTCGACGCGCAACTGGCGCTGCAGGTACTGGTCGAGCTCGCGGTTGATCGCGCCGACCTGGACGTTGCCGCCGTTGCCCGCCGTGGAGGTGACGAGCTGCATGCTCTTGCGCAGGTAGCCGGGGGTCTGCGCGTTCGCCACATTGGAGGCGATCAGCGACAGCCCGGCCTGCGCGGCGCGCAGGCCCGACAGCGACGTGTTGAGGGCCTGGCTGATGCTCATGCGACGCTACTCATGGACTCGTTCCACTCCCGGCCGTCACCGCAACATGTTCAAGAGCGCCTGGACCATTTCGTTGCTGGTCGTGATCACTTTGGTGTTGGCCGAATAGGCCTGCTGGGTCACGATCAGCTTGGTGAACTCGTCGGCGATATCGGTGTTCGACCCTTCGAGCGACGAGCCGACGATCTTGCCGGGCGCGTTGTAGGTCGGCGGGCCGGACTCGTCGGTGGCGACGAACGCGCCGCCGTCGATGCGCTTGAGGCCGTCGACGCCGTTGAAATTGGCCAGCGTGATCTGGGCGAGGTCGATGGTGCGGCTGTTCGAATAGGTGCCGACCACGCGGCCCTTGTCGTTGACCGCGACCGACTGCAGCACGCCGGCGGGGAAGCCGTTCTGCTGCAGCGCATTGACCTGCACGTTACCGTTGGCATCGGCGAACTGGGTGAGACCGCTCGAACCGTGCTGGAGCACAACGGACCCGAGCGAGATGCCATCGACGATCACGCTGGGCAAGGTCACGAACGGGATCGACGGCGCCATCTGGCCGTTGGGCGCGAAAAGATAGTCGGTGCCTACGTTCTGCCATGCCACCCCGGTTCCGGTGGCGGTCGAGGAGGTCTGATAGAACAGGTTCCAGGTGTCGGTGCCGCCGTAGAGCGAGCTGTCGAGCTTGGCCCAGCGCAGCTGCACGTTCACTGGCGAGCCCGAAACGTCGTAGGAGGTGATGGCGCCGCCGCTGACCGAATTGGAGATGAACGTGGTCAGGTCGTTGGCGACCACGGTCCCGGTTCCCGCGGCCGTCGGATCGAAGGTGTAGTCGATCGGCTTGAGCAGTTCGGACTGGGGAATGCCGTTGTCGTGGGCCGCCGTCAGCGGGTAGCTCGCCAGATTGGCCTGGTACTGGATCTGCGTCGTCGGCTGCGCCGGCAGGAAGCCCGAGTTGAATTGCAGCAACTGAGGCACGCTGCCGGCCAGATTGCCGGTCGTCGAGTCGACCGGAATTCCCATCAGGTAATAGCCGGCGCCATTGACCAGATAGCCGTTCTTGTCGGTCGAGAAATCGCCGCGCCTTGTGTAGAGATCGATGCCGTCGAACACCGGCAGGTTGTCGGCGAAGCTTGCCGGCTTCTCGACCACGAAGAAGCCCTGGCCGTTGATCGCCATGTAGGTGGTGACCGAGGCGTTCTGGATGTCGCCCTGGACGCTGTTGGTCGCGCGCGAGTTCGAGATCACGTTGCCGGAGAGCTGCTTGCTCGGAATGTTGTCCGGGATCAGGTCGACGAAGCTCGTGTCCATCCGCTTGAAGGCGGTGGTCTGGGCGTTGGCGATGTTGCCGGAGATGTTCTCAAGCGCGAAGGACTGCGCGCGCATGCCCGTGACGGCGGTGGTGAGGGCGCCGAAAATTCCCATAACTCGTCTCCACTTGCGACAGGCCGCAAACGCAATACGCGCCGCTGGCCGCAATAACGGAGACCACGTTGCAAGCTCCAAGCCACGTTAAATATCGTTATATATCAATATCTTACTGGATCGGCGCGACGCCGCAGCCGGGCAGGATGCGCCGCCCCCCGGCAAGAATTTCCCAGTTGCGATGAGCCTCAAGCCGGTCCCGCGGCACCGGGCTTGAACGCGAGCGCCACGCCGTTGATGCAATAGCGCAAGCCGGTCGGCCGCGGCCCGTCCTCGAACACATGGCCGAGATGACCGCCGCAGCGGCGGCAGTGCACCTCGGTGCGCGCGACAATGAGCGAGCGGTCGGTCGAGGTCCCGACCGCATCCGGCAGCGGTTTGAAGAAGCTCGGCCAGCCGGTGCCGCTCTCGAACTTCGTCTCCGACGAGAACAGCGGCAATTCGCAGCCGGCGCAGGCGAAGGTGCCCGGGCGCTTCTCGGCGTTGAGCGGACTGGTGAACGGCCGCTCGGTGCCGTGGCGCCGCAGCACCTTGTAGGCCTCGGGCTTGAGCAGCCGCCGCCATTCGTCATCGCTCTTGACGACCTCGAACGTGCCGGCGGTGGCGCTGTCGTCGCGCATCCACCACAGCGCCGCCAGCGCCGCGACGCTGCAGCCGCCCACCAGCCAGGCGCGGCGGGTCATGGTCTCGATGGCGGCCGATTTCGGACCGGTGGCGTAGGGCTCGCGCATGATGCTCAACTGCTCTTGTCCGGCTTGCCCCACAACTCCTCCAGGCGCTGATCGCGCCCGCAGTTGAAGCGGTAGAATTTGTAGCGCACCGGATTCTTCTCGTAATAGTCCTGGTGATAATCCTCGGCCTTGTAGAACGGGCCGGCCTTGACGATCTCGGTGTGCACCACGCGCGGCGCGAATTTCTTCTGCGCCTCCTTCTTCGACTCTTCCGCGAGCTTCCGCTGCGCCTCGTCGTGATAGAAGATCGCCGGCCGGTACATATCGCCGCGATCGCAGAACTGGCGGTCCTTTGCGAGCGGATCGTGGTTGCGCCAGAACACCTCCAGCAGCTTCCGATAGCTGACCTTCGACGGGTCGTATGCGATCTCGACCGCCTCGGTGTGGCCGGTGCCGCCGGCGGAGACCTGGGTGTAGGTCGGCTTGTCGAGCTTGCCGCCGATGTAGCCGGAGATCGTGGCGGTCACCCCCGGCACCTTGTCGAAGTCCGCCTCGACGCACCAGAAGCATCCACCGGCGAAGGTGGCAAGCGAGCGCGTCTGGCCGGCCGGCATATCCGGCTGGGCCGACGCCGGGCCGGTCGCGACGGCCACCAGAACAGCGAAGGCGGAAAGCAATCGCATCATGGACATCTGACCCTCCAGAACCCTCGGCAGTTCATACCTTAGGCGCGGGCGAAATGGTGGTCACATGAGAGTCACGATCCCGCGACCGCGGCACGCGTCTTGCCCCATGCACCGGCGCCATCCTAGTGTCCGAGGCCGTTTCGCAAGGAGAATCCATGCGTTTTGAAGGCACCAGCGCCTATGTTGCCACCGACGACCTCAAGGTCGCCGTCAATGCCGCGATCACCCTTGAACGCCCGTTGCTGGTCAAGGGCGAACCCGGCACCGGCAAGACCGTACTGGCGCTGGAAGTCGCCAAGAGCCTCGGCGCGCCGCTGATCGAGTGGCACGTCAAGTCCACCACCAAGGCGCTGCAGGGCCTTTACGAATACGACGCGGTGTCGCGGCTGCGCGACTCCCAGCTCGGCGACGAGCGGGTGCGCGACATCCGCAACTACATCAAGCGCGGCAAGCTGTGGGACGCCTTCGTGGCCGAGGAGCGGCCGGTGCTGCTGATCGACGAGATCGACAAGGCCGACATCGAGTTTCCCAACGATCTCCTCCTCGAACTCGACCGCATGGAGTTCTTCGTCTACGAGACCGGCGAGACGGTGAAGGCGCGCCGCCGCCCGCTGATGATCATCACCTCGAACAACGAGAAGGAACTGCCCGACGCGTTCCTGCGCCGCTGCTTCTTCCACTACATCCGCTTTCCCGACGCCGACACCATGCGCGCGATCATCGACGTGCATTTCCCCGGTATCAAGCAGCGGCTGGTCGCGGAGGCGCTCAAGCTGTTCTACGAGGTGCGCGAGGTGCCGGGCTTGAAGAAGAAGCCCTCGACCTCCGAACTGCTCGACTGGCTCAAGCTCCTGATGGTCGAGGACATCGGCCCGGAAATCCTGCGCGAGCGGGACCCGAAGAAGCTGATCCCGCCGCTGCACGGCGCGCTGCTCAAGAACGAGCAGGACGTGCATCTGTTCGAGCGGCTGGCGTTTATGGCGCGGCGCGAGGGGCGCTGAGCTTCAATCGTTCGGCTTGTCGCCCGGCACGGCTTCGGGCGCACCGGCTTCGCGCTGTCTTTTCTTCCCGCGCTTGCGTTTGGGCTTGACCGGCTCAGCCGGCACATCAGGGGCGGCAGGCGCCGCAACGGCAGCGGGCCCGAACGTCACCTCGGGCAGAACCGCCGCGCTGGTGACCGCGACCGGTCCGGGCTCGGCCGCAACGGCAACGGGTTGCTCGACAGGCTCGGAAATCTGCGGCGGCGCCTCCGGCACAACCGGTGGCGATGCCACGGCGGCGGCCTTCGCGGCCTCGGCGCGCCGGCGCCTCGCGTCGCGACGCCGCGCGAGCAGACCTTGCAGGCGCTCGCCCGCGCGCTGCGCCCAGCCGGAGACTTGCTGCGCGGCGCGGCCGGCCGCACCCCCGGCCCAGACCAGGGCGAACGGCGAGAACATCTTCCAGTCGGTGTCGCCTTCGACGATGGCGCGCGCGACCATCTCGCCGCCCATCGCCGTGGTGTTGAGCCCATGACCGCCGAAGCCGCTCAACAGCCAGAGCCCCGGCGAGATTTCGCCGATCTGCGGCATGCCGTGCACGGTGCGGCCGGTCGCCCCGGTCCAGGCGTATTCCGCCTTGGCGCCGCCGAGCTGCGGATAGACGCGGCGGACCTGACGCATCAGGGCATTAGCTTGGCGCCGCGGATTGCCGAGCCAGACGGAGCTGCGGCCCGACCACATCAGGCGCTGGCCCTCCACCACGCGGTAATGCTGGCCGGGCGAGCCGGTGTCGCTCACCGCACCGGGAAAGCGGATGGCGTCCTGCAGTTCGCCGCCGAGCGGCGCGGTGGCGATGACGGTGCTGAAGATCGGCGTGAGCGTGCTTGAGAACTGCGGCATCAGCCCCGGCAGATGCACATTGCCGGCGAGCACCACATGGCCGGCGCGGACCCGCGACTGCCGGGTGACGACGCGCTTGCGCACGCCCGCGGGATCGATCCCGGCCACCGGCGTGTCCTCGAAGATGCGCGCGCCGACCGCTTCGGCCGCGGCAGCGAGTCCCAGCGCGTAGTTGAGCGGATTGAGGCTGAAGCCGCGGGGAAAATGCAGCGCGTGAAAATAATGCGGCGAGCGCAACGCCTCGCGCACCCGGTCGGCCGGCCAAGGCTCGACCGCCGCGCCGAACTCGCCGACCAGCAGCGCGGCCTCGGACGCCATCGCGGCGGGGTCGTCGGTCGTGGAGACGTGCAGCCAGCCGCCTTCCGACAGCGTCACGCCCTCCATCTCCCGCGCCGCGCTGCGGACATATTCGGCGCCCGCCTCCGACCGCGCCCACAGTGCCTTGGCATGGTCGAGGCCGACGCGCGCCACCAGCGGGCTGGCAGCGACGGCAAATCCCGGCAGCACGACGCCGGTGTTGCGGCCCGACGCGCTCCAGGCGACGCCCTGCGCCTCCAGCACGACGACCGACCAGCCCCGCCGCGCGACCTCGCGCGCCACGGCGAGCCCGGCAAGCCCCGCGCCGACGACGCAGACATCCACGTCGAGCTCGACGGTCAGCCGCGCGCGGGCCGGGCCTGCCACCCGCGTCGCGGAATACCAGCTTGCCCCGTAGGCATTGGGATCGTCGGTGTCCATCGCGTCTCGACCATACGGCGGGCCCAGCCCGCCGCCGCAGAGCATTCATGTTAGAGTGCTAATGAGAAACCAGGGCAAGGAAAAGTCCGGAGAATCCATGCGCCGTCTGCTGCTGCTGCGCCATGCCAAGGCTGAACGCTCGCAACCGGGCGGGCGCGACCACGACCGCGTTCTGGCTTCGCGCGGCCGCGCCGATGCCAAGCGGCTCGGTGCCTATCTGGCGCGGCACGCCTTCACGCCCGACCGTGCGGTGGTTTCAACCTCGGCGCGAACGCGCGAGACCTGGGAGCTGCTCGCCACCGCCTTCGGCACGGCGCCGCCGGTGAGCTTTGAGGATCGCATCTACGACGCATCGCCGCAGACCATCCTGCAGGCGATCAAGGAGACCGAGCCCGCGACCGGCACCTTGCTGGTGATCGGCCACAACCCCGGCCTGCAGGAGCTTGCAAATCTGCTGATCGCCTCGGGCGACATCGACGCGCGGGAGCGGCTCGGCGAGGAGTTTCCGACCTCGGCGCTGGCCGCGATCCGGTTCGCGGCGGACTGGCGCGCGCTGCATCCGCAGGGCGGCCGGCTGGAGCATTTCATCACGCCGGACTGGCTGCAGACGGCGACCGACTAGCCGGGCAGCGCCAAGGCCGGGATGGCATCGGGGCGGTAGCTGCCCGGCCGGTTGCGGTAGAAATAGGTGCCGGCCTGATAGGCGAATATCGCGAAGAACAGCGCGACGAGCGCGGATGCAGTCCATTGTTCGAGGATGGCGGCGCGCACGGCAAGCGCGGCGGTGGCGAGCATCACCGCGCTGAACACGACAACGCCGATCCAGTAGGTCACGACCGGCAGGCCGGTGGAGAAGCGCGCGCGGGCGCCCGCGGCGGCGATCCGCCGGTGCAGCTCGGTGACGAAGGCGGAGTAGTCCCGGTCGAGGCGCTGCTGTTCCATCATGCTGCGCCACGAGACCGAGCAGATTTGCATCTTCGGCGTGCCGGCGGACCAGATCTCGGTGACGAAACGATGCGATTGCATGGTCACCGGCCGGTACGACAGCCGGACCGCGCTCACGCGATCGTAGGGGGTGCGGCCGCTGTGGCGGCCGATCTGCCAGTCCAGCGCGTCGGGCCGGAGCGTGAACTGGCACATCGCGCCCATGAGCGAGGGCTTGAACGCATAGGCCGGGTCGGCGGGGGCCGCGTCGTTCTGATCAATCTCGGAGGTCATCCGGTCACTATGCCGCAACGGCCTCGATTAGTCTTTGTGGCTTTGGATCGTGTCGATCCGTCTCAGCTCCGGGAACAGTTTCATCCAGAGCAACGCCACCGCTATCGCGCCGATACCGCCCACCAGCACCGAGGTGAACGCGCCGAACAGCGCCGCCACGGCGCCCGCGCGGAACTCGCCCAGCGTTCCGGAAGTGCCGGTGAACATGAAGTTCACCGCCAGCACACGGCCCAACATCTCGTGCGGCGTGCGCGTCTGCACCAGCGAATGGCGGATCACCACGCTGACCGCATCGCCGGCGCCGTAGACCGCGAGCGCCAGGATCGAGATCACGATCGAGGTCGAGAAGGCGAACGCCACGGTCGCCGCCCCGAACGCGGCGACGGCGGCGAACAGCACATGCCCGACGCGGCTCTGGAGCTGGTGATGCGCGAGCCAGATCGAGACGGCGAGCGCGCCGATCGCCGGCGCCGAGCGCAGCAGGCCCAGGCCCCAGGGGCCGGTCTCCAGAATGTCCTTGGCGTAGATCGGTAATAGCGCCGTGACGCCGCCGAGCAGCATGGCGAACAGGTCGAGCGAGATGGCGCCGAGCACCACCTTGTTGTGGCGGATGTAGCGGAAGCCCGCGAACACCGCCTCGACCGTGACCGGCTTCTTGTCCGGCGGCGTGCTCTGCATCTGGATCCGGCTGACCATGATGCTCGCCAGCACGAAAACCGCCGTGCACGTCAGATAGACCGTGCTCGCGCCGAACACGTAGAGCAGGCCGCCGATCGCCGGCCCGCAGATGATGGCGGTCTGGCTCGCGCTGCCCGACGCCGCGATCGCGCGCTGCAACAGCTCCGGCGGCACGATGCCCGGCACCAAGGTGTGCATGGTCGGCGTCTCGAACGCGCGTGCGGTGCCGCTGACGAACATGATCGCCAGCATCACGTCGCGCGTCAGGAACCCGCCGAGCGTGCCGATGGCGAAGGCCGCCGCGGCCAATGCCTTGACCACCTGGCAGGTGCCGACCACCATGCGGCGGTCGTAGCGGTCGGCGATGTGGCCGATCAGCAGCCCCAGCACCACCACTGGGAAGAACTGCACCAGACCGACGAGGCCGAGGTCGAGGGCGCTGCCGGTCAGCTCGTAGATCTGCCAGCCGACCGCCACCGCCTGCATCTGATAGGCGCCGTTGGTCGCCGTCCGCGCGCACCAGTAGGCGACGAACGAGCGATGCCCGCGCAGGGCGGACGGCGGGGCGGCGAGGTTGCCGATGGACATGGAATCGCCACTTCAGACGAACGGGGCGCGCCTTCATAGCGCGCCCCCTGCCCGTCACCAACAGCGAATGGACGAAACCCGGACCAAAAGGACCGGCCTACTGCTCCAGCTTCACATTCGCCGTCTTGATCACGTCGGACCAGGTCTTGGTCTCGGCCTTGAAGAAGGCCGCCGTCGCCTCCAGCGATCCGCCCACGACCTCGGCCGAGAGATTCTCAAGCTTCTTGCGAACGTCGGGATCGCGCAGCGCCGCGTCGATGTCGGCGTTGAGCTTGACGAC
The DNA here is from genome assembly GCA_945861855.1 of Rhodoplanes serenus. Taxonomy (GTDB): domain Bacteria; phylum Pseudomonadota; class Alphaproteobacteria; order Rhizobiales; family Xanthobacteraceae; genus Z2-YC6860. The sequence continues at coordinate 11,370 of CAMAWG010000075.1, forward strand.
AATGGCCTGCGGCGTCTTGGGCGGCGCGACGATGGCAAACCAGGTGACCACCACGAATCCCGGGACCGTCTCCCTGATCGTCGGCACGTTCGGCAGCGAAGGAACCGGCTTCTCGGTCGCGACGCCGAGCGCCCGGATCGTGCCGGCCCGAATGAGCGCGCCCGCCGCGCCGATGTTGTCGAAGGCGACGTCCATGGTTCCTGCCACCAGGTCCTGCACGGCCGGCGCCGAGCCACGGTAATGGACGTGCTGGAATTTCACGCCCGCCATATGCGCGAACAGCTCCGATGTCAGGTGCGCGGTGGTGCCGATGCCCTGAGTGCCCGAATTGAGCTTCCCCGGATTGGCCTTGGCGTAAGCGACGAACTCGGCCACGGTCTTGACGTCCTTCAGCCGCGGCGAGTTGGTCAGCAGCGCGTTCGGCACCTTGCCCATCACCGCCAGCGGGATGAACTGCGTCGGGTCGAACGGCAGCTTCGGGTTGAGGAAATGGTTGTAGACGAGCGGCGGCGGCGGCGCCGAGAACAGCGTGTAGCCGTCCGGGTCGGACTTGTAGGCGGCCTCCCCGCCGACATTGCCGCCGGCCCCGGCGCGGTTCTCGACCACGACCGCCTGGCCCCATTTGCGCGTCAGAAAGTCGGCGACGATGCGCGGCATGGCGTCGGCGGTGCCGCCGGCCGGAAACGGCACGATGATCTTGACGGTGCGGTTCGGGTAATCCTGCGCGGCGACGCCGCCCGACAGTGTCAGTGTTGCGGCAAGCGCCGCACCGATGCCGACCAACCAGCGTGACATGACCCATCTCCCATTTCGTGCGCCTCGGGCGCTCAGGTTAGACCCTTGCATCGGGCGTTTCCAGTTTGCGCGACACATGAACCCATGCACCCGACGCGACACAAGCCCGCAGTGGGCCGGCGGTAAAACCGATCAGCCGAAGAACCGGCCAAGGTAGGAGCGAAAACCGGGCGCGCCGCCCGGGCCGGTGTAGCCGAGATAGCCGTCGGGGCGCACGAGGACGAGCCCGTCGCCATAGATGCGATGCACCTGGCCCTCGCTGTCGACCAGCGCGCCCTCGCCGGCTCCGCCCGGACGAACCACGCGATGCACGCGGATCGCATCCCGGTACTGCGATCCGAGCGCCGGCAGGGCCGCGCCGTCGAGCGCCAGCAAGGTGAAGTGCGGGCCGCGGAAGATATCGAACAGCCGCACGGAAGCCCCCGCCGCACCGGTCACCCGCGCGTCGGGCGCGCGATCTCCGGCCCGGGTGACGCCCTCGCCCACCGCCGGACGCTCGTCGAGCGACAGCGGCCCGCCGCGATAGTTGAGGCCGAGCTGCATGTGCTCGCCCTTGCGCGGCTCCTCCTTGTCCTTGGCCTTGCCGAGCCAGTCCTTGTGCATCTGCACGACGAATTCGAGAAGCTGCGCCGCGACCGGCAGCCGCTCCTCCTCGTAGGAGTCGAGCAGCGCGGTCGGCGCGCCGTGGCGCAGCACATGGCCAAGCTTCCAGCCGAGGTTGTAGGCGTCCTGCACGGCGGTGTTCATGCCCTGCCCGCCGGCCGGCGGATGCACATGCGCCGCGTCGCCAATCAGGAACACGCGGCCGGCGCGGAAGCGGTTGGCAAGGCCCGCTCGCGAGCCGAAGTGCGAGGCGTAGAGCACCTCGGTCAGATCGAGCTCGGGGCGGCCGGTGCGCTCGCGCACGAGCTTGCGCAAGCCCTCGAGCGAAAGGTCCGGCTCCGCGTCCTCGAACTTGGCGTAGAGCTGGAACGCGTTGGTCTGAACCAGCGGGCCGAGCCAGAGCGCGCCGCCTCTGGCATTGTCCCACATGTGCCAATGGGTTCGCTCCAACCCCTCCACCACGACGTCGGCGGTGATCATCGGATGCGGGTCGATGGTCTCGCTCGCGAACTCCACGCCGGCACTGGCGCGAACGACGCCGCGCGCGCCGTCGCAGCCGGCGAGATAGCGCACGCGCAGACTCTCCTGGCGTCCGTCCGGATGCTGCAGCGATGCGGTGACGCCATCGGCGTCTTGCGTGAAGCCGGTCAATCTGGTGCCGAACTCAACCCGCCCACCGAGACCGGCCAATCGCACACGCAGGATGTCCAGCGCGCGCGGCTGCAGCAGCATCCACATGCTGGGATAGGGAACGTCGGGTGTCGGATCGCGCGTTTCGATGCGATGGAATTTCGCAGGCCCGAGCGGCTTCGGACCGTCCCACGCCATCGCCGGATAATATTGCCCGCCGCCCGCGTGCACCTCGTCGATGATGCCGAGGTCGTCATAGACCTCGAGCGTGCGCGGCTGGATGCCCTTGCCGCGCGAGCCGGAGCGATGGTCCGGCGGTGCGGGATTGGACTCGACGATGCGGAAGGCTATGCCCCGCCGCGCGAGATCGCAGGCCAGAACGAGACCCGCCGGCCCCGCGCCGGCGATAAGCACCTCAGTGTCCGTCACGAGCGTTCTCCAATTCCGGGCGCAAGCTAGCGTTTGACAGCATTGCAGTCACGCGACACCCTCTCGCGCCACTGCCGCCGGGAAACGCCATGCAACCGCACGAACGTCTCGCCTTCTCCTCCATCGAGAGCCGCCCGCCGCTGAAGCTGCCGGACGGGCTTCGCCTCATCCTCTGGCCGCTGATGTCGCTGGAGCAATGGGACATCTCGCGGCCGATGGCGCGGATGGTGATCACGCCGCCGCAGGGCCAGCCGATGCTGCCCGACCATCCGAACTGGAGCTGGCACGAATACGGCATGCGGGTGGGCTTCGGGCGGTTGAAGCGCGTGTTCGAGCGGCTGAAGATGACGCCGACGGTCACCGTCAACGGCCGCGCCTGCGAGGCCTACCCACAGGTTATCCAGGCGGTGGCCGACGCCGGCTGGGAACTGAACGCCCACGGCTACGACCAGATCCCGATGCACAAGGTCGAGGACCAGCTCGGCGACATCAGGAAAGCCATCGACATCGTCGGCAAGTTCTGGGGTCGGCCGCCGCGCGGCTGGTTCGGGCCGGGGCTGACGCAGACCTTCGACACGCTCGACTACCTGTCGCAGGCCGGCATCGAATATATCGGCGACTGGGTGCTCGACGACGAGCCGGTGACCTTGAAGACCACGCACAAGCCCGTGGTGGCGCTGCCCTACAATTTCGAGCTGCACGACATCGTGATGATGGTGCTGCAGAACCACCCGTCGGAGGAATTCTACCGGCGCGCGATGGATTCGTTCGACTGTCTCTACGAAGAGTCGAAGGGCCGGGCCAAAATCATGTCGATCGCGGTGCATCCGTTCCTCGCCGGCCAGACCCATCGCATCAGGCACATCGAGCGCACCTTCGAGGCGATCCTGTCCAAGCCCGGCGTCGCCTGCTGGAGCGGCGAGAAAATCCTCGACTGGTATCTCGGCACGCAAAAGGCAAAAGCATGAGCGGCTTCTTCGTCCCGCACGATCTCAAGGCGCCGCTCAAGGGTGCGGCGGCCGGCCCGCTCGCTGGATTGAGCGCCGTGGTAAAGGACATGTACGCCATCGTCGGCGAACGCACCGGCGCCGGCAATCCCGACTGGCTCGCCAACGCCACGCCCGCGACAGCGCACTCTACGGTCGTCGAAAAATTGCTGGCCGCAGGCGCGACCATCACCGGCAAGACCATCTGCGACGAATTCTTCTACAGCGTCGCAGGCCAGAACGCGCACTACGGCACGCCGAGCAATGTCCGCGCCCCGGGGCGCATTCCCGGCGGCTCGTCAAGCGGATCGGCGGCGGCCGCCGCGGCGGGCGCCTGCGATTTCGCGATGGGCTCCGACACCGGCGGCTCGGTGCGCATCCCGGCCTCGCTCTGCGGCCTCTATGGCATCCGCACCACCCACGGGCGCGTCGACACCAAGGGCACGATGGACATGTCGCCGTCGTTCGACACCATCGGCTGGCTCTCCGCCACCGCGGGCGTGTTCCGCAAGGTGGGTCTGGTGCTGCTCGGCGGGGGCGCGGTCCAGGCTCCGATCCGGAATCTGCTCATCGCCGACGATGCGTTCGAGCAGGCCGACGAGCCGGTCGCGGAGCTTTTGCGCGACGCGCTGTCGGCGATGGCGGGCGCGCTGCCCCGGCCGCAGCACATCCGCATCGCCTCCGGCGGCCTGGACCGGACGCTGGATTACTGGCGCGAAGCCGTGCGCATCGTTCAGGCCTACGAGATCTGGCAGGTCTACGGCCGCTTCGTTCAGGACAAGCAGCCGCGCTTCGGCCCGGGCGTGGCCGAGCGCATGCAGGCGGCCTCGAAGATCGCCAAGGCCGAGGCCGACGCGGCGCGAAAGGTCCACGCCGCAGCGCGCGAGCACATTCGCGCGCAGATCGTGCCCGGCATCGTGGTGGCATTGCCGAGCGCGCCCTGTATCGCGCCGCGGATCGACACCCCGGCCTCGGAAATGGACGCCTATCGCACCCGCGTCATGCGGCTCACCTGCATCGCGGGCCTGGGCGGGCTGCCGCAGGTGTCGATCCCGGCCGGCACCGTCTCGGGCTGCCCGGTTGGGCTGTCGCTGATCGGCTGGGCCGGCGGCGACGAGGCGCTGCTCGATCTCGCCTTCGCGCTCTCGCGCTATTGCGGGATCGAGCGGGCGTAGTTTGGGCCTCGTGTCCCGGACGCGGTGCAGCGTGAGCGCAGCGAACGGTGCACCGCTGATCCGGGACCCCGGTTAAAAAGAAAACTGGGTCCCGGGTCTGCGGCGCATCATTCCGCTTCGCTCCATGCTGCGCCGCGCCCGGGACACAAGTGGAGAGGCTGCGGCCTCACCGCATCCGGATACGGCCTAATCGCAGAGATCGGCCGCAACCACCGCCGGCGCCAGCAGCCAGATCGCCGCCTTCGCGCGGGACCCGCCGCCGGCTGAATCCGGCTCGGACTCCGGCGACTTGTCGGCGATGAGCAGGGCCACGCGCCAGGCCAGCCAATACATCGCGTAATAGAGCGGGATGAAAACCGACAGCGCGACCGTCTTGGAATAGGAATCGAGCGCAAGCCCAATTCCCACCGCCACGGCCTGACCGGCGATCATGCAGAGGATGTAGATGATGATAATTCGCGCCGTCCCGTTGATGTATTTCATCGCATCACCCCTGTTGGACTGACCCGGACGATTGTCCGCAGAGCCGCAAGGGCATCAATATGACGATCCGTCGCAGTACGCGTTTCGCAAGTCTGAAACGGGCGATAGCCGCGTCACCGCACCGTATTTTGGCGCTTGATCCGCACGATCGCCTGGTCGAGCGCGGAGAGGAACCGCGAGCGGTCGCTTGGCGCGAACGGCTTCGGACCGCCGGTGACCTCGCCCGCGCCGCGAAGCTCATGCAACAGGTTGCGGGTCGCCAGCGTCATGCCGATCGAATCTTCGTCGAAGGTCTTGCCGTTCGGGGCGATCGCGGCGGCGCCCGCCTTCACGGCGCGGCTGGCGAGCGGAACGTCGGCGGTGACGACGATGACGCCCGGCCCTGCGCGTTCGGCAATCCAATCGTCGGCCGCATCCATGCCGGCACCGACCACCACCCGCTCGATCCACGGCTCGCGAGGCACCGCGATGAAGCTGTTGCTGACGATAGTGACCTTCAGCCCGTAGCGTTCGGCCACGCGATAGACTTCCGCCTTCACCGGGCAGGCATCGGCATCCACATAGATTACAATCGGTTTTGGGCCGGTCATCGGGCGCGCCTGTGAGTTCCCATCATAAAGGCAGGCCCGTCCCCGCGGACAAGGGCGGCGCCGGCTTCGGCGAATTGATGGTATTATGGATGTTCGATGGCTTGGGGGCGGCCGGGTCACCGGAAAGGCATGATGCGCGCGCCGTTGATTGTGGCTTTGGCGATCGGACTGTGCGGCTGTGGCTCCACCGGGACGGAGCAGCGGACCGCCGCGGCCGCGTCCTGCGAGGCGATGTATTCCGATCAGCCGGCCGATGCGGTCGCGCGGGCCAACTGTCTGAACGACGTGGATTTGGCCAGGAGCCGCCAAACCGGCAATTCCAAGCTCACCTACATGATCGTCGGCAAGCGGTCCGAGCTGGCGGAACTCCAGGCCTCGGGCAAGATCACGGCGGCCCAGGCCGAGCAGCAGATGGCGGATTTTCGCAGCCGCGTCGGCGGCGACCAGATGGATCGTCCGCAGCCGTCCGGCATGGAGCGCGCCCTCGACAACACCGGCAAGGCGCTGCGATGCGTCACGATCTCGATGCTGAGCAGCGAGTGCAAACAATAGGCGAGCTGCCCGGAGCCCATCATAAAAGAAAGAAGGGCTGCCCTCGCGGACAGCCCTTCCATTGTCAAACCGCGGTCCGGCGGAAGCCTGCCAACCGGCAGGCTTGGCCGCGAAACCGTGACTCAAGTCACGCGGCGCGAACCTCGGTAGAGGCGAGGATCCAGCTCGTGGACGCCGGCGACCGCGGCGATAGACAATGAGACACTGGATCACCTCCTTTCGGTTGTTGAACGATGCCTCAGCTTACGGGGGATTCGGCCGTTGTCAAAGAGGCGGGCGCGAGCTTCAAAAACCGCACATTTCATCACTGTTCCCGGCGCAAGGCGCGCCGCAGCCCCTCCAGGGTCAGCGGCACCATCGGCTCGCTCACCAGCCTGCGAACGGCCTCGATCGAGGTCACGCAACTCTGCCGTTCGATCTCGTCGGCGAACAAGGCCGCGCACAGCGGCGGCTCCATCGGGCAGACCCGGTTTGAAACGTCGCGGATCGCGGATCGGACGCCGGCGCCGTCCGCGCGCATCGATGCATCGCGCCGCATGTAGGACTCCTGACTGAAGGCCACGAGCAGAATGACATAGAGCGCGGCGATGATCATGCCTGTCGGAATCGCAACCGACCTGTCGCTCCGCGACATTTATCCCTCCCCTCAACCCGCGCGGTGTCGACGGCGACGTTAGCCACGCTTTCTCCGATCTGCACTGGAAAATTTTGGCGTGCTGCGGTGTCGGTTAAGCGGTCGTAGCCGTCAATAAATGCGGCGGCGAAAATTTTCAGCGGTGACGAACGCTTCGGCGAAACGGTTGCGAAGGCGGCTTCCGCACGCGCTAGATGACAAGCGTCGGGCATCGAACGTTGCTCCGATTCCGCGCAGAGTTCGCCATCCGCGCACGCGGGCCTATCCCGGAAATGTCTCCCGCGCCGTGACGTTGGCTTGAAGCGGCGGGGACGACACCAGGAGCAAAGGGGTGAATTTTCGCCATTCCAGGCGGGCCGCGAGTGCTGCGTTAACACCTCGTTAACCGCGCCATACGAGGGTTAACCCACCATTAACAAGCCAGTGATTCGAGCGTCGCCTCCGCCGGGCGCATCGGCGCCGGGGAGAGCCATTCGATGACCAAGCTTGTCCACCTTCTCCGCCGCAAACCTGCCTCCCCGGCCGAGACGCCCGCGCAGATCGCGGCCAGTGCCGCCCCGGCGCCCGCAATCCCCCCGCCGGAGACGAGCGAGATCGAACTCGACCAGGACCTGTTTTTCCCGATCGCGACCCAGCTTGGCGAGGAGAACGAGACCGTCCGCAACCTCCTGATGGACGCCGAACACAAGATCGGCGAACTCGACATCATCAAGCGCTCGATCGGCAGGCTGGTCGATCCGGTCACCAAGACGCTGCGCGCCTACGAGGAAAGCAAGAGCGAGAAGCTGAGCCTGCAAGGCGTGCTCAACAACACGCGCGTCGCCCACAACAAGCTGCGCGACGATCTCGGCCTGGCCGAGAAGAAGGCCGCGAACTTCGAGGCCAAGGCCATCCGCCTCAAGGAAATCCTGGAGGTGGCCAAGCAGAGCGTGTCGGCGCTGGAGCGCACCAAGACCGAGCAGATCGCCGAGCTTGCCGCGCGCCGCACGCAGATCGCCGAACTGCAGCGCCAGACCCAGCAGCAGGGCGCGGACCTCGAATTGACCCGCAACGAGAACCGCAGGCTTGGCGAGCGCATCGCCGCGGCCGACAAGCGGACGGTCCAGCTCGAGGGCCAGGCCCAGACCGCGCAGCAGAAGGCCATGCAGGCGGACAAGGAACGGGCCGCGGTGCAGGCCTCGCTCGACAAGGCCCAGAGCGAACTGGCGCAGACCTCGCGCCGCCTCAACGACAACGACAAGACGCTGGCCATGGCGCAGGCCCGGCTCAAGACGGTGGAGACCGGACTGGCCGAGGCGCAGGCGGAGCGGGTGCGGCTCGCGGCCGCCCTCGACGAGGCCAACCACAAGCGCCGCGACGAAACGAACCTGCAGAACTCGCGCTACGACGCGCTGCAAGCCCGCGCCGGCATGACCGAGGGCCTGCTGGAAGAGGCGCGCCAGACGCTGATGGCGCGCGCCGACGAGGTCCGCGCCTTCGAGCGCCGCGTGATCGAGACCTCGACGGCACTCGACGACGCGGGCGAGCGGCTCAGCCAGGCCACGGCGGCGCTGGCCCAGCGCGAGCTTCAGCTCAAGGACTTCGAGCAGGCGCACGCGGCGCTGAGCGAGCAGACCCAGATGCTGACGCATGCGGTGACGGTCCGCGAATCCGCCTACAACAACGCGCAGCAGAAGATCCAGGATCAGAGCGACCTCGTGGAGCTGCTGGAGAAGCAGATCCGCGGGGCGCGCGACGCCAACGAGATGCAGATCGCGCAGCTCCAGCGCGAGCGGCTCGAGCGCTCGATGGCCGAGGGCGCGCTGGAGGCCTGCCGCAAGGACATCGCCCGCCTGATGCGCGAACTCGCCGCGCAGCAATATCGCCCGCGTCCCGCGGGCCCCGCCGAAGCGCCGCCCCGGCCACCCCATCTGCGAAGCGTCGCCTAAGTGTCTGTCCGGGAACAATTTGAATTCCTTGAATCAGTTGTGATTCAAGAGTGGTGGCCTGATTCGAGGAGGGTCACCGATGTGGACGGCGAAGAACCGCGGACGTTACGACCGCAGCAAGTTGCGATACCCGAGTGACCTGA
>CAMAWG010000076.1 GCA_945861855.1 Rhodoplanes serenus
CGACATTGCTGGGCGCGCTGGCCGCGTTCGCCGTGCTGGCGCTCATTCCGGCCTTCGCCCGGCGCATCTTCGGGCGCAGGCTCGCCCCTCCAACCAAGGGATCGTGACGGGAGCGCGATAAGAGGAAAGGCATGGCCGAGCAACTCACCCCCGATCTTTGCGTCATCGGCGCCGGCGCCGCTGGGCTGTCCGTGGCTGCGGCGGCGGCCACGCTCGGCGTGCCGGTGGTGCTGATCGAAAAGGGCCGGATGGGCGGCGAGTGCCTCAACACCGGCTGCGTGCCGTCGAAGGCGATGATCGCGGCGGCCAGGCGCGCGGAGGCGATGCGAACCAGCGCGCCGTTCGGGGTCAGGTCGGCGAGCCGACCGTCGAATTCGACGAGGTCAACGATCACATCCATCGCGTCATCGACGCGATCGCGCCGAACGATTCCAAGGAGCGCTTTGGAGGCCTGGGCGTCCGCGTGATCGAGGGCGAGGCGCGATTTCTCGACCACAAGACCGTCGTCATCGGGCCTGAGCTGGACGTGCAGTTCGAGATCAGGGCGCGCCGCTTCGTGATCGCCACCGGCTCGCGGCCGATCGTGCCCTCGGTTTCCGGGCTGGAGCAGGTGCCTTATCTCACCAACGAGAATGCGTTCGAGCTACGCGAGCGGCCGAAGCATCTGATCGTGCTGGGCGGCGGCCCGATCGGTCTCGAACTTGCGCAGGCGTTCCGAAGGCTGGGCTCCGAGGTCACCGTCCTCGATCTGGCGCGGCCGCTCGGCAAGGAGGATCCGGAATGCGCCGCCATCGTGCTCGACGCATTCGCGCGTGAGGGCATCACCGTGCGCAGCGGCGTCAAGGTCGAGCGGGTGCGTCGGCTGCGCCAGCGGATCGAGGTCGTGCTCGAAGGCGACACCGAGGAAACCATTCACGGCACCGATCTGCTGGTGGCGATCGGCCGGCGGCCGAATGTCGACCGGCTCAATCTTGACGCCGCCGGCATCGAGTGCGAGCCCCTCGGCATCGCGGTCAACAAGCGCTTCTGCACCAGCAACCGGCGCGTCTATGCCATCGGCGACGTCACCAGCCTGCCCGCGTTCACCCATTCGGCCAATCACCAGGCCGGCCTGCTGATCCGGCATCTGTTATTCCGTCTGCCGATCAAGATGAACAACGACGAGATCCCGCGCGTGACGTTCACCGATCCGGAACTGGCCCATGTGGGGCTGACCGACGCCCAGGCGCGCGAGCGCTACGGCGCCATCCGGGTGCTGCGCTGGCCCTATCAGGACAACGACCGCGCCCAGACCGAGCGCGAAGCCCGCGGCCACATCAAGGTGGTGACGAACACCAAGGGATTGATCCTGGGCGTAACCATCGTCGGCGCCGCGGCGGGCGAGCAGATCACCGCCTGGACGCTCGCCATCAACCACGGGCTCAACATCCGCGCCTTCGCCGAGCTCGTGATCCCCTATCCAACCTATACGGAGATCGGTAAACGGGCGGCCATTACCTTCTTCACGCCACGTTTGACGACCACCTGGGTGCGGCGCATCGCGAACCTGCTGCGTTGGTTTGGCTGAGATGACGGAAGAAACGGCACCGGCGGACGGACCGAAGCGGGAGCTGGCACGGCTCGGGCTCAGGCTTGGTGCGCCAAGTCCTGAGCCAGCGAGTCCTGAGGCAGCGAGTCCCGGAGCACTCAGCCTTGGCCTGTCGGGCAAGCTCTTGGTTCTCACGATCCTGTTCGTGCTGATCGCCGAAGTGTTGATCTACGTGCCGTCAATCGCGAACTTCCGGCTCGGCTGGCTGAACGACCGGCTTGCCGCCGCCCACACCGCGGCGCTGGTGCTTGACGCAGCGCCAAGCGGCACGGTGCCCGAAAGCCTGGCGCGGCAGATTCTCGGCAGCGTCGGCGCGCGCGCCGTGGCGATGAAGATGGGCACCCAGCGGCGGCTGCTCGCCGTCTCCGATATGCCGCCGGCAATCCACCACGACATCGACATGCGCAACATGACGTGGTTCCACGCCATCGCCGATGCCTTCGATACGCTCCTGTCCCGCGACAACGACGTGATGCGGGTGGTGGGCCCGGCGCCGATGGGCGGCGACTTCCTCGAAATCGTGCTGGATGAGGCGCCGCTGCGGCAGGCCATGCTCCGCTTCTCGTTCAACATCATGCTGCTGTCGCTGTTGATCTCCGGCATTACCGCGACGCTGGTCTATCTGGCGCTGCACCGCATGCTGGTGCGGCCGATGCGCCGCATCACCGCGAACATGATGCGGTTCCGCGACGATCCGGAGAATCCCGCGCGCGTGATCGCCGTGTCCCGCCGGCAGGACGAGGTGGGCCTGGCCGAACGCGAGCTCGCCGGCATGCAGCGCGATCTCGCGTCGATGCTGCAGCAGAAGAACCATCTCGCGGCGCTCGGACTCGCGGTGTCGAAAATCAACCACGACCTGCGCAATCTTCTGACCTCGGCGCAGCTTTTTTCCGAGGGGCTGACGAGCCTGCCCGACCCGAGGGTGCAGCGCTTCGCGCCGAAGCTGATGCGCGCGCTCGAGCGCGCGATAGCGTTTTGCGAGTCGACCCTGTCCTACGGCCGCGCTCAGGAGCCGCCGCCCGATCGCAGGCCGGTCGAGGCCGAGGCTCTGATCGAGGAGGTGCACGAGACGCTGGCGCTCGCCGAAACCAGGATCGCCTGGATCGCGGCCATCGAGCGCGGACTGATCGTCGATGCCGATCCCGACCAGCTGCTTCGCGTGCTGCTCAACCTTGCGCGCAACGCCGTGCAGGCGCTGGAGACGCGCGCGCCGAACGATCCGGCGCGCGATCAGGTCCGCATCACCGGGCGGCGTGAGGGCGCCGTGGTGGTCATCGAGGTGTCGGACACCGGCCCCGGCATCCCGGCGCGGGCCCGCGAGCATCTGTTCGAGGCGTTCCAGTCGACCGCGCGCAGCGGCGGCACCGGGCTCGGCCTCGTGATCGTTGCCGAGCTTGTCCGCGCACACGGCGGCGAGATCAAGCTCGTGGAGGGCACCATCGGTGCCACCTTCCGGCTGACCATCCCGGACCGCGCGGTCGAGCTCGACGCCCACCGCAGCGCGCGGGCCAGTGCCTGAATGACTCCGAAAGGCAAGGGCCGATTCGTGAATGAAGTCGTGCTGACGCTTGCCCGACACGCGATCGTCGGCGGTTTGGTCTGCATCGGCACCGCCGCCGGGACGCCGGCAAGCGCGCAATCGGAGCTTGCGCCGGTCGTCATCCGTCCCGCCAGAGAGCATCCGAACTGTCAGATCTATCTCAAGCCCGACGGCGCCCGGCTGCTCTTCAAAGGCAAGCCGATTTCGGCCGGCGGGAGCTGCCCCTCCGATTTCCTGCGCGGAACATTGGCGCGCCTCGCCGCCGGCAGCTACAGCCTCAAGGTCTCCGGCGCCGAATGCACCGTCACGCCCGCGGGACTGGGCCCATGCCGCTAGGCAGGGGGGCGCCCGGCGACACTTGCCAATAGAGGATGGAGGCGATAGCTCTAACCGCGTTCTGCGCCCCCGGTGCACGGGATTTTCCTTGCGGAACGGCAAGCGCCCGTAGCTCAGCTGGATAGAGCACTAGACTACGAATCTAGGGGTCGGGAGTTCGAATCTCTCCGGGCGCGCCAGTTTTTTCCGACGAATGACGAACCTCTGCAGGCTACCAGCGCCTGCCCCAACCCCAGCCGCCCCAAGATCTGCCGCCGCGCATCAGACTCAACAGCAGCAGCAGCAGCATCGCGCCGATGGTGGCGTTGATGATGGCCGCGGCCATTCCGGTGCCGAGGTGGACGCCGAGCCGCGGCAGCAGCCAACCGCCGATGAACGCGCCGATGATTCCAATAACGATGTTGCCGACAAGGCCGAAGCCGGTCCCACGCATGATCTGGCCGGCCAGCCATCCTGCGACGAGTCCGACCAACAGGATGACGAGAAGACTTTCACCGGACATGTTCATTCTCTTCCCCTATGGGATGTGCAGCATGCGGGCCGCAAAGCGCTGTGCGTTATGAGAGAGGAGGGCCCACCGCGAGATGGGTCCTCCTCGATCGCCGATCTGTCAGAACGGAAGGCCGAAGACGAAGGGAAACGGCGCCGGCCGGTGGTAATACGGAGCCGGTGCGTAGCCGTAGGACTGATAGTAGGGCTGGCTGTAGTAGCGCCGGCCGTAATAGCGCCGCGTCGAGTTGTAGCGGCGATGCCGCCGCGCGGAACTGACTTCGATCTGATCTGTATTACGCGCGCCGTCGGCTCGCCGCTCGCCGGCTCCCGCCTGACCCGGCAGTGCGATCAATGCCGTGACGGCGACGGCCGCACAGATCGTGAGAACTTTGTACATGGGATTTCCATCTCTGTTGTCTCGCCCGGCGCATCAACGCGCGGACGATCCAATAGGTTGCGATGAGATGGAACTAATTCGGTGGTCGGTTTTATACAGTCGAAGACTGTATACCCGTCGAAGCCATCTTGAATGAGCGACTCCGCTGGCAAGTGGAATCACCCAACCGGGGACCTATTTCTTGGCTAGGCTGTTTTTATCGTCTTTCGTTTCAACCCATCGCGTTCCGCACGCGAGTAAGTGCCAACCCTGAGCAGCGGATATGAGGCGTCTAGCGTGCCGCTTGTCGCGTTTAGCCCACGCCAATAAGTCTTCGGACTTCTTCTCGCACTCGGTTGATGTGAAGAGCATATGCAAATCCTGCAACCAGTTTGGAGTTGAGCAGAAGCGTAGCACGCAGCGTGAAACAGTTCTGTGCCAAACAGACCACGTTGGTGGCATCAGCGTTGACTGTTATTCTCCTTAGCTGTTGGTCAGCTTCAGGACTAGCCCGCTTAATCGGCTCTGGTAAACCCGTGTTGAACAGCGGCATAGTATCGGCATGACCGAGCAAAGCTCCTTCGTCCAAGACCTCAAATGCTATGTCTGTGGTGCCACGGGCGTTGCCAAACTTTCGCGAGAGGATCGCAGCGTCAGGGTCGATGAAACGCCAACAGGTTTCATCGCGCTTTCGAAGGGCGGCGCTCATTCGTTCCAGTGCGCAATTTGCAAGGTGCCATCTGCTTGCTAAAGGCGCCTTTGCGCACCACGCGCCGGCTTCGTGTCTGGTATGCCGTGCTAACGCTCTCGGATGGTTGCGGATGTGGAGCTCGGATTGAGTAGGCTCCCTCGGCCCATCTTGCGCGGAAACGAAATTCCCCCTATCTGACCCGCGCCGGACTGTTGCAACAAAATGAAGGCCCGGATTGCCTGTTTGCTCTTGCGAATTCAGGTCTTTCCCGTGGAAAATGGTCCGATGAGGGCGAGTGTTTTTGCCATTGCGGCGCTTTTGTCCTGTCTTCTGGCTGGCTGCGACAACAAGCCGGCCGGCAGCGGTGCCGCTCCTCCCCCGCCGCCCGTCACGGTTTCGCAGCCTCTTCAGAAGTCGATCACCGAGTGGGATGAGTACACCGGCCGGTTCGAGGCGCTGGCCACCGTTGACGTGCGCTCGCGGGTTTCGGGATTCATCGATTCCATTCATTTCCGCGATGGCCAGGTCGTCAAGCAGGGCGATCTTCTGTTCGTCATCGATCCGCGCCCCTACCGGCTTGCGGTTGATCAGGCCAAGGCCGATCTGGAGCGGGCGCGGTCCAAGCTCGAGATCGCCACATCCGACGTCGAGCGGGCGACGCCGCTGGTCCGCAGTCAGACCTTGACCGAGCGGGAGTTCGACACGCGAAAATCGACGCAGCGCGATGCCGCGGGCGGGGTCGGCTCGGCCGAGGCCGCGCTCAAGCAGGCGGAGCTCAATCTCGAATGGAGCGAGGTGCGCGCGCCGATCGCCGGCAGAACCTCCAGCCGGCGCATCGATGCCGGGAATCTGATCACCGGCGGCTCGACCGGCGCCACGCTTCTGACCACGATCGTATCGCACGATCCGATTCACTTCGTATTCGACGGCAGCGAGGCGGATTTCCTGCGCTACCAGCGTCTCGCCGCTGCCGGAGCGCGGCAATCGTCCCGCGACGCGCCCAACCCGGTCTCCGTCCGGCTGGCCGATGAGACCGAGTACAAGCATCAGGGCCGGATGGATTTCGTCGACAACGTCGTCAACGCGAAGACCGGCACGATTCGCGGTCGCGCCATCCTCGACAACAAGGAAGGTTTCCTGACGCCCGGCTTCTTCGGACGGCTGCGGCTCTACGGCGGCCAGCGCGACGCTCTCCTGATCCCCGACAGCGCGATCTCGTCCGACCAGGCCAGCAAGATCGTGTTCACGGTCTCAGCCGACGGCACGGTCGGCACCAAGAAGGTCGAACTCGGTCCCATCGTCGACGGACTGCGCATGGTCCGCTCGGGGCTCTTGCCGGCGGACCGCATCGTGATCGACGGCATACAGCGGGCGCGGCCGGGACAGAAGGTGACCGCCGAGAATGGCAAGATCGAGGCTGCCGCGAAATAGGCGGCGCCGATCAGGGGTGTTTGCGCGCTTCGTGCGGGGTGATGAGTTCACAATGCGATTGTCACATTTCTTCATCGACCGGCCGATCTTTGCGAGCGTGCTCTCGATCATCCTGACGCTGGTCGGCGTCATCTCCTTTCGCGCGCTGCCGATCACTGAGTTTCCCGACATCGCGCCGCCGACCGTCCAGGTGACCGCGACCTACGCGGGCGCCGCGGCCGACGTCGTGGCCGAAACGGTCGCCTCGCCGATCGAGCAGGAGATCAACGGCGTCGACAACATGATCTATATGGTGTCGCAGTCGACCGGCGACGGCACCTCGCAGACCGACGTCGTCTTCAAGCCCGGCACCAACATCGATCAGGCGCAGGTGCTGGTGCAGAACCGCGTCTCGATCGCGGTGCCGCGGCTGCCGGAAGAGGTCCAGCGCATCGGCGTGACGGTGAAGAAGAAGTCGCCCGACCTGATGCTGGTGGTTCACCTGATCTCGCCGGACGGGTCGCTCGACCAGTCGTACATTTCCAACTACGCGACGATCAACATCAAGGATGTCCTGACCCGCGTCGACGGCGTGGGCGATACCGTCGTGTTCGGTGCCCGCGACTATTCCATGCGGGTCTGGCTCGATCCTGCCAAGGTGCAATCGCGTGGCCTCACCGCGAGCGACGTGGTTGCGGCCTTGCGCGCCGCCAACGTGCAGGTCGCTGCGGGCGCGATCAACCAGCCGCCCGCGAGCTCGCCGGGCGGCTTCCAGGTGGCGGTGCAGACGCTCGGCCGGCTGACGAGCCCGGACCAGTTCAGCGATATCATCGTCGCCACCGATGCGGACGGCCGGGTCACGCGGGTGCGCGACATCGGCCGTGTCGAGCTCGGCGCCTACACCTACACGTCGAACGCCTATCTCGACGGCAAGGTCGCCACCGCGATCGGCATCTTTCAGCGGCCGGGATCGAACGCGCTGACGACCTCCGCGGGCGTGATCAGGACGATGGACGAGCTGGCGAAAAGCTTCCCGCCCGGTCTCGGCTATCGCGTCGCCTACAACACCACCGAGTTCGTCCAGCAATCGGTCGACGAGGTGATCAAGACTCTGTTCGAGGCAGTAATCCTGGTCGTGCTGGTCATCATCCTGTTCCTGCAGACCTGGCGGGCGGCGATCATCCCCGTCATCGCCATCCCGGTGTCGCTGATCGGCACGTTTTTCGTGATGGCAACCTTCGGCTTTTCGCTGAACAACCTCACGCTGTTCGGTCTCGTGCTCGCTATCGGCATCGTCGTCGACGACGCCATCGTGGTGGTGGAGAACGTCGAGCGCTATCTGAGCGAGGGCATGAGCCCGCGCGAGGCCGCGCACAAGACGATGGACGAGGTCGGCGGCGCGCTGCTCGCGATCGCGCTCGTGCTCTGCGCCGTCTTCATCCCGACGGCTTTCATCGCCGGCATTTCAGGAGCGTTCTATCAGCAGTTCGCGCTCACCATCGCGACCGCGACGGTCATTTCCTGCATCATATCGTTGACGCTGTCGCCGGCTTTGGCGGCGCTGCTATTGCGGACGCATGGCCACGACGAAGGCAAGCCCGGGCTCTGGAGGACTGTGAGCCGTCCGTTCAACGCCTTCTTCGCGGGCTTCAACCGGTCGTTCGACAAGCTGTCGCGCGGATACGCGGGGCTGACGCGGCGGGCGCTGCGCTTTTCGGTGCTTGTGCTGGTGGTCTATGGCGGCCTGATCGGCCTCACCTATTTCCAGTTCGCCCGCACGCCGTCAGGGTTCATCCCGCCGCTTGACCGCGGCTATTTCATCACCGCGATCACGCTGCCGCCGGGCGCGAGCCTCGAGCGGACCGACGCCGTCATCCGCAAGGCCGTGGATATCCTGCAGGCGCGGCCCGGTGTGGCCCATACCGTGACGTTTGCCGGATTCGACGGGGCGACCTTCACCAATGCGCCGAATTCGGGCGTCATCTTCACCACCCTGAAGCCGTTCGAGGAGCGGGTGAAGGAGAAGCTCACGACCGCGGGCATCCTCAACGACCTGCGCGGCCAGATGGCGGCGCTCCGCGAAGCCTTCGTCCTGGTGATCCCGCCGCCCTCGGTGCCCGGCATCGGCACCGGCGGCGGCTTCAAGCTCTATGTCCAGGATCGTGCCGGGCGCGGGCCGCGCGCGCTGGAGCAGGCGGTCGGTGGTGTGCTCGGCCCGGCCAACGGCACGCCGGGGCTCGTTCAGGTCTTCACGCTGTTCAACGCCTCGACCCCGCAGGTCTTCGCCGACATCGACCGCACCAAAGCGGAGATGCTCGGTGTGCCGATCTCGCGCTTCTTCGACACGCTCACGACCTACATGGGATCGACCTTCGTCAACGACTTCAACATTCTCGGGCGGACCTACCGCGTGACGGCGCAGGCCGACAACCCGTACCGGCTGTCGATCCGCGACGTCGAGACGCTGCGCACCCGTTCCAACTCCTCCGACATGGTGCCGCTCGGCGCCGTCGCGAGCTTCCGCGACATCACCGGGCCGTACCGCGTGCCGCGCTACAATCTGTTCCCCGCGGCCGAGGTGCAGGGGGCGACGCTGCCCGGTTTCTCGACCGGCCAGGCGATCGGCGCCATGGAAAAGATCCTGACGAACCTGCCGAGCGGATTCGGCTTCGAGTGGACCGAGATCGCATTGCAGGAGAAGGTCGCGGGCAACACCGCCGTGATCGCGTTCACCCTCGCCGTGGTGTTCGTGTTCCTGCTGCTCGCCGCTCAGTATGAGAGCGTGCTGCTGCCGCTCGCCGTGATCCTGATCGTGCCGATGTGCCTGCTCGCAGCGATCAGCGGCGTGCTGCTGCGCGGCATGGACAACAACATCCTGACGCAGAT
Organism: Rhodoplanes serenus; assembly: GCA_945861855.1. Lineage (GTDB taxonomy): Bacteria > Pseudomonadota > Alphaproteobacteria > Rhizobiales > Xanthobacteraceae > Z2-YC6860. Next base: position 9,320 of record CAMAWG010000076.1, read on the forward strand.
CGGCTTCGTGGTGCTGATCGGCTTGGCCGCGAAGAACGCCATCCTGATCGTCGAATTCGCCAAGCAGGCCGAGGAGGAGGGCGCGAATTCCTGGGACGCGGCGGTGCGGGCGGCGCAGACACGGCTCCGCCCGATCCTGATGACGTCGCTCGCATTCATCCTCGGCGTGGTGCCGCTGGTCATCGCCACCGGCGCAGGCGCCGAGCTTCGTCAGGCGCTCGGCACCGCGGTGTTCTTCGGCATGCTCGGCGTGACCTTGTTCGGCCTGTTGTTCACGCCGGTGTTCTACGTGCTGGTGCGCTGGATCGGCGCGCGGCTGGGGTCGAAGAGCGCCAATCCCCCGGCCTGATCTACTGCGGCTGGATGTCCAGCTCCTGCGCCAGAGCCCGCCACCGGGCCTGCTCGCTTGTGATGAATGCGCCCGTCGACTCCGGCGTCCCGGCGCCGCTGGTGGCGAGCCCGAAGCCCGCGAGGCGCGTGCGAATCTCATCGCCCTTCAGGAACTCGCCGACCTCCTTGTTCATCCGCGCCACGATGTCGGCCGGCACGCCCCTGGGCGCCACCAGCACGAACCAGCCGTCCATGGTCACGCCGGGCACCGTCTCGTTGAGGGTCGGCAGATCGGGCAGCGGCGGGAAGCGCTTCGTCGAGCTCAGCGCAATGCGTCGGACTTTCCCCGCCTGCACCATCGCGTTGGAGGCGGCCATCGAGGAGATCAGCACCGGCACGGTGCCGGTGGCGACGTCGCCCACCATCTGCGCGGCGGAGCGGTACGGCACCTCGACCATGCCGAGGCCGGCGCGTTTGTTGAGAAGACGCGCTGCGAACGGCGCCGCGCCCGCGGTGACGTCGACCGCGTAGGAGAGCTTGCCGGGGTTGGCCTTCGCATGGTCGATCAGGCCCGCGACCGTCGTCACCGGCAGATTGGCGTTCACCGAAAGCAACTGTGGGCCGAAGTCCACCACCATCGCGACCGGCGTGAAATCCTTCACCGGGTCGTAGGGGATCGACTTGAAGGTGACGAGGTTGGTCGCCAGCCCCGATGTGTTGGTGAACATGAAGGTGTAGCCGTCGGGCGCGGCGCGGGCGGCGCTCTGGTGCGCGACGAGGCCCGAGGCGCCGCCCTGGTTCTCCACCACCACCGGCTGTCCGAGCCCGCGGCTGACGCTGTCGGCCATCAGCCGCGCCATCACGTCGGTGGCGGCGCCCGGTCCGGTCGGCACGACGATCTTGACCGGCCGCGAGGGCCAGCTCTGCGCGTTCGCAGCTCCCGTCGCGGTGAGCAGCAGCGCGCAAAGAAAGAGTGTCGGTCGGATCATCATTGTTGCCGCCGGCAGAGCATTCGATCGGCCTCTTCAGGATGAAGGCGGAGAGCGCGCGTCGTTATAGCTTCGTCACCCGCACATGCAGGATCGCGGCGCGGCCGCCGCGCACCTCTTTCACGGCGCGTGCGATCGCGGCCGGCACGTCCTCCGGGTCGGTGACCTTCTCGCCGTAGGCGCCGAACGCCTCGCCGATCTTGGAGAACTCGGCGTCGGGCATCAGGCTCGCCTGGAACAGGCCCGCTGACTTGGCTTCGCCCTCGGGGAACACCCGCAGCGTCGATTCCTTCACCGCCGACCAGCCGGTGTTGTCGAGCAGCAGCACGAGGATCGGAAGGCTGTACTGCTTCGACACCGCGAACACCGACGATGGGCCGCCGAAGTAGAAGCCGCCGTCGCCGACCACCTGCACCACCATCTTGTCGGGCGCCGCGAGCTTGCAGCCGAGCGCCATGCCGCCGGACCAGCCGAGCCCGCCGCCGCCGGAGCGCACGGCGGTGTTCGGATTGGGCCGTTCGATCTGCAGCAGGCACGCGCCAGCGTTGCGGACGCCCTCGTTGCAGAGGATGTCGTCCGCCTTCAGCACCTTGTTCAATTCGGAAAACAGATAGTGCGGGTTGATCTCACCGACCTTGCCCTTGTTGGTCGCGAGCTTCGCCGCCTGCTCGCGCCACGCCTTGCGCTCGGCGGTGTGGGCGGTAACGCGCTTCGCCGCGGCTTCCTTGAATTTCGGCGTGGCCTTCTTCTTCACTTCTTCCAGCAACTGCCCAAGGATGACGCCGGAGTCGCCTTGCATCCGGAGATTTCCGGGGAACGTCCACATCGGTGAAGCCGACTTGAGGGTGTCTACGTCGATGTGCGCCCAGAACGACTTGTCCTTGTGCGTCACATCCGCCGGGAACCACGGCACGTCCACATCCACCAGCAGGCCGAGGTCCGCTTGCGGCAGGTGCTTGTTCGGCGAATAGCCGAGGAAGCACGGGAATTCGTGCGAGATGTTGAAGGTCTGGTTGCCTTCGAACACGGCGATCCCGGCGAACATCGCCAGCTCCTCGATCAGCTTCGGCGCATTCTTCGACTGGCCCGCGTAGCCGCAGATCAGGACCGGATGCTCGGCGGCGATGAGCCTGTCGGCGAGCTGCGCGATGATCGCCGGGTCGGCGCCGCCCGACTGCGGCTGCGCGAACTGGTCGGCCGAATAGCTGCGGATCTGGTCGCTGGCCCAGGTCTGGGTCAGCGTCTCGCGCTGCGCCATGAAATAGACCGGCCCCGCGGGCTTGGTCTCCATGATGGTATGGGCGCGGCGCAGCGCCTCCTTCACCACCACGCCAGACGGTAGCGTCCACTCCCACTTCATGTAGGGCCGAACCAGCGAGCCCTGGTCGATCGGCTCCTGCACGAAATGCACGTAGGTGTCGCGCGAGCCCACGAGCTCGTTGCTCGACGTGTAGGGCGCCTTGCCGGACATCAGCAGCACCGGCAGCCGGCTGCGGAACAGGTTGTGCATCGCGTTCGCGGTGTTGGCGGTGCCGACATCGACGTGCACCAGCACGGCCTGGCCGCGGCCGGTCACCGCCGCATATCCCATCGCCATATGCGCCGCCGTGTTCTCATGCGGGCAAAGCATCACGTTCGGGGACTTCTCGCCGCGCTTCTCTCGCTCCGCCATCGCCTCGATCGTCGGCGCGTGGTCGGTGCCGAAGTTGCAGAACAGATGCTCGATGCCGAGCTCGTTCAGGCCCTCGATGAAGTAGTAGGCGGTCGAGTGCTCGGGCGCGTTGCTGATCTGGCGGGCGGGCGCGGCTTGGGACATGGGACTGTTACCGTTGGTTATGGCCGGACGGGCCGGTTTGGGCGTTTCCTCGGCCCGCACTTTGCGCCGGTTGGGGATGCTGATTCAAGCCCGTGTCCCGGGCGCAACGCAGCACAAGCGAAGCGCAGTGATGCGTTGCAGACCCGGGACCCCGGTTGCTTAAATCGCCCATGACCGAGTTCCACGTTTATATCCTTGCAAGCCGCTATCGCGGTACGATGTATGTCGGCGTGACGAACGACCTGAGCCGCCGTATGGGCGAGCACAAGTCCGGCGCGGTGCCTGGTTTCACCAAGCGCTACAAGACCAATTTGCTCGTCTATTGCGAGGGCTATGCTTCAATTCTCGAAGCCAGAGAACGCGAGCGCGTTCTAAAGCGCTGGCGGCGCGAATGGAAATTCGAGTTGATCGAGACGCGGAATCCGGATTGGAACGATTTGACCGGCCAACTGGGCTGAACGCGTTGGGGCCAACCGGGGTCCCGCATCTGCGGCGCAACGCTTACGCGTTGCACCGCGTGCGGGACAAGAAAGAGAGAATTACGCCGCCACCGTCTCCGCCGCCGGAACCCGCTTCACCTGATGCGCCTGCAATCTCGGCAGCACGTCCTTGCCGAAGCGCCGGATCTGCTCCAGGAACACCTCAGACGTCATGGCGCCGACGTTCATGTTGAGCAGCAGATGGTTGGCGCCCATCCGCTCGGCGCCCTCGATCAGCCGGTCGCCGACGTCCTTCGCCGATCCCCAGGCCAACTCGCCCGCGTCGATCTTGCGCTCGATGTCGGCCATCGTCGTCTTCTGCATGCCCTCGCGGTCGACGCCGGCGCCGACGCGGTTCTCCGGCTTGATGTAGTCCAGCGACGACGACGACAGATAGCCGGTGCCCTTCGGCGACGACGCCTTCTCCAGCGAGCCGTGGTGCCAGAGCGTGTGCACGAAGTAGAGATAGAACGGGCTGTATTCCTTGATCGCCTCGGCGCGGTCCTTCGCCACATAGGCGTCGGTGAAGAAGCACATGTGCTCCGGCGTGATCTTGTTGCCGTTCGCCGCGAGCTGCTTGGCGTAATAGCCGACGATGTCCTGGGTCAGCCCGCGGTGATGGTCGGGAATGACGGCGCTGAAATTGTGCTTGCCGGCCCACTCGATGGTTTCCTTCGAGCCGGTGAACGGCACCCAGACCGGCGGATGCGGCTGCTGATAAGGCCGGGGCCAGATCGCGATGTCCTTGTAGGACCAGAATTTGCCCTCGTGGGAGAACTTCGGCTCTGTCCACGCTTTCAGGATGATCTCGACCGCCTCCTCGAAGCGCGCCCGCGATTCCCCCATCGACACGCCATAGACGTTGTACTCGCGCGGCACGCCGCGGGCGAAGCCCGAGAGGATGCGCCCGTGCGACAGCGTGTCGGCCATCGCCAGCTCCTCGGCGATGCGCAGCGGATTGTGCAGCGGCACGAGATTGCCAAGCATCAGGAACTTCAGCTTCTTGGTGCGCTGCGCCGCCACCGCCGCCATCATGTTCGGAGAGTTCATCATGCCGTGCGGCGTGGTGTGGTGCTCGTTCAGCCCCACGCCGTCGAAGCCGAGCTTGTCCATCTCCTCCCAGCACAGGAGATGCTCTTCATAGGTCCGCGCCGCGATCTCGGGGTCGTAATGATCGCTGGGCAGCGGGTAGGGGAGATACTTGGACGCCTTGTATTGGTCGAAGTGCTTTCCGTAGGGGAGCAGGTCGAAGATAAAGACTTTCATTGCGAGGTCCTGAACATTTCGGCGGACGGCACTCTTTCGTTCGTCATGCCCGGCCTTGTGCCGGGCATCCACGTCTTGGCCGCAAGAAAGGCGTGGATGGCCGGGACAAGCCCGGCCATGACGGCGTTGTTAGCGGGGCTTCCTGATTTCGGCGGCAGAGTTGATCGTGGCGTGCAAGTTTCGTGCGTATTCGACAGCGCCGGCGAGCGGCATGTCCGGCCCAGTGCGGATGTATTCCTTGGCGCTGGTGAGCGAAATGCGCGGCGCCTTGAGCATCGCGGCGGTGAGCCTGTCGACATGCGCATCAAGCTGCGCCGCCGGCACCACGTCGCTGACGATGCCGTAGGACAGGGCGCGCTCGGGGCTCACCTCGAACATCGAATAGACCAGATAGGCCATGGCCTTGCGCGGCACGCGGTCGACGAACGACGACATCACCATGGTCGGCATGATCTGGTGCGACATTTCCGGCACTGAGAAGCTCGCCTTGTCGCTGGCGATGGTGATGTCGCAGGCCGCCGCGATCGCGCAGCCGAAGCCGTGCGCGCCGCCCTGCACCACGGCGACGATCGGGATCGGGCAGTTGCGCATCGCGCCATAGGCGTCGAACACCACGTCGGAGAAATTCCGCCGCGCGTAGGCAGTGGGCTCCACCGCGGGCCGCGCGCCCATGCCGGCGCGGCCGACACAGAAGTCCTTGCCGGCGCCGCGCAGCACCACGATGTCGGAGGATTTGCCCGCCTCGTTGATGTGCTTGGTGAGCGTCACCACCATCTCGTCGGTGACGGCGTTGCCGCGATCCGGCGCGTTAATGGTGACGCGCAGGATCGGCCCGTCCTGCTTCACCAGAATCTCGTCTGCCATTTTGTTCTCCCGTTCTCTGCCTACGCGGCCTGTGTCTTGCCGGCGCGCATCGCGCGCCACACCTTCTCCGCCGTCACCGGCATTTCAATATGCGTCACGCCGTAATCCGATAGCGCATCGACCACCGCGTTGACCACCACGCCCAGCGCAGGGGTGGTGCCGCCTTCGCCGCCGCCGCGCACGCCGAGCGGATTGCCGGGGGCGAGCGTCTCGCCCAGCTCCGTTGCGAACGACGGCAGATATTCGGCGCGCGGTATCGCATAATCCATCATCGAGCCGGCGAGAAGCTGGCCGGAATCGGCGTCGTAGCAGGAGTGCTCCCACAGCGCCTGGCCGACGCCCTGCGCGATCCCGCCGTGGGTCTGGCCATGCAGGATCAGCGGATTGATCGCGCGGCCGACGTCGTCCACCGCGGCGTAGCGCACGATCTCGACGCGCCCGGTGTCGGGGTCGATCTCGACCTCGCAGACATGGCTGCCGAACGGAAAGGCAGGCAGCAGGATCAGATCTTCACAGTCGGCCGCGAGCGGACCTTGCAGCTCGGCGGGGAGGTCGCCCCGCTCGCGGGCGGCCCGCGCCACTTCGAACAGGCCGATGGTGCGGTCGGTGCCGCGCACGGTGAAGCGGCCCTCGGCGAAGGCCACGTCGGCCGCATCGGTCTCCAGCACATGGCCCGCGATCCTGGTCGCCTTCTGGATCACCGCCTCCGACGCCTTGCCCATCACCACGCCGGCCATGCGCATCGAGCGGGCGGAATGAGAGCCGCCGCCGACCGGCACGATATCGGTGTCGCCCTGGATCAGCCGCACGTTGTCCACGCCGACGCCGAGCCATTCGCCGATGCATTGCGCGAAGCTCGTCTCGTGGCCCTGGCCGCTGTTGAGCGTACCCACCGTCACGTCGACGCGGCCCTCCGGCTGCACATCGACCTTGGCGTATTCGCGCGGCGCGCCGCTCGTCGCCTCGATGTAGTTGGCAAGCCCGATGCCGCGTAGCTTGCCGTTGCGCTTGCTCTCGCGCTTGCGCTTTGAAAATCCCTTCCAGTCGCCGAGCAGGAGGGCGCGGTCCATGCTCCGGCCGTAGTCGCCCGAGTCGTAGGTCATGCCGACCGGGCTGGTGTAGGGCTGCGCCGACGGCGGAATGAGATTGCGCCGGCGCAGATCGATGCGGTCGTAGCCGAATTCCTTGGCGGCGATGTCGATCAGCCGCTCGATCGCCAGCATAGCCTCCGGCCGCCCGGCGCTGCGGTAGGGGCTGGTGGGCGGCGTGTTGCTCAAGGTGGCGCGGGCGCGGATATGCGCCGCCGGAACGCGATAGACCGAGGTGAGCAGCTCGCTGCACTTCAACAGCGGCACATACATCACGCTGTGCGCACCGGTGTTCATGATCACCGAACCGCGCACGGCAAGGAAGCGGCCCCGGTTGTCGAGCGCCAGCTCCAGCTCGATCACCTGGTCGCGGCCCTGGTAGTCGCTGGCGAAGGCCTCCGAGCGCTCGCAGGTCCATTTCACCGGACGGCCGAGACGCTTCGCCGCCCAGACCACCAGCGCGAACTCCGGATAGAAGGCGTTGCGCGTGCCGTAGTTGCCGCCGACGTCGCCGCACTCGACGCGCACGTCGGCGGCCGGGACGCCGAGAATGGCGGCAAGCTCGTGCCGCTGCCGCTGCACGCCGCCGGAGCCCGCATGCAGCGTGTGCTTGTTGGTGGCGGGATCATGGACGCCGATCGCGGCGCGGGCATCGAGCGGCACCCCGGTGACGCGATGCGCCCAGGTATCGAGCTTGGCGATATGCGCCGCCTGCGCGAACGCCGTCTTGGTCGCCTCGATGTCACCGACGTCGGCGTCGATGCACACATTCGCAACTTGGTCGTAGAGCTTCGGCGCGCCGGCCTGCGCCGCGGCGGCGGTCGCGGTGACCGGCTTGAGCGCTTCATAATCGACGATCACGCTTTCGGCGGCGTCCTTGGCCTGGGCCACCGTCTCGGCCACCACCATGACCACCTGCTGGCCGACATAGCGGACCCGGTCGGTGGGCAGGAGATCCTGCGGCGCGATGCCGTGCGCCGAGCCGTCGCGGTTGATGAGCAGAATGTCCGCCGGTGGCTTCGACGGGATCGGCGTATGCGGGATGGCTTTCAGCCCGTCGGCCTTGACCTCCGCGCCCGTCAGCACCGCCAGCACGCCCGGCATCGTCCGCGCCGCGGCGGTATCGATCGACCGAATGCGCGCGTGGGCATGGGGGGAACGCAGGACGAAGGCATAGGCCTGCCCCGGCAGGTTCAAATCGTCGCTGTAGCGGCCCTGGCCGGTGAGAAGGCGCAGATCTTCCTTGCGGCGAAGCGGTTGTCCGATGGTGGGCGGCATGGCGGCTTTCGGTTTGGCGACCGCACCATATCGTCAGACCGCGATGCCGCGCTAGCGCACTTTCCGCACGGCAGGGTCGATGCCCCAGCGTTGAAGCATGGCACCGCCCGCCCTATGCTCCGCTACAGATGAAGCCCGCCCCGTTCCAGTACCACGCCCCGAAAACCGTCGCGGAAACGCTGGACTTGCTCGCCGCCTATGCCGACGACGACGGCCGCGTGCTGGCGGGCGGGCAAAGCCTCGTGCCGACCATGGCGTTCCGCCTGGCCCGGCCGAAGCATCTGGTCGATATCAACGGCGTCGCCGAGCTGAACCGCATCGCGGTCGAGAACGGCAGGCTCTGCATCGGCGCAGGCGTCCGCCACTCCGCGTTCGAGACGCCGGTCGAGGACGGCCCGCTCGGCCGGCTGCTGGCGTCGGTCGTCCGCCACATCGCCCATCACCCGATCCGCACCCGCGGCACGTTCTGCGGCAGCATCGCCCACGCCGACCCGGCCTCGGAATGGTGCGCGGTGGCGGCTGCGCTCGACGCCGAGATGGTGGCCGAGAGCAAGGTCAGCGGCACGCGCGTTATCCCGGCGCGGACCTTCTTCGAAGGCATCATGACCACCGCGCTGCGCGAGGACGAACTGCTGCGCGAGGTCCGGCTGCCGATGCTGGCGAAGGGCACCTATGCGGGCTTCGCCGAATTCAGCCGCCGCGCCGGCGACTATGCCATCGCCATGGCGGTTGCCACCTACCGGCTGAAGAACGGCATCATGAGCGACATGCACGTCGCCGTCGGCGGCGCCGAAGCCGCGCCTCGCCGCGTGATGGAGGCGGAACGCACCCTGATCGGCCGCCCGCCGAACCTCGGCACGTTCCAGGCTGCGGCGCATGCGGCGCGCATGGCGGTCGATCCGCTCGAAGATCCCAGCATCGATGCCGATTACCGCCGCGACATCGTCCGCGCCATGGTCAGCCGCGCGCTGGAGAACGCCGTCACATGAACGAGCAATCCGGCGCGACGAAATGGATCGGCCAGTCGGTCGAGCGGCTGGAGGACCCGCCGCTGGTCACCGGCCGGGGCCGCTTCGTCGGCGACATCAATTTTCCGCGCCAGCTTCACATGCGGATCGTGCGCGCCAACCACGCCCACGCCAACATCGTCTCGATCGACACCGAGGCCGCGCGGGAGCTTCCCGGTGTCGTCGCGGTCTGGACCGCGGCTGACATCGCCAACGTGCCGCCGATCGACTTCCGCGAGGGGCCGATCGAAAAGCTCGCGCCCTACCGGCAGCCGGTTCTGGCGATGGACAAGGTCCGCTACGTCGGCGAGCCGGTGGCGGCGGTGTTCGCGGAAGACCCCTATGTTGCCGAGGACGCCGCCGATCTCGTCACCATGGAGGTCGAGGAGCTGCCACCGCTGCTCGATGCCCGCGACGACGCCACCGAATTCTCGTTTGGCCGCGACACCGAAGCGGCGATCCTGACCCAAGGCTACGGCGACGTCGAAGCGGTGTTCAAGTCCGCCGCGCATATTGTCGAGCTGAAGCTGACCAGCGGGCGGCACTCCGGCGTGCCGCTGGAATGCCGCGGCGCCATCGGCCGCTACGACGCCTCGCGCGACGTGCTGGAGTTGCACGGCGCGGCCAAGGTGCCGCACCGGAACAAGGAACTGATCGCGCGCATGCTCGACCGCGCGCCGGCGTCGGTGCAGTGCTTCGAATCCCATGTCGGCGGCGGCTTCGGCATCCGCGGCGAGCTTTATCCGGAGGACGTGCTGGTCTGCGTCGGGGCGATGCGCTTCGACCGCCCCATCAAGTGGATCGAGGACCGGCGCGAGCACCTGATCGCCGCCAACCATTCGCGCAACCAGCATCACCACATCAAGGCGGCCTGTACCGACGACGGCGAGATTCTCGCCATCGACGACGTGATCCATCACGACAACGGCGCCTATGTGCGCACCCATGCCACCCGCGTCGCGATGATGACCTGCGGCGTGCTGCCGGGGCCCTACCGCGTGCCGGGCGCCTACCGCGCGGTCTGCCATTTCCGCCTCACCAACAAGACGCCGGCCGCGACCTATCGCGCGCCGGGCCGCTTCGAGACCACCTTCGTGCGCGAGCGGCTGGTCGACGCAATCGCGCACCAATTGAAGCTCGATCCGATGCATGTGCGGCGGCTCAACGCCGTGCGGGTCGACGAGATGCCGTTCAAGCGCCCGCTCGAGGCGCTGGGCGAGGAAATCCATTTCGATTCCGGCGACTACCACGCGCTGCTCGACGCCACGCTGAACCATGTCGAATGGACCAAGTTGAACCGCGAGCTCGCCGCCCGCCGCGAGAACGGCGAGATGGTCGGCGTGGGCCTCGCCATGTTCGTCGAGAAGGCGGGGCTCGGACCCGCCGACGGCGTCCGCATCCAGGTGGACACGACCGGCGAGGTCGAGGTCATCACCGGCGGCGCCTCGATCGGGCAGGGGTTCGAGACGGTGATGGCGCAGGTCGCCGCCGAAATGCTCGGCACCGATATGAATAAGATGCGCGTGATCCACGGCCAGACCGACCGGATCGAGCACGGCATCGGCGCGCACGCCTCCCGCGCCACGGTGATGACCGCGTCGGCGACGCGCGTCGCCGCGCTCAAGGTCCGCGAGAAGGCGCTGAACATCGCATCCGAGCTGATGCAGGCGCCGGCGGACACGCTCGACATCGTTCACGGCGAGGTCGTGATCGCCGGACGCGCCGGCGGCCCGTCGATGACGCTCGGCCAGATCGCGGCGGCGCTCGGCCCCGCGTCCAAGACCCGTGGCGACCGCGAGCCGGGGCTCTCGGCCGAAGGCTGGTTCTACGCCGATCACCAGGTCTATCCGTACGGCAACCATCTCGCCGTGGTGAA
>CAMAWG010000077.1 GCA_945861855.1 Rhodoplanes serenus
CAACCCGCAAACCCTCTCCAACCCGCACGCTGGCCCGCCGCCGGTGACGAAGAGCCGTGTCCGAGAAGCGGCGAAAGCGCAAACCAGTCAAGCCAAAACGCAGGTTTGCGCGACGGGAGAGTCAATGGGATGAATAATGCGGGCTAGCACAGGGATTTCGGAGGGCGCGAGGTGGCTAGCGCATCCTATTCCCGCTGATCTGCAAATTGGCGTAGCGCGCCGGCTCCTGGCTGAGATCGCCCGCCACCACCTTGGCATGGTCCATGCCGACGATCGCGCCGCGCGACGAGCCGGAGATCAGGTTGCCGGTGATCACCGCGGTGCCCGCGCCGCGGGTAACCGAGACAGCGATGCCGAGCGGCGCGCCGCGCACCACGTTACCGACCACCGAAACGTCGCGCATATAGGCGCCCCAGCCGACAACGATGCCGGCATAGGGGGCGTTCTCGATCACGTTGCCGGTGACCGAGGCGTCGGCCTCGATGCCGATGCCGATGCCCGCGCCATCACCTGGATCGGTGCCGGCCGGCCACTTGGGCTTGAGGTTGCGGACCAGGTTGCCCTGCACCACCGCGAGCCGTCCGCCTTCGTTGAAATTGCACGCGACGATGCCGAGCGCCGCGCCGTCGATCGTGTTGTTGGCGATGACCGCGCCCTCGAAGCCGAACTCCGAATAGATCGCGACCTCGCCGACGTCGGTTGCGGTGTTGCCCGTGATCTGGATGTTGGAAGCAGCATTGCCGCGCACCGCCGAGAACGCTGCGCGGCTGATGCGGTTGCCGCGCACGATCACGTTGGCGGCGCGGAACACGTTGATGGCGTTGCCGTACTGGCCGGAGCCGCCGGCGACATTGGCGATGTCCTCGATCCGGTTGTCGATGACGAGCGTGCCGTCATCGCCCTTCTGCGAGCGGTGCACGAGAATGCCGCCGTTGCCGGCGCCGCGCACGGTGTTGTTCTGGATGGTGAGGCCGCGCGCGTCGAGCGAGTAGATCGCGACGTCGGCGGTCTTGGCGACGGTGGTGCCGGAGATCGCGCCCTGCACCGCTTCGAGCCGGATGCCGCTGCGGCCGGAGCCGGTCACCTCGCAGTCCACGATGCGCAGATCGCTGCATTCCTTGAAATCGAGCAGTCCGTTCACGTCCATCGGCCGGCCGGCGCCTTCGAGAACGAGGCCCGCGAGCGTGACATGGTCGGCGCTGCGCGCCGAGATGAGCGAGGCGCCGCCGGTGAAGACAAGCCGCGTCGCGCCGCGCACGCCGATGAGCTGGGTGCCGCGCGGCAGCTTGAGGCCGCCGACCCGGTATTCGCCGGGGCCGAGCATCAGCGGCACGCGCGCGCCCGCGGTCTTGTCGATCGCCGATTGCAGCATGTTGCTCTGGTCGGCGCCGCCGCCGGCGCGCACGCCGAGCTGTGTGGCATCGACCCCGAAAGCGGAAAGCGGCGCGGCGGCCGCCGGAGTGGCCAAGGTTGCGGCCGGCACGGCGCCCGTGAGCGCGGAGACGACGATGAGGCGGCGGCGATTGATGTCCATGATCCGGCTCCGATGCGAACTCGGAGCAGCACGGTTCAAGTCCCGGGCCAGGAAAAGCGTGCCGCAACGGCACAGATCGGGCCGATCGCGGCAGCGTTAACGACGTCGGTGTCTCGCAATGGGAGAGAGCGATTAGCGCGGGGTCAGCGTGTCGATATCGACCTTGTCGAGGGGCTCCGCAACGCCTTGGCGCATCACGGGCACGCGTGCGGGCCGGATGTCCTTTTTGACGTCCTTGAGAAACTCGACCCCGATCTGCGTTTCGGTTCGCCAGACGACGCGGCAGCGGCGGCGCGCGGCGCCGTCGGAACTCAACGCGAGAATGAATTCGTTCGGCAGGCTGTTCGGCTCGGTGACCTGTATCTGCGCACCCTCCTGGGAGGCGTCGCACAAGGTGCATTCGCGCGCCGGAACATTGTCACCGAGGTCGATAAAGGCCGGGTAAGTGATCGAACGACGGAGATTTTTTCGTTTTTCGGCAATCTGCTGCATGACGTCTGCTCAGTCCAAGGCACGGCGCTCGCCCAATCACACGAACTCTAGGTGTAATTTCTTTAGCATTCGTGAATTTGGAACTTTGGCCGGAACTGCCGCTAAATGCCGAGTGTTGCTGCGATTTCGGCCACGGCCAAGGTCGCTGCGAGCCGCCCTTCGGCGACTGCAGCCTCGATCTGCGGCAGCCGTGCGCGCAGACTCGCGTCCGACTTGAGCCGGCTCAGCACGCGGTCTTCGAGCATCGACCACATCCATTTCACCTGCTGCTGGCGCCTGATCGCGGCACGCTCGCCCGACTGCGTCATGCGCTCGCGGTGGAGCAGCACCTGTTCCCATAGTTCTTCGATGCCCTTTTCGGTCAGCGCCGAATAGGTCAGCACCGGCGGCGTCCAGTTCGCCGAGCGCGGGGTGAGAATGTGCAACGCCGAGCGGTACTCGGCCGCGGCGGCGGTGGCGCGCTTGACGTTGTCGCCGTCAGCCTTGTTGACCGCGATCATGTCGGCGAGCTCGACGAGGCCCTTCTTGATGCCCTGAAGCTCGTCGCCGGCGCCTGACAGCATCAACGCGAGGAAGAAATCGGTCATGTCCGCGACCGCGGTCTCGGACTGGCCGATGCCGACGGTCTCGACCAGCACGACGTCGAAGCCCGCCGCCTCGCACAGCAGCATGGTCTCGCGGGTCTTGGCGGCGACCCCGCCGAGCGTGCCCGACGACGGCGAGGGGCGCACGAAGGCGTTGTCGTCGATCGCCAGCCGCGCCATGCGGGTCTTGTCGCCGAGGATCGAGCCGCCGGTGCGGGTCGACGACGGATCGACCGCCAGCACCGCGACCTTGTGGCCCTTGCCGGTAAGATAGGTGCCGAGCGCGTCGATGGTGGACGACTTGCCGACGCCAGGCGCCCCGGTGATGCCGACGCGGATGGCGTTGCCGGTCTGCGGCAGCAGCTCCTGCACGAGCTGGTGCGCCTTGTTCTGGTGATCGGAGCGCTTGCTCTCGATCAGCGTGATGGCGCGGGCGAGCGTCGCGCGATCTCTGTCGCGGACCCTGCGGGCAAGAGTGACGATGTCGGGGGCAGAAGCCACGGCGCGATGTCCTTGAAGTCCGGGATAGCGCAAATGCGCGGCCACCGGAAGACCAGGCGCAGGCCAGTTGAAAAATCAGGGAGTTGGGGAGGCCACCGCGAGGTGGCCTAGAACCGGGATATGCGCCGGCGCCGACGGCGTGAGATCCAATCGCGGATGCCGTAACCGGCCGCTGCGCCGATCCCAAAAGCAATGAGCAATTGCAGCACGGAACGCCCCAAGCAAGGACCAACCCAATATACACCAAAAGTTGTGACCAATTCGTTTCAAGCCGCTCATCCCCCCGTGAGCCGTGCCGATAAATAAAAGCCCCGGCCGAAGCCGGGGCTTTGTCTTGATGCCGCTGAACGGTCGGCAATGCCTGCGTTACTGGGGCGGCATCGGCATTGTCGAGCCCGAGCCGGTCGTCTGGGCCGGCGGGGTGTTCATCGCGGTCTGCTGGTCGCCGCCCGAGTAGGCCGCGGCGAAGATCAGGCCACCAACCAGCAGCAGGATCACCGCAACGGCGCCCCACTGCACACGGTTGTCGTAGTCGTCCATACCATCATGCCGAAAGTTCGGGTCATTCCGGAAGTCACTCATCGGGGATCTCCTCTGATAAAACTCCCTGTACTGCCAAGAAAACGGCGTTACCCGGCCCTTCGTTCCCTCGAAAATATTCTTTTGAAATCAATGACCTGCGCCCAAGAACGAGGCCAGACTGGCGCGCAGCCGGACGGCCGGTAGATTGGACGCCAGGGGTGAGGGACATGAGCCAGACGCTGCGCGGCGCCGACATCGTTGCCCAGTCGCTGCAGCGCCTCGGCTGCCGGCGCGTGTTCACGCTATCCGGCAATCACATCATGTCGATCTTCGACGCGGCGCTGGACGTGGGTCTCGATCTCGTCCACGTCCGCCACGAGGCCGCCGCCGTCCACATGGCCGACGCCCATGGGCGTCTGACCGGCGAGGCCGGCATTGCGCTGGTGACCGGCGGTCCCGGCCATGCCAACGCCGTCGGCGCGCTGTTCACTGCGCTCGGCGCGGAATCGCCGATGGTGCTTCTGTCCGGCCACGCGGCGACCTGGGAGCTCGGCCGCGGCGGCTTCCAGGAGCTTCGCCAAGCCGACATGGCCGAGCCGGTGACCAAGGCGTCGTGGACATCGAGCGCAACGGAGATGCTCGGCCATGACATCGGCGAAGCGATCCGCATCGCCACCTCGGGACGGCCCGGGCCGGTGCACCTGAGCTTGCCGTCGGACCTCCTCGACGCGCGGATCGCCAACAGTGCGATCGTATGGCCTGAGCGAGCCGTGCGACCGCGCGCCGCGCTGGCCGACCCGGCCGCCGACGAAATCCTGGCTGCTATTGCCGCCGCCGCGCGGCCTCTCATCATCGCCAGCCCGCAGATGTCGACGGTCAAGGGCCGCGCCCTGCTCGCCCGCCTCGAAGCCGCGACCGGGGCGCCCGCCGTCATCATGGAAAGCCCGCGCGGCATAGCCGACGCCACGCTCGGCGCCTTCCCCGATGTCATCAAGCGCGCCGACCTGATCGTGCTGCTCGGCAAGGCGCTCGACTTCACCACCAAATGGGCGACGGGCGAGGCGTTCGATGCGGATGTCCGCCTGATTGCGATCGATCCGGACGAGGCGCTGGTGGAGCGCGCCAGGGCGGAAAAGGGCGGCCGCCTGCTGGCCAGCTGCGTCGCCGACACGCAAGGCGCGGCAGCGACGCTGGTGGCCCGCTCCGCAAGGCACTTGGTGCGGAGCCTCGATTGGCACGCGCAAGCCCGCGCCGCGCTCGACCGCCGGCCGGCGGCGTGGGACGGCATCGCCTCGAAAACCGCGGGCCGCCTGCACCCAGCCGAGGTCTTCCGCACGCTCCGCCCCTTCATCGAGCGCGATCCCGATACCGTGCTGATTTGCGACGGCGGCGAATTCGCCCAATGGGGCCAGAGCATGCTTCCGGTCCGCCGCCGCCTGGTCAACGGCGTCACCGGCTCGATCGGCAGCGCGCTGTCGTTTGCGCTGGCGGCGCGGATGATCGAGCCCAAGGCGCCGGTGTTCGCGGTGCTGGGCGACGGCACCATCGGCTTCCACATCTCCGAGTTCGAGACCGCGGCGCGGCGCGGTCTGCCTTTCGTCGCGGTGCTCGGCAACGACGCGCGCTGGAACGCCGAGAGCGAAATCCAGCGCCGCGACTATGGCGCCAACCGCATGCACGGCTGCGAGCTTCTGCCGGCGCGCTACGACCGGGTGGCGGCGGCGCTGGGCGGCCACGGCGAGTACGTCGAGCGCGCCGCCGACCTCCCCGCCGCCATCGAGCGCGCGCTCGCCAGCGGCAAGCCTGCCTGCATCAACGTGACGATCGAGAGCATCGCCGCTCCCGCAATCCGGCTCACGCCGTGAGCAATTCGGTCGGTCTGATCGCGCCGACCGCCACGCCATTCCAATTGCGTAATGACGGCCGCACTAGCGGCTCCAGCGTCAGCGTGTCCAGGCTCACCGGAAGAAAGCGCTTGAGTGTCGCTGCCATCATCACCTCGGCGGCGCGGCCTCCGCCGTCGTCACATTTCACCGCGATTCCGAGCCCCTGCTCCGGCAGCGCCGCGCAATAGACGCCCTCGGCGCCGGTCTTCACGAACGCGCGCTCCCGGAATCGCTCCATGATCCCGGTGCAGAAGCGCCCCGTGCCTGCGACGTGCCAAGGATGCGCGGCGCAGGCTTCGCGCAGCCGCGCCGCGGCCTTGGCGCGCTCGGGCGTCATGCCCGCGCCGGTGCCGAAGCGTGCGAAGCCTCGCGCCAGCGCCGCGAGCGGCACCGCCCAGGTCGGCGCCGAGCAGCCATCGACCGCGCAGACATCCTGCGAGATCACCGTCCCGGTCAGCGCCTCGAGCGTGGCCTTGACCGCGCGCTGCACCGGATGCGCCGGCTGAAGGTAGTGCGCGGGCTCCGCGCCGATCGAACAGGCCATGCACAGGAAGCCCGCGTGCTTGCCCGAGCAGTTGTTGTGAAGCGTGCTCGCCGTGCCGCCGCCGCGGGCGAGCGCATGCGCGGAGGGCTGGTGGATCGGCCAGTGCGCGCCGCATCGGAGCGCGCCCTCGTCCAGCCCCGCGAGCGCGAGCATGCGGGCCGCGGTCGCCACGTGGCCGGGTTCGCCCGAGTGCGACGCGCAGGCCAGCGCCAGTTCCTCGGGGCCGAGGCCATAGCGGTCGGCGGCGCCGCTTTCGACGAGCGGCAGCGCCTGCAACGCCTTCACCGCCGAGCGCGGATAGACCGGGCGCTCGACGTCGCCCAGCGCCAGCACACGCCTGCCGCCGGTATCGACCACCGCGACGGCCCCGGAATGCCGGCTTTCCACCAGCGTTCCGCGCAGAACCTCGACCAGGATTGGATTACTCATTGTTAATGTCGCAGAACCGTTACTTGCCACGATTGCGTCGCGAACCATTTATAATTGAATTGCCATGGATACTCCCACAACGCCTCCCCGCCGCACCCGCCGAAAGACCATCGTGCTGTCGCTCCTCGCCCTGTTTCTCCTGCCGATCGCCGCCCGCGCCGCGCTCTATGCCTATGAGGGCGGGTCGGGAAGCTGGCGCACCGCCGACTGGTCGTCGACCGGGAGCCTGCCTGCCGCCTCGGCCGAGCCCGAGGCGCGCGTGTTGATCATGTCCGGCCGCACCGGCGGCTGGAAGGGCGTGTTTTCGGTGCACTCCTGGGTCGTGTTCAAACCCGAGAACGGCAAGGCCTGGCGGCGCTACGACGTGGTCGGCTGGGGCGATCCGGTGCGGAGCAACTTCCGCGACCCCGATGGCCGCTGGTACGGCAACGTGCCTCAGGTCGTGGCCGACCTCCGTGGCGAGGCGGCCGCAAAGGCGATCCCGAAGATCGAGGCGGCGATCAAGAGCTACAATTACGCCAACGCTGGCGATTACCGAATGTGGCCGGGGCCGAACAGCAACACCTTCGTCGCAACCGTGCTGCGCGCGATTCCCGAAGCCGAGACGATCCTGCCGGCGAATGCGGTCGGCCGCGACTTCCGCCCCCTGCCCTACGCCGGCCTGACCGACAGCCGCACCGGCGTCGAGGCGAGCCTGTGGGGCGTGCTGGGCGTCAAGCTCGGCTGGGTCGAGGGCGTGGAGATGAACTTCCTCGGCCTCGTTGCCGGCCTCGACCTGCGCAATCCCGGCATCAAGCTGCCGGGCTTCGGCCACATCGGCTGGCCGCGCGAGACGGCGACGGCGGCGCCGGCATCGACGCGGTAGCCCTCCGCGTCGCGGCAAATTGCAATGGCCTGAGGTGACGGCGGCGCCCGCCTCTGCCACATTGCCCGCATGCACGACACCCTGCCTCTGCTCGAAAAGATACCCTTCCCCGCCATCCGCCGCGGCCGGCTCGACACGCTGCAGGTCAACGTCGGCTATCGGTGCAACCAGTCCTGCGTGCATTGCCATGTGGGCGCGAGTCCCCACCGCACCGAGGAGATGAGTGGCGAGGTGGCCGATGTGGCACTCGCATTCTTGGAGCGGCGGCGCCTTTCCACGCTGGACATTACCGGCGGCGCGCCGGAGCTCAACCCGCATTTCCGCCGCATGGTGAGGGCCGCGCGGGCGATGGGCGTGCGGGTGATCGACCGCTGCAACCTCACCATCCTCGAAGTGGAAGGCCAGGAGGATCTGGCCGCGTTTCTCGCCCGCGAGCAGGTCGAGATCGTGGCCTCGATGCCGTGCTATCTGGAGGACAACGTCACCCGCCAGCGCGGCAAGGGCGTGTTCGACGCGTCCATTCGGGGCCTGCAGCGATTGAACGCGCTGGGCTACGGCCGCGACGGCTCGGGGCTCACGCTCAATCTCGTCTACAACCCGCAGGGGCCCTCGCTGCCGCCGCCGCAAGCGGCGCTCGAAGCCGACTACAAGCGCGTGCTGGGCGACAACCACGGCGTCGCGTTCAACCGGCTCTACACGCTCGCCAACATGCCGATCCAGCGGTTCGGCTCGACGCTGATTTCCAAGGGCGAATTCGATTCCTACCTGGACACGCTCCGGCACGCCCATCTCGACGCGAATCTCGACGGCGTGATGTGCCGCAATCTCATCTCGATCGACTGGCGCGGCTTCGTGTACGATTGCGACTTCAACCAGATGCTTGACCTGCCGCTCAAGCGCGGCGCACAGGATCGCTTGCATCTCTCCGAGCTTCTCGACGACGATCTCAACGACAATCCGATCCGCGTTGCCGGCCACTGCTTCGGCTGCACCGCAGGCCAAGGGTCGAGCTGCGGCGGCGCGCTGAAAGAGGCGGCGGAATAGCCGCCGCAGCATTGCCCGGATGCCCTTCCTCTCCATCATCGTTCCCGTTCTCGACGAGGAGGCCCGCATCGGCGCGGCGCTCGCGGCGCTGGCGCCGTTCCGGGCGCGCGGCGCCGAGGTGATCGTCGCCGACGGCGGCAGCAGCGACCGCACCCTAGACATTGCCCGCCCGCTCGCCGACCGGATCATCGCCGCGCCGCGCGGGCGGGGCGCGCAGATGAACGCGGGCGCCACTGTGGCGCGCGGCGAGGTGCTGTTGTTCCTGCACGCCGACACGTCGCTGCCGCCGGAGGCCGACACACTGGTGCTGGAGGGCCTGCGCGACACCACATGGCAGTGGGGCCGCTTCGACGTGCGGATCGAAGGCCGGAGCCCGTGGCTCCCCGTGGTCTCGGGCTTCATGAACTGGCGCTCGATGATCACCCACGTCGCCACCGGCGATCAGGCGATGTTCGTTACGCGCGCCGCGTTCGACGCCGCCGGCCGCTTTCCCGAGATTCCGCTGATGGAGGACGTGGCGCTGTCTGCGCACCTCAAGCGCATCAGCCGGCCGCTCTGCCTCGCCGCGCGCGTGATCAGCTCGGGGCGGCGCTTCGACGAACGCGGCGCGATCCGCATGATCCTTTTGATGTGGCGGCTCCGGCTCGAATATTGGCTGGGTGTCGAGCCCGCCACGCTGGCCCGCCGCTACGGCTATGCGCCGCGCGATTAGGGGTCATGCGACGCGCAACAGCATCAATCCGCAGACGATCATCAGCGCCGCGGCGACTCGCGCCGGGCGCAGCGGCTCTTTCAGAATCACCACGGCGATCAGCGCGCCGAACAGCACGCTCGTTTCGCGCAGCGCCGCGACGATGGCGATCGGCGCCACCGTCATCGCCCAGATCGCGATGCTGTAGGAGATGACGGCGAGTGCGCCGCCGCCGAGCCCGATCTTCCAGAACGGCACCATCTGCGGCAACACCGCGTATCCGCGCCGGACCAGCGCATAGGCCACCACCACAGGCGCAATGCCGACGAACAGCACCGTCGAATAGGCCGTGGCCTTGCCGGGCCCGGCCGCCCGCGCGCCGATGCCATCGACCACCGAATAGGCGCAGATCGTCACCGCGGTGAACAAGGCGAAGCCCACAGCCGTGCGGTCGAGCTTGGTCAGATCGCGGCCGCCGCGCAGCGAGATCAGCAGCACGCCGGCTGCCAGCAGCACGATGCCGCCCCAGTCGTAGAACCCGAGCCGCTCGCCGACGAAAATCGTCGTCATGGTCGCGGTCATCAAAGGGGCAGCGCCCCGCGCGATCGGATAGACCTGCCCCATGTCGCCGGTGCGATAGCTCTCGATCAGGCCCGCGAAATAGAACAGGTGGATGACGATCGAGGCGATCAGCCAGGGCCACGAGGCGGGCTCGGGCCAGCCGGTGAACGGAATGGCCGGCAGCGCGACGAGGCCCGCGCCGATCGCGATCAGCACCGTGGTCGCCAGCGGGTCGAGCGTGCGCTTGATGCTGGCGTTCCAACCGGCATGGCAGGCGGCGGCCAGCAGCACCGCCAGAAAGACGAAGAGGTCCACTAGCGGGCGTCCTTTCCGGACCCGCCGCGCTCCGCAAGCTGCCGGTCGCAATCCAGCACCGCCTGCAGCAGCACCTGCGCACCTTTGGCGCACTGCTCCTTGGAGGAGAACTCCGCCTCGTTGTGGCTGATGCCGCCGAGGCAGGGAATAAAGATCATGGCCGACGGCGCGACGCGCGAAATATAGGCCGCGTCGTGGCCTGCGCCGGAGACGACGTCGCGCGCCGAATATCCCGAAAGTTCGGCTGCGCGCCGCACCGCCGCTACGCAGTCCGCATTGAAGCGCACGGCGGGCTGTTCCCAGATGCGCTGCTCGGTGAAGGTCAGGCCGAGCGGCGCGCAGACTTCGGGCAGCGCGGCGCGGACGCCCTTTTCCATTTCGTCGAGCGCAGCGCCGTCGGGATGGCGGAGATCGATCATGAAGAACACCTCGCCCGGCACGACGTTGGGCGAGTTCGGCCGGTTCTCGATCCGGCCGACCGTGGCGACGCCCGGCGGATGCATCCGCCCGACCGCATCAACCGCATCGACCATCCGTGCGGCGCCCAGCAACGCATTCTTGCGCAGATGCATCGGCGTGGCGCCGGTGTGCGCGTCCTGACCAGCGATCGTCACCTCGTACCAGCGCATCGCCTGCACGCCGGTGACGACGCCGATGTCCTTGCCCTCGGCCTCCAGGATCGGCCCCTGCTCGATGTGCAGCTCGAAGAACGCCGACAGCGGGTGCTCGCCGCAGCGCTCCTTGCCGCGATAGCCGATCGCGTCCAGCGCCGCAGCGAAGGTCATCCCGTCGCGGTCCTGCCGCGATTGCGCCCAGTCCTTCTCGATCACCTTGGCGAACACGCCCGAGGACACCATCGCCGGCGCAAAGCGCGAGCCCTCCTCGTTGGTCCAGTTCACCACCTCGATCGGCGCGTAGGTTTCGTAGCCGGCCTCGACCAGCGTACGCAGCGTCTCAAGGGCGGCCAGCACGCCCAGCACACCGTCGAACTTTCCCCCGGTCGGCTGGGTGTCGAGATGGCTGCCGAACGCGATCGGCGGCACGTTCGCCGTGCCCTCGCGGCGCGCGAACATCGCGCCCATGTCATCGACGGTGACGCGGCAGCCAAGCTCCTCCGCGCGCGCCTTGAACCAGTCGCGGACCTGCCGGTCGAGATCGGTCAGCGTCAACCGGCAGACGCCGCCCTTCGGCGTGCCGCCGATGGCGGCGGTCTCCATGATCTCGCCCCACAGCCGCTCGGCGTCGATGGCGAGATTGCGCATTGCGCTGGCCTAGGCCCGGCGTTGCGCGGCGGGCGCCCAGAGCTTCGGGCCGGCGCGCAGATACTGCGGCACGCGCGGCACTTCGGCGCCGAGCGCGACCGCCGCGTGCCAGCCCCAGCGCGGATCGTCGAGCATGGCGCGCGCCATCGCCACCATGTCGGCCTTGCCCTCCGACACGATCGCCTCGGCCTGCGCCGGCGTGGTGATCAAGCCCACCACGCGGGTGGCGACGCCCGCCTCGCGCTTCACCCGCTCGGCGATCGGCACGTTGTAGCCCGGCCCGGTCGGGTTGCGGGTGTCCGCGGTGATGCCGCCCGACGACACGTCGATATAGTCGAGACCATCGGCCTTAAGCGCCTTGGAATAGGCGACCGCGTCGTCGGTCGAGAGCCCTTCCGCTTCCCGCCAGTCGTTGCCGGTGATGCGAGCGCCGAGCGCAATGGTCTTCGGCACCACCGCGCGCACGGCTTGCGCGATCTCGCGGCCGAAGCGCATGCGGTTCTCCAGGGAGCCGCCATATGGGTCGGTGCGGTGGTTGGAAACAGGCGACAGGAACGAATGCGCGAGATAGCCGTGGGCGTAGTGCAACTCGATGGCGTCGAAGCCTATTCGCACCGCGCGCTTGGCCGAATTCACGAACGCCTCACGCACGCGGGTAATGTCGTCCAAGGTCGCGACGCGCGGCACATGCCAGTTCGGGCCAAACGGCAACGGCGACGGCGCGAGCGTCTCCCACGGGTCCTCTCCGGCCTTGAGCGCGCCGCCGCCCTCCCACGGCCGCTGCGAGGAGGCCTTGCGGCCGGCATGCGCGATCTGGATGCCGAGCTTGGCGGTGCCCGCCCGCCGGCAATGGGCGACCACGCGAGCGAGCGCCGCCTCGTTGTCGTCGGAATAGAGCCCCATGCAGCCGTGGGTGATGCGGCCGTGGCGCATCACATGCGTCGCCTCGACGATCACCAGGCCCGCGCCGGAATTGGCCAGCATGCCGAGATGGCCGAGATGCCAGTCGTTGGCCGAACCGTCGTCGGCGCTGTACTGGCACATCGGCGCGACGACGATGCGGTTGGAAAGCTCGACCGAGCCGAGCTTGATGGGCGAGAACAGACTGGACATGAGTTTCCTTGAGTGAAGCGCTGAAGGGTCGAGGGGATCATAGAGACGGCGGTGCACGCGGCAAGTGCGACAAGCCGCATTGGCCGGCCCGGCTACGTGCGGGTGGCGATCCAGATGACGTGCCGCGCGCCGCCGCGCGCGCCGTTGGCGCGCGCCCGGACCTCTTCCACGCCGAAACCGGCCTTGCCGAGGCGCCAGGTGAATTTCGGATTCGGGCCCGACGACCACACCGCCAGCACGCCGCCCGGCCGCAGCGCCGCGCGGGCCGCGCTCAAGCCTTTCAGGTCATACAGCGCATCGTTGGCCTTGCGGGTCAGCCCCTCGGGACCGTTGTCGACGTCGAGCATGATCGCGTCGTAGGCCGAGGCGTCGGCCCGGATCAGTTGGCCGACGTCGGACTCGTAGATGCCGACGCGCGGGTCGGTCAGGCTCGTGCCGAACACCTCCGCCATCGGGCCCCTGGCCCATGTCACGACCGCGGGCACGAGCTCAGCGACCACGATCCGGGCGTCCGGTCCGAGTGCGGCAAGGGCAGCGCGCAGCGTGAAGCCCATCCCCAGCCCGCCGATCAGGATCCGCGGCGCCTTGCGGTCGCGGATTCTCTCACAGGCGATGGTCGCCAGCGCCTGCTCCGATCCGCTGAGACGGCTGTTCATCAGCTCTTCGGTGCCGAGCATGATCGCGAATTCGGCGCCGCGCCGCTTGAGGCGCAGTTCGCCGCCGCCGCCGGGCACCTGGGCCGTATCAAGGAGGACCCAAGGTATCATGGAGCTTTTTTCTTGAGCATGATCTTGTCCGACCTTCCTTCGCCCGCCGAAGCGTGCTTCGCGAAGGCGGGAAACCGGTTCCCACTTTTCGGGATCATGCTCTACGGTAGCCGCAGCACGGCAAGCGCGAGCGCCTGAGCGCGCGGCGTCATCGTGTCGACCTCGAGGTATTCGTCGGGCGAATGGACGCGGCCGCCGACCGGGCCGACGGCGCAGATCGTCGGCGTGCCGGTCGCCGCGGCAAATCCGGAATCGGCGCAGCCGCCGGTGAACAGCGCGGTCGTCTCGCTCGTGCCAAGCTCACGCAATCCGGCCGCATAGTGCTCGAACAGCGCCTTGCCCTCGGCATTCTCCACGAGCGGCACGAACTCGCCGTTGATCTCGATCTTGGCGCTCGTTCCCGGCACATAGCTCTTCGCCATGATCTCCTCGACCTTGGCCAAGGTGGCATTGCGCTGGGCCGGCGTGATGAAGCGCAGATCGACCTCGCCCTTGGCCCACGGCGCCACCGTGTTGACGGTCTGGCCGCCGGAAATGACGCCGACGTTGAGCGTGATGCCGTTCTTCGGATCGCTCAGCGCATGCAGCGCCAGCGTCTTGTGCGCCAGCTCGTTGATGGCGCTGATGCCCATTTCGAAGTTGGCGCCTGAGTGCGCGGCCTTGCCTGTGATCTCGAAGCGGATAAACAGGCAGCCCTTGCGGCCGGTCACCGCGGCGCCGCTGGCGCGCCCCGGCTCGGAGTTGAAGCAGACCCGCGCCGCGCGGGCGTGCTGCTCAATCACCGGGCGCGAGAACGGCGAGCCGATCTCCTCGTCGCCGGTGAACAGCGCCGTCACCGGCGCCGGCGCGCCGCCGAACTTCTTGATCGCGGCCAGCACGAAGCAGTTCATGACGAGGCCCGACTTCATGTCGGCCACGCCCGGCCCGTAGGCGCGGTCGCCCTCGATCTTGAACGGCCGCCGCGTCGGCTCGCCCTTGGGAAACACGGTGTCGCGGTGGCCCATCAGCAGGATCGGCCGGTTGGCGAACGGCGGCGCATCCTGGCCGACGGTCGCGGAGATGGCGTCGCCGAATGTTCCGTCCGGCGTGACCTCGGTGGCGATGCCGTGGCTTTTGAGAAATTCACGGATGTGACCGCCGACCGCATCGACGCCCGGCTTGTCGTAGGAGCCGCTATCGGTGTTCACCAGCGTTTCGAGCAGCGCCAGCATGGCGTCGCGCTGGAGGCCAAGCCAGTCGAGGATTTTCTGTTCCGAGCCATTTGCCTGTGACGCCATTCCACACCTCGCCTGTCATCGCCCGCGCAAGCGGGCGATCCAGTAACCCCGGCATATCAATGGCATAAGACCGCGTAGCTCGCGAGAGCTTGCGGATACCGGATGCTGCTCATGCGCGGGGCATGACAGCGCGAGATTCAGGCCGCCCGGGACTGCTCGATTTCGACGGCCTGCTCGGTTTCGGCCGGCGCCATGCGCTCCTCGGGCAGGGGCGCGATCAGGGCCCAGCGCAGCGCGATGGCGTTGGCGTCGCGCATCTGCGCCACGAACTCCTCGTCGGTGTAGTAGTGCTTCCAGCGCCCGCTCTTGTAGAGATCGACGTGGTGGGCGCGCCGCTGCTCGGCGAGGTTGCGCCATTTCAGCGCGACGAGTTCCCATTTGCGAGCGGCTTGACGCATGGTGAGCGGTGCCTCCGCAGCCTGCGGGATGGGGCACGTGAATGGATCTGTCATGATCGATCCGCCGACCGCCGCACAGGCGACGGTGCAATCGTTAGCTGCGATTCGCGCGCGGACAACGCGGCAATTTCCAAGTCACAGGCCCTACAAGGCTTATTCACAGGCTTGTTCACATCGCGTCGGCGCAATGCGCGAAACCGGACATAGCCGCGCGGCTTGCGCGGCTGTTTTCATGACCGATCGAGGACTGGAAATTCGGAAGGCGGCAGCCGGGGTTGCGCTCAATCCCTGCGGCGCGCGAAGTCGAGATAATCGGGGTCGAAGGACCAGCCCCAGCCCGGCCGGTCCGGCAGCGGATATTTTCCGCGGCGGAACGGCTTCTGGCCGGCGATCAGCTTGTCGAAAAACGGATCGCGCCAGGTCAGCAGCATCTCGGCGAAGGTTCCATTGGGGGCGCCTGCCACCAGCATGGCGCCGATCTGCGGCTCGATGTGCTGGGCAACGCCGACGTTGAAGCTTTGCGCCAGCGCCGCCACCCGGCGCCACTCGGTCGGGCCGCCGCCCCAGCTCGCGTCGAAATTACAGATGTCGATGGCGCCCGCCGCCATCAGGTCGCGGCAGCCGAAGCGCGAAAGCTCGCTCTGCCCGGCCGAGATGGCGAGGCCGGTCGCCGCGCGCACCGCCGCCATGTCGGCGCGGTCGTTGTCCCATTTGCAGGGCTCCTCGAACCACCGCAGGTCCAGGTCTACAACGCGACGGGCAAACTCGATCGCCTCGGCGCGGGTCCAGCCCTGGTTGGCGTCGCAGGCCAGCACGAAGTCGTCGCCGCCGGCGCGCCGCGCCGCCTCTGCGCGCGCAGCATCCTCCGCGGGGGTGCGGCCGCCGACCTTGAGCTTGATGCCGCCGGCGCCCGCAGCCTTGAGCCCGGTCACCTCCTCGGCCAGTTCCTCGATCTCGTTCCGGTCGCGGTAGTAGCCGCCAAGCACGATCAGCGGCACCTCGGTCAGCGCGCTGCCCCACAACACATGCAGCGGCAGACCCGCGAGCTTGCCTATGGCGTCGTGCAGCGCGCTGTCGATGCAGGCCTGGGCGCGGAGCGCGATACGCCGGTCGCGCTGGAACGGCTCGGTCGAGGCGCGGGTGATGTCCCAGGCCTCGTCGATCGCCATGACGCGGCGGCCGATCAGCTTCGGCGTCATCTCGTCGGCGATGACGCGCATGATCGCGCCTTGCAGCTCGTCGTCGCTGCCGTTGAAGCATTCGCCGACGACGCCGGCGTCGGTGGTGATGCGGGTGACGATGGCGCAGCGGTGGGTGAATTTCAGGTTCGACCCGATCACGGTGCGATCGAGCTTGACCTTGAGCGGAATGGTCTCGATGCGCAGGATGCGCGCGTCGGCCGCCCCGGCCACGGCGGAAGGCTTGGACACCTGCGCGGGAATGGGTCGGTTCATGGCTGCGGCTTCAACGACAGGGCCGCCGCGCCGCGCGCGTCAGCGCGAAATTCTGGCCAATGGATAATCGACACTTGCATACAGATTCCGGATGCCTGCCCCATCCACCCTGACACTTTTGACTTCGAGGATCGTCCCGTCGAGGAATTCGAGGGGCATCTGCTCGACCGCGAACCGGATGGCCTCCGCCGCGGTGCCAAAGCGGCGATAGCCAACCGGGCGGCGGCCTGTCTTGCTGCGCGCCGGAAAGAGATCGGCCGGCGCGTTGTAGTCAAAAGCGGCCATTTGCCATCCTAACGCCGCCTGTTGCGGTTAGCGAGGCCCGCCCGGCGGGGCAAATCCTTGCAATTGGCGGCAATAGCGCCTATTTCCCACTATCGATATTTGGCCGGACTACCTGGGCCGCTTCGCCACGTCATTTGCGGGCGCACGTTTCAGCCTCTCTCCAAAATCGACGAAATGGGACGATGGCCACGACACCCGTGCGCCACATCCCACGTGCACACGCAAACGAAAGGCTATTTCGATGAATACCGGGACCGTTAAGTTCTACAACGACCAAAAAGGCTTTGGCTTCATTCAGCCGGACAACGGCGAGAAGGACGTGTTCGTCCACGCCACCGCGCTCGAGCGCGCCGGCATCCAGGGCTTGCGCGAAGGCCAGAAGGTGAAGTTCGACACCCAGAACGATCCGCGCAGCGGCAAGACCGCCGTCGGCACGATCGAGCTCGCGTGATTTCGAAGTCATGAATGGGAGTCGCCGCCTTTCGGGGCGGCGGCTCTTCAAACCAAAGGGTGGACGGTCATGCGCATCTTCATCTTCAAGTCGCAAGCCAACAGCGCGTTGCGCGCGTTCGCGGGCGAAGCTGGAGGCCAGAAGCTGCCGTCGCAGTTCGGCCCGTGGCACGCCATCGGCGTGATCCGCGCCGACAAGGATCCGCCGTTCAACGTCAAGCGCGATGTCATCGAGAAGGCGATCGCCGGCGAGGGCTTCCAGCTCTTCAAGGTCAAGCCGAAGGCGGCGGTTGCGGGCTAGCCAATAGACTTGAACCGACTTCCAGTTGCTGGAAATCGGCCTTCCACATGATGCGCGGGCCTGACCCGCGCATTTTCATTGGATCGAAGGTTTCGCAGCTACCAGACGAGAAACGCCAGGGTGACGGCGAGAGCGCCGACGACGACAATGCCGCCGAGCGCATAATTCATCATTGTTGTGCTCATCAGGCACTGTGCGCTCATTCGCGGCCAATAGATAGGCTTCACATTGGCGCACCCGAGCCTGTGGGAACCATGCCAATTCCCTTCAGGCATCGTGCCTAAGGTTTGATGGAGATGACCCCCTCGATCTCCACGGAGATCTGGCCGGGCAGCGAGCCCATGCCGACCGCCGAGCGGCCATGCTTGCCGTTCTCGCCGAACACCTCGACGAACAGATCGGACATGCCGTTGGCGACCTTGGGATGATCCTTGAAGTCCGGCACGGCGTTGACCATGCAGAGCATCTTCAGCACGGTGTCGATGCGGTCGAGCGAGCCCACCGCCAGCTTCATGGTGGAGAGAAGCTGCAGCCCGACGATGCGGGCGCGCTTGTAGCCTTCCTCGACCGTCACCTCGCTGCCGACCTTGCCCGTCATCAGGTTGCCGCTTGCGTCGCGCGGCCCCTGCCCGGCCAGGAACAGAAGGTTTCCGGCGATGCGGTAGGGCAGATAGTTCGCAACCGGCGCCGGCACCGTTGGCAGCGTCAGGCCAAGCTGTTTGAGACGGGCTTCTGCACTCATGGGCGTTTCCTCGTGATTGTTGATCGAACCGTTGTTCAAAATCGCCTAGGTGGGCCTCCGGCGTGGCGGCACCGTCAAATTAGGCTGGCTACCTCCCATACGCGCCAGCCGACGTGCCGCTTCTCGCTCGATTAGAGCCTTCAGCGCAAGATGAATCACGGCCGACGTGTCTTCCACTCCCGTGATGGCCCGTGCCTTGGCGAGCAATTCGTCGCTAATCTCAACTGTCGTTCTCATAGGTCCGTCACAGCTTGATCCGCAGATACGCCGCCAACTCGCCGATGATGCCGCGCCGGAACAGAAGCACGCAGACCACGAAGATCACGCCCTGGATCACCGTCACCCATTGCCCGACCTGCGCCAGATAGGTCTGCATGGCGATGATGACAAAGGCGCCCGCGACCGGCCCGAACACCGTGCCGAGCCCGCCGACCAGCGCCATCAACACCACCTCGCCCGACATCGGCCAGTCGACGTCGGTGAGCGAGGCGATCTGCAACACGATCGCCTTGGTCGAGCCGGCGACGCCGGCCAGCGTCGCCGACAGCACGAAGGCCAGGAGCTTGTAGCGATCGGTCTTGTAGCCCAGCGAGATCGCACGCGGCTCGTTCTCGCGGATGGCTTTCAGCACCTCCCCGAACGGCGAATGGATAATGCGGTAGATCAGAAGGAAGCCTGCGAGGAAGATCAGCAGCACCGTGACGTACATGTTGAACTGATCGGCGAGATCGATCAGGCCGAACAGCCGGCCGCGCGGCACCGCCTGGATGCCGTCCTCACCGCCGGTGAACTTCATTTGCAGGGCGAAGAAGAACATCATCTGCGCCAGCGCCAGCGTGATCATGGCGAAGTAGATGCCCTGCCTGCGGATCGCCAGCGACCCCGCCACCAACCCAAGCACAGCGGCGGTGAGCGTGCCGGTGAGGATCGCAAGCTCCGGCGGGAAGCCCCAGACCTTTGCGGAATGTGCGGCGAGATAACTCGCCCAGCCGAAGTAGAGCGCGTGGCCGAACGACAGAAGGCCGCCGTAGCCGATCAGGAGATTGAAGGCGCAGGCGAACAGCGCGAAGCACAAGGCCTGCATCAGGAACATCGGATAGATGTAGAGCGGCGCAATGACGAGCGCCGCCACCATGATGGCGAAGGCCAGCGGCTCGCTCCAGTTGCGCGCCGATGAGGATGCCGGCGGGGTCACGGTCGCCGCTGCGACGGGCTGCTCCATCACGCCCTCCGTCCGAACAGGCCGGCCGGACGCACCAGCAACACGATCGCCATGATGACGAAGATCACGGTGTTGGAGGCCTCCGGGAAGAACACCTTGGTCAGCCCCTCGATCACGCCGAGGCCGAAACCCGTCACGATCGCACCCATGATCGAGCCCATGCCGCCGATCACCACCACGGCGAACACGACGATGATCAGCGACGAGCCCATCTGCGGGCTGACGTTGTAGATCGGCGCCGCCATCACGCCGGCGAAGGCCGCGAGCGCCACGCCGAAGCCGTAGGTGAACGTGATCATGCGCGGCACATTGATGCCGAAGGCGCGAACCAGCGTCGGGTTCTCGGTGGCCGCGCGGAGGTAAGAGCCAAGCTTGGTTCGCTCGATCACGAACCAGGTTCCAAGGCACACCGCCAGCGAAGCCACGATCACCCAGGCGCGGTAGATGGGCAGGCGCATGAAGCCGAGGTCATAGCCGCCGACCAGCGCCTCGGGCATCTGATAAGGCAGGCCCGCCGAGCCGTAATAGTTGCGGGCGAGGCCCTCGATGATGAGCGCGAGGCCAAAGGTCAGAAGCAGCCCGTAGAGATGATCGAGCTTGTAGAGCCATTGCAGCATGGTGCGCTCGATCGCCATGCCGACCAGACCGACCAGGACCGGCGCGACGATCAGCGCCGGCCAGTAGCCGATCCCGGTGTACTGCAGCAGCAGGAACGCCGCGAAGGCGCCCAGCATGTACTGGGCGCCGTGGGTGAAGTTGATGATGTTGAGCATACCGAAAATGACGGCGAGCCCGAGACTGAGCAGCGCGTAGAACGAGCCGTTGATCAGCCCGATCAAGAGCTGGCTGAACAGCGCCTGCGATGGGATGCCGAAGATTTCGAACATACGCGAATGCTGCCTCAGCCACTTCTTACCCTCCCCGTTGTGGGGAGGGTCGAACCGCCGTCTGGCGGTTCGGGGTGGGGTCTTCACGTTCACAAAGACCCCACCCGGATTGCTTCGCA
>CAMAWG010000078.1 GCA_945861855.1 Rhodoplanes serenus
GTCGGGGAAATAGGTGATGCGCCGGAAACCCTCGGCCTCGCATTGCGTGCAATAGGTGCCGCTCGACCGGTAGAGCCCCGAAAGCTGGGTGTTGGCCTGCGGATCGACCAGCGTCTCGATCTCCAGCGTGAAAGGACGGGGCGGCGGCTGCGCAATGGTGAGGCTGTCCGGCGTGGCCACATAACCGTCGCTCGCGACCGGCACTCCGTCGATCTTCAGCGAAATGAGCGTGACCCCGTCGCCGTCGAACACCAGCGGGGCGGGGGCGCCGGCGGCTGGATTGGGCTTGAGCTTCAGCGTGGCGCGCACCGGCGTGCGTGTCGGATTGAGCTTCACGTCGAGATCGACGGTCTCGACCAGCCAATCGGGCGCGCGGTATTCGGAAAGGCGGACGGGACGGGGTTCTTCGGTGCGCATCATGTTGGGGTCAATATGGTTTGTTTTGGCCCATCGGAAGTGGGACGCGATCTATGCCCGGGCTGGTGGGCAGAGTCACGTTGCTAGATCGTGGACAGGCGGAGGCATAGTATAGCGGCAACAACAACGCTCATCAGGGAGGTTCCCATGACGCATCCATTCAATTCAGGCTGCCCGTGCTGTCTGCCAAGAAATGGATTGTCGCGCCGGCAGTTCCTCCGCACGACGGCTGCGGGCGTCGCGGCCGCTCCTGCGCTGGCCGCCGGCGTGATTGGCGAAGCGCAGGCCGCGCCGCGCGCCCAATCCGGCCGGCCGATCCTGCTCAAGGGCGGCTGCGTTCTCTCGCTCGACCGCGCGGTCGGCGACTTCGAGCAGGCCGACGTGCTGATCGAAGGCAAGAAGATTTCCGCGGTGAAGCCCAACATCAGCGCGCCGAACGCGCAGGTGATCGATGCGTCCAAGTGCATCGTGATGCCGGGCTTCGTCGATACCCACCGTCACATGTGGCAGGGCTTCCTGCGCAACGTGCTGCCGGACGGCTCGCTGATGGACTACATCCAGGTCGTGCAGCGGAAATTCGGCGCGAACTTCGTGCCGGACGACGTCTACGCCGCCGATCTTCTCAGCGCGCTCGGCTGCATCGATGCCGGCGTCACGACCGTGCTGGACTGGTCGCACATCCATAACTCGCCGGAGCACTCCGACGCCGCCATCAAGGGACTGCAAGAGTCCGGCGTGCGGGCAGCGTTTGCCTACGGAACCCCGCAGACCGTGTCGGGCAACTGGAAGGAGGCGCCGAAAAACAAATTCCCCGGCGACATCGCGCGGCTGCGCAAGCAATATTTCAACAGCGACGACCAGTTGACGACGCTGTTCCTGGCGTCGCCCGGCGGCCCGCCGCCTGAGGTCATGGCGATCTGGAAAGCGGCCCGCGACGTCGGCGCCCGCATCACCATTCATGTCGGGGTGGGCGAGTTCGGCCGGAGCGCCTTCCTGGAGAAGATGCACGCCATCGAGCCGTTGAAGTCGGACACCACCTACATCCACTGCTGCACGCTCAACGACACCGAGTGGAAGTTGATCAAGGATTCGGGCGGCACGGTTTCGATTGCGGGCTATGTCGAGACCTTGATGGGACATGGCAATCCGCCGACCCAGAAGGCCATCGACACCGGCATCCGGCCGAGTCTCAGCGTCGATGTGGAAACCTCGGTGCCGAACGACTTCTTTACGCAGATGCGCACCGTCTTCTCGCTGCAGAAGAACGAGGTGTGGGCGCGAAGGCTCGGCGGCGAGAAGGACGCCGGCAAGTTCCTTACGGCTCGCGAGGTACTGGAATTCGCGACCATCGAGGGCGCGCGCGCCAACGGCCTTGAGAAAAAGGTCGGCACGCTGACGCCCGGCAAGGAGGCGGATATCGTCATGCTGCGACACGACCGGCTCAATGTCATGCCGATGAACAACGCGGTCGGCGCGGTGGTGACCAGCATGGGTCCGCAAAACGTCGACACCGTGCTGATTGCCGGCAAGGTGATGAAGCGCAACGGCCAGCTCGTCGGTGTCGACATGAACCGTATCGCCCGGCTCGGCCGGCAGGCACAGGAGCGCGCCTACAAGGCCGCGAACGTGCCGGACAAGCGGGTCTGACCGCCCTTTATTTTGCGCTCCCCGCGGCGCGGGGAGCGGGTTAGGGTGAGGAATGACCGATCGCTTCGACATCGTCGTGGCCGGCGCGGGCCACAACAGCCTGGTGGCGGCGGCCTATCTGTCCAAGGCAGGCTACCGCTGCCTCGTTCTGGAGGGCCGTTCGATTCTCGGCGGCAATGTCATCACCGAGGAACTGACGCTGCCGGGCTTCCGCCACGATTCCTGCGGCACCGCGCATGTCATTCTGCAGGACAGCCCGATGATGCGGAACGACGAACTGGGGCTCGCCGGCTACGGGCTCGAATATATCCATCCCGAGATCGTCTGCCACGCGCCGTTCCTCGACGGCAGTTGGCTCACGCAGTACCACGACATCAAGCGGACTGTGGAGCAGTTCGCCAAGTTCTCGAAGAAGGATGCGGACGCCTACCGGCGCATGTACGCGGAATACGACGCGATCAAGCCCTTGTTCGACGCCGCCTCCTACACGCCGATCGGCTTCGGCAAGCCGATCAACGACCGGCTGAACGAGCATCCGGACGGGAAAAAGTGGCTGCGCCGCCAGGCTCGGTCGGCCTGGGAGATCATCCGCGACAATTTCGAGGACGATCATTCGCGCTGCTTCATGCTGTGGATGGCATTCCAGACCGTGACGCCGCCGGAATGGCCGATGACCGGGCGGAACGCCTACTCGCTCGCGTGGGGCCGGCAGCGCTGGAGCTGGTGCATCCCCAAGGGCGGCTCGGGCGCGCTCACGGAAATCCTGGTGCGGCTGATCGAGGACCACGGCGGCGTGGCGCTCACCAACAAGATGGTGCAGGGCCTGATCGTCGAGAACGGCAAGTGCGTCGGGGTCGAGTGCGCCGACGGCTCGTCCTACCGCGCCGGCAAAGCGGTGCTTTCCACCATCCACATCAAGCACCTGATCGACATGGCGCCGCGCGAGGCCTGGGCCGAGGATTTCGTCGATGGTGTGGAGACCTGGCAAGGGGGCCCGACGCTGTTCGTGCAGCACTACGCGACCAGCGTGCCGATGACGTTCAAGGGCGACGGCGGCGATATCACGCCGATCGCCTGCGCGATGCTGTCGGAGCCGACGCGGGCGCTGCGCATGGGTTACGACTTCGCCCGCGGCGTGGCGAATGTCGATGAGCCGGTGCTGCTCGCGGTCTCGCCCACGATTGGCGATCCCACCCAGGCGCCGCCCGGCCACCACACCATCAAGATCATCGGCATGCAGCCCTACGATTTGAAGGAGGGGCCGCAGCACTGGGACGACATCAAGCACCAGGTTGCGGACGCAAACCTGAACTGGCTGCGGAAGTTCTCGCCCAACCTGACCGACGACAAGATTTTGGCCCGGGTGGTGGAAAGCCCGCTCGATCTGGAGCGGCGGAACCCGCACAACTGGCACGGCTCCTGCCATGGGGGTGCGCAGAACGCGGCGCAGGCGGCGGCCTTGCGGCCGGCGCCCGGCTGGGCGCAGCATCGCATGCCCATCGCGGGTCTCTATCAGACCGGCTCGACGACCCACCCCGGCGGCTCAATCTCGGGTGGGCCGGGGCGCAATGCCGCTGCCGTGATGCTCAAGGATTTTGGTGGTAGTCTCGACCAACTGGTGGCAAGCCAAAAGGCGAATGCGCCGGCAAAAGCCGCCGCACTGGCAAAATGATCGACCTGAGGAGGAAAGCGATGAAGCGGATTCTGAGTTTCGTGTTTGGCGCGGCGGCCATGATTGCGGGCTGCATCGCGTTTACCGCGCCGGTGTCGGCGCAGAACTTCCCGACCCAGCGCGTGACCATCGTGGTGCCGTTCGGCGCGGGCTCCGTGACCGACATCATGGCCCGCATCCTGGCCGACGATCTGGGCAAGCGCTGGAACCAGCAGGTGCTGGTTGAAAACCGGCCCGGAATTGCCGGGACGGCGGGGGTCGCCAAGGCGGCGCCCGATGGCCACACGCTGCTGCTGACGTCGAACGGTCACACGGTATCCAACCTTGTCAGCAAGACCGCTCCGTTTGACGCAGTGAAGGATTTTGCCGGCATCACCCGGGTTTGCAACGTGCCGCTTTACCTGATCTTCCATCCCGGCACGCCCGCCAAGAACCTCAAAGAGGTAATCGCACTCGCCAAGGACAAGCCCGGAACGCTCAATTTCTCCTCGCCCGGCCTCGCCAGCACGACGTTCATCGCCGGTGCGCTATTCCGCAAGGCGGCCGGAATCAACATCCAGCATGTGCCGTTCAAGAGCGCGCCTGATGCGGTCACGGCAGTCATTCGCGGCGACGCACACATGTATTTCGCGCCGGTCAACCTCTCCAAGGAACTGGCGGAGGCCGGCAAAGTGACGGCCATCGCCTCGGCCACCGCCAAACGCATCCCGGACATGCCGAACACTCCGACCTTCACCGAAGCCGGGCTGCCGTTCGTCTATGATTCCTGGTTCGGCATGCTGGCGCCGGTGGGCGTGCCGCGCGACATCGTCGAGAAGATCAATCGCGACGTGGTGGCCTCAATCAAGAGCGCCGACGTGAATGCCAAGATGAAGGCGCAGTTCGTCATTCCGATAACCGACACGCCGGCTGAGATGGACAAGATCATTCGCGACGAGACAGCGAATCTGACCAAGGTGTTCCAGGAGGCGGGAATCTAAGCCCGCCGTCTCGAAGGACTGTTTTTGGCGCGCGTGTACCTGCGAGGGTGCGCGCGCGCCTTGCGTTTCTGAGTATCAGTTCCGGCTCGGCTCGGCGTGACCGATCACCCGCTTGATCGAGGGCGACCGGCGGCGCAGCACACGCTCGACCTCATCCACCTTCTCATGCACCACCTGCACCGCGAGCGCGGGATCGAAGCGGCAGTGGAAGTTGACGATCTCGCCTTCGTCGGTTTCGCGGACCCGCACGTTGTGCACGTCGCGGACCATCCCGGCCTCGGCTGCGATCTCGGCGAGCGTCATTTCGACGGCGCGCACCCGCTCCAGCGGCGCTTCGCGGCCGGCGGCCTCCGGCGGCTGCAGCGGCTCGATGTGGGTCTCGACCTCGACGCCCGGCCCGAGTTCTTCCCGCAGCGCCGCCTCCAGCTTGTCGGCGATGTCGTGGGCCGCGCCCAGCGCGAGCTTGCGGTCGACCTCGAGATCGAGCGAGACGGAGCGCTGGCCCCGGATGTCATGCACGGTGACGTGGTGCACCGCGAGCGCCTGGTTGCGCGCGATGACCATGACACGCTCCTGCACGGTCTCATCGTCGAGCGCGCGAGGCGCTGCATCGACGCCGACCTCGGCGCGCGGCAACTCCGTGCGGATCGCCTTGGCAATCTGTTCCTTCAGGGCTCCGACCCGGTCGAGCGGCAGGGTCCGGCTCACCGCCACGGCCACCTCGACGAACAGCTTGTCGCCGACCGGCCGCACCCGAACGCCGTCCACACCGACCACGCCGCCGACGCGGCCGGCGATGCGGCGGACGGTCTCGGCAGCGCCCGGCGGCGCGGTGTCGGTCAGCGTATCGATGGTGCGGCGGCCGAGCCGCCAGCCGGCGATGCAGACAAATATAGCAACGACGATGGCCGCGGCAGAATCCGCCCATTGGAAGCCGAACGCGACCCCCCCCAGGCCCACCAGCACCGAGAGCGACGACCACATGTCGGAGCCGAAGTGCAGCGCGTCGGCCTCCAGCGCTTCGCTCGCGGTTTCGTGGGCCACGCGGTAGAGCAGGCGGGCGCGAAAGAAATCGACCACGACCGAGACGACGATCACGGCGAAGGCCAGCAGCGATGCTTCGACGATATGTCTCTGGTTGCTGAGAAGCCGATGCGTCGCCTCCCAGACCACCACGCCGGACAGCACGAACAACATGGCGGTCTCGGCGAGCGCCGTCACGCTTTCGACCTTGCCGTGGCCGTAGTGATGCTCCTCGTCGGCGGGCTTGCCGGAGATGCGCACGGCAAAATAGGTCATGATCGTGGCGCCGAGATCGATCAGCGAATGCGCCGCCTCGGACAGAATCGCAAGCGAGCCGGTGAGCACGCCGACCACGCCCTTGGCAATCGTCAAGCCGCCGGAGGCCGCAATCGATCCGAGTGCGACCCGTTCTTTCTCGCGTTGCATGGGTATCCTGATGCCCTCAAATGCCGAGCGCGGCATCGGTCTCGGCCATGCAGATAATGCGACATTAGCGCCAGCGCAAAGTGTCTTGTTCGCGCATCGCTGCCCACCTAAGCTGCAAACGACAGTCGGAACTATTCGCAAAAGCGCCATTG
Organism: Rhodoplanes serenus; assembly: GCA_945861855.1. GTDB lineage: Bacteria > Pseudomonadota > Alphaproteobacteria > Rhizobiales > Xanthobacteraceae > Z2-YC6860. The sequence continues at coordinate 6,318 of CAMAWG010000078.1, forward strand.
AAGGCGTGGATTCATCGGGGAGGATGAGAATGGCTCGGTTTGCGTGCGCTTTGTTTGCGCTGATGCTTGCGGCGCTGGGATCGAACGCTCCGGCTCGGGCGCAAAGCTATCCTTCGAAGAACATCACCATCGTCGTGTCGATCGGCGCCGGCACCGGCATGGACGTGCTGGTGCGGGTCTATGCCGAAAGGCTGTCGGCTGCGCTCGGCAGGCCGGTGGTGGTCGAGAACAAGCCCGGCGCCGCGACCATGCTGGCGGCGGCGCAGGTCGCGACCTCGCCGGCGGACGGCCACACGCTGGTGGTGCTCACAAGCGCCGCGATGGGGATCAACCAGGCACTCTACAAGCAGATCAACTACAGCCCCGAGAACGATTTCGTGCCGATTTCGCTCTACGTGAAATCGCCGTTCATCCTGGTGGCCAACCCCAACCTTCCGTTCAAGACCGTTCCCGAGTTCATCAATCACGCCAAGATAGCCAATCCGCCGCTCAAGTACGCGACGGTGGGCGCGGGCGCGCTGCAGCACCTGTCGATGGAGTTCGCCAAGCAGCGGTTCAATTTCGACGCAATCCATGTGCCCTACCGCCAGACCGGGCAGTCGGTCACCGATCTCGCCGCGGGCCACGTCGATGTCGGCTTCGTCGAAGCGGGCGCCTCGATCCCGCTGATCAAGGAAGGGCGGCTGCGCGCTCTCGCGGTGTCGGCGTCGCAGCGGCTGCCGCTCTTGCCGGACGTCCCGCCATTCTCAGAGGCCGCCAGTGCGCCGGATTTCGAGGCCGTGTCCTGGCACATCCTGCTTGCGCCCGCCAAGACTCCGAAGGACATCGTCGATCGGCTGCATGCCGAGATGAAGAAGATCATGGCGGCGCCCGACATGAAGGAGAAGGCATCCAACATCGGCCTCATTCCCATCGACACGCCGTCGGTCGCGGGCATGAACGACTACATGAAGGCCGAGCGGGTGAAGTGGGGCTCGCTGGTTGAGAAGCTCGGCCTGAAGGGGTCGCAATAGCCATCGATGCCTGGACGGTTGCAGGACAAGGTCGCGCTGGTCACCGGCGCAGGCTGCGTCGGCGCCGGCTGGGGCAACGGCCGGGCCACCGCCGTGCTGTTTGCGCGCGAGGGCGCCAACGTCTTCGCCGTCGACAAGAATGGCGAGTCGATGAAGGAGACGCTCGATCGCGTCGCCGAATTCGGCGGCGCCATCAAGACGCATGAGTGCGACGTGACGAAGAGCAGCGAGGTCAAGGCGATGATCGACGCCTGCCTCTCCGTGTTCGGCCGCATCGATATCCTGGTCAACAACGTGGGCGGTTCGGCCGCCGGCGGTCCTGTGGAATTGTCGGAAGAGGCCTGGGACGGCCAGATGAACTACAACCTCAAAAGCGTGTTTCTGGCTTGCAAGCATGTGCTGCCGGTCATGGAGCGGCAGGGCGGCGGCGCCATCGTCAATGTTGCATCGACCTCGGGTCTGCGCTGGACCGGTTCGCCGCAGGTCGGCTACGCCGCCTCCAAGGCCGGTGTGATGCAGCTTTCCCGCGTCGTCGCCGTGCAATATGCCAACATGGGCATCCGGGTGAACACCGTGGTGCCGGGTCAACTTCACACGCCGATGGTCGAAGCACGGCTCGCCAAGCAGCGCGCGGGCGGCGATGTGGAGGCGCTGCTCAAGACGCGCGTCGAGCGCATCCCGGCGGGCTTCATGGGCGACGGCCGCGACACCGCGCATGCGGCGCTGTTTCTGGCTTCCGACGAGGCGCGGTTCGTCACCGGAACAGAGATCATCGTCGACGGCGGAATGGTCGCGCGCTGCGACTAGAGCAGTGCTACTCCGCCTTGAGTCCGGCCGTCTTGATCAGCGGTCCCCACTTGTCCAGTTCGGCCTTGTGGAAGCGCCCAAGTTCGTCCGGCGTCGAGCCGATCACGATCATCGCCTGATCCTCCAGCCGCTTCCTGATGGTCGGATCGTCGACCGCCGCCTTTACGCCGGTATACATCCTCTGGATGATCTCCTTCGGCGTCTTGGCCGGCACGAACAGCGCGTACCAGCCGCTCACATCGTATCCCGGCAAGGTCTCGCTCATCGTCGGCAAGTCCGGCGCCATGGGAGAACGCTTCGCCGTGGTCACGGCCAGCAAACGCATCTGGCCCTGGGTCGCGAGCGGGAGCATGGGAGCAATGTTGTTGAAGAATGAATCGATCCGCCCCGGGATCAGATCCTGGATGCCCGGCGCCGCTCCGCGATAGGGCACGTTAGTCAAGCTGATTTTGGCGGCGCGCACGAACAGCTCCGCGGAAAGGTGCGGCACGGCACCATGGCCGGGCGAGCCGAACGTGAGCTTGCCCGGATCTGCCTTCGCGCGGGCGATGAATTCCGCGAGCGTCTTGAACGGCGAGTTGTTGGGGATGGCCATTGCCACCGGATACTGCACGACCAGAGAGACGGGCTGGAAGTCGTTGACCGGATGATAGGTGAGATTCGGATTAAGAAAGATGTTGGTGGCGTGATGATCGCCGGCGAGGAACATGGTGTAGCCGTCCGGGGCGGAGCGGGCGGTGAAATCGGCCGCGATGTTGCCGCCGGCGCCCGGCTTGCTCTCCACAAGGAATTGCTGGCCGAGAACCTCGGTCATCTTCAAGGCGACGAGGCGTGCGATCGTGTCGGCGCCGCCGCCCGGCGTGAACGGAATGAGGATGCGGACCGGTTTGTTCGGCCAGGCGGACTGCGCGATGGCCGGGCTGGCGACGCTAGGGGCAAGCGCAGCGGCCGCAGAAAGCTTGATGAGCCGGCGGCGATCGATCATGTTTCCCTCCCGATGGTGACGGACTCTCCCGGTGCGGGGGCCGTTCATTGTTGCTCCTATCCTACAATTCGCCTGCGGACTTGCCAGTGCGGATATCTCCCGTGCCGGCGGCCGTCGTTGTTGCAGCGCAGGATCGAAAAGCTGCCCAACTTGCCGGTCCGGTTACGCCCTGCCTATGATGCCCACGTGCCGCGCCGTCGGCGCGACCTGTCGCCGAGGCACGCGGTATGAAGCAAAACAATATCGGCATCGCCGTCATCGGCGCAGGCCGCATCGGAACGCTGCGGGCGCGGCTTGCCGCAAAACACCCTTCGGTGCGGTTTCTGACGATCGCGGACCGCGATCCGGCGCGCGCGCGGACGCTGGCGGAGCAGGCCGGCGCCCATTTCCACACCGGCAGCAACGCGGAGGCCATCGGCCATCCGGCCGTCACCGCCGTGATCGTGTCGACTCCTGAGCAGGAGCACACCGAGCCGATCCTGCAGGCCTTGCGTCTTGGCAAGCCGGTGCTGGTCGAGAAGCCCATTGGATTCTCGCTCTCGGACGCCGACCGGATTCTGACGACGCTGTACCAGACCAAGGGCGATCTGCGCGTCGGCTACAGCCGCCGCTACAAGGAGTGCTTCCTGCGCGCCAAGGAGCAGATGCGTCACGAACGCCTCGGCAAGGTCGTCGGCGGGACCGCGCGCGTCTACAATTCGCGTGCCCAGGCCTTCGCCATCCTCAAGCGCGATCCGCATGCGACGCCGGTGATGGACGTGCTCACCTATTACGTCGATCTCATGTGCTGGTTCCTCGAAGGCAACCGCCCGGTCGAGGTGGTGGCGCGCGGCCAGCATGGCATCTTCAGGGACGCGGGCCACGATATCCACGACGTGACCTGGGCGATTGTCACCTTTGCCGACGGCGCGGTGATCAATCTTGGCGTGAGCTACGCGCTGCCCAGCGGCTATCCGACGCTCGGCCAGTCCGATCGTGTCGAACTGCTGGGCACCGAAGGGACCATGATCATCGACGACGACCACATGGATCACCTGTTGTATTCGGAGCGGGGCGTGCCCCACGCCTATGTGCCGGATCACGAGGTGAAGATGGCCTTCCTTGGAAGCAACACCGCAGGCGACTGGGCAATGGGCGATTTCTGGGGGCCGCTGGGCAACGAGACGCGCGCCTGGCTCGACCATCTCGCGACCGGGGCGCCGACCGTGCACACCACGCCCGAGCAGGCCAGGATCAACCTGGAAACGACCATCGCCATCGAGCGCGCGGTGGCGTCCGGCCAATCGGTGCGCTTGCCGCTCCAGGCGGACGTTGAGCTATGACCCAAAAGATCGCAGTGTTCGGCACCGGCGCCAACGGTAGCTGCATTGCCGCGAGCCTGGTGGACGCAGGCCTTGACGTGACCCTCATCGATCAGTGGCCGGCGCACGTCGAGGCGATGCGAGCCAAGGGCTTGCGGATCGCGATGCCGGAGACCGAGCTGCACGTCGCGGTGCGTGCGCATCACCTGTGCGATCTCTGCGCCCTGAATGAGACGTTCGATGTCGTGCTGCTCGCGATGAAAGCCTACGACACCCGCTGGTCGTGCGAGATGATCAAGCCGCATCTGGCGCCCGACGGCATGCTGATCGGCATGCAGAACGCCATGACCGCCGGCACGATTCTCGATGTGGTGGGAGCTGAAAGGACGATCGGTTGCGTCGTCGAGTTATCGTCGGAAATGTTCACGCCCGGTCTCGTAAAACGCAACACGCCGCCGAAGAAAACCTGGATCGGGCTTGGCAATCTCGATCCGGCGTCAGATCGCCGGCTCGCCGAGATGCAGGCGCTGCTCAGTCCGGTCGGCCGGGTCGAGATCAAGCGCGACATCCTGGCGGCGAAGTGGACGAAGCTCATCGTCAACGCGATGTGCCTCGGGCCGTTTGCCATGGTCGGGCTGACATTGGCCGATGCGGTCAAGCTGCCGGGCATGCGCGAGTTGATCGTGGAGATCGGCGAGGAAGCGATGCGGGTCGGCCTGGATCTCGGATATCCGGTCGAGCCGATCATGGGGCTGACACAGGCGGATCTTGCGGGGTCCAATCGTCCGATTGAAAAGCTGTTCGACAAGCTCGCCAGCGATATCGGACCGGCTCGGGGCCGCAACACCGTTCTGCAGGACCTGCTGAAAGGCCGCGCCAGCGAGGTCGACATGATCAACGGCATGGTCGTGGAGGAGAGCGAACGCCGCGGCCGCGCGGCTCCCGCCAATGCGCGCATCGTCGAGATCGTCCGGCAGATCGAGGCCGGCACGCTCACGCCCGCGCCTGGGAACATGGCGTCGGCGCTCGCGCCGTCCGGAGGCCGGTAGTTCTCCTGCCGCCGGCCTGATCCGCCGTGTCGTGCAACACGCGGTGGATAGCCTCGGCGGTCGAGGCAATGTCGGTGCGATCGAGCCGTCGTGAGTTCGGCCGCCCGATTGCGTCGCACCTCATCTGTGCTAAGTGGCTGTCCTTGCGGTGGTTGGCGACGCCAGTCCGCCCATCGAACGCTAAAAAAATGACTGTTATTGATCGGAAATTCGCTATAGCGCCGATGATGGAATGGACCGACCGGCATTGCCGGTTCTTCCATCGCCTGCTGACGCGCCGTGCGCTGATCTACACCGAGATGGTGACCACTGGCGCCATTCTGCACGGCGACCGCGAGCGCCTGATCGGCTTCGATCCGGCCGAGCATCCGGTGGCGCTGCAGCTTGGCGGCTCCGATCCCGCGGCACTCGCCCGCTGCGCGCGCATCGGCGCGGACTTCGGCTACGACGAGATCAATCTCAACATCGGCTGCCCCTCGGACCGGGTGCAGGAGGGCCGTTTTGGCGCCTGTCTGATGGCGGAGCCCGCGCTGGTCGGCGATTGCGTCGCCGCCATGAAGGCTGCGGTTGCGATTCCGGTCACGGTGAAATGCCGCATCGGCATCGACGACCAGGACCCGGAACAGGCGCTGACGGCCTTCACCGCCGCGGTGACCGGCGCCGGCGTCGATGCGCTGATCGTGCATGCGCGCAAGGCCTGGCTGTCGGGGCTCTCGCCGCGCGAGAACCGCGATATCCCGCCGCTCGACTACGACATCGTGTTCCGCCTCAAGGCTGCGAATCCCAGGCTTTCGATCGTGCTCAACGGCGGCGTCGCAACGGTCGAAACCGCGCGCGAGCATCTGCCAAAGCTCGATGGCGTGATGATGGGCCGCGCCGCCTACCAGGAGCCGTGGCGGTTGCTTGCGGTCGATCCGCTGCTGTTTGGCGAAGCTTCGCCGTTTGACTCCGCCAAGGCGGCCGCGCTTGCGCTGATCCCCTACATCGAGCGCGAGCTCTCGCGCGGCGTGCGGCTGCACTCGATCGCCCGGCACCTGCATGGCCTGTTTCACGCGGTGCCGGGCGCGCGCGCCTACCGCCGGCATCTGGCGACGGCGGCGGTCAAGCCCGGCGCATGCGCCGAGGTTCTGGCAGAGGCGCTGGCGCTGGTGGTGGACAGGCCCGCCGAAGTGGCGCAAACCGCCGCGGCTTGATCGCAGGGGTCGGCTCCTTCGGGGAATATCATGTTGCTTTCGGTCCCGCCCGGCGAGATCGCGCTGCTCGTCGCCGCCGTGATGGTCGCGGGCGTTGCAACCGGCATCCTCGCGGGCCTGTTCGGCATCGGCGGCGGTGCCATCATCGTGCCGGTGCTGTACGAGATATTCCGCATCCTCGGCGTGCCCGAAGAGGTGCGCATGCAGCTCTGCGTCGGCTCGTCGATGGCGATCATCCTCCCGACCACCATCCGCTCCTACATCGCACATCGTGCCAAGGGCCTCGTGTTCGACGACGTGATGCGGCGATGGGCGGTGCCGGCCGTGCTCGGCGTCGCCGCCGGATCGGTGATCGCCTATTTCGCGCCGGGCGCGGTTTTCAAGGTGGTCTTCACTGTGGTGGTGACTGCGATTGCGATCAAGCTGCTGCTTGGCCGGGATGACTGGCGGATCGCCGACGATTTTCCAGGGCGGCCGGCCATGGTCGGCTATGGCTTCCTGATCGGGATCACGTCGTCGCTGATGGGGGTGAGCGGCGGCTCGGTCTCCAACATGATCCAGTCGCTCCACGGCAAGCCGCTGCACAACGCAGTTGCGACCTCAGCCGGCCTGGGCGTGCCGATCACGATTGCGGGCACGATCGGCCTGATGATCGCGGGCTGGCCGCAGATGGCGCTCCTGCCGCCATTCTCGGTCGGCTATGTCTCGCTGCTGGGAGTGGCGATCATGGCGCCGGTGTCGAGCTTCACCGCGCCCTATGGCGCACGGCTCGCCCACCGGCTGTCGAAGCGCCAGCTCGAGATCGGCTTCGGGCTGTTCTTGCTGTCGGTCTCGGCGCGTTTCGTCGCCAGTCTCGTCTGAGCTACGGCTTGCCGCGCATCATCAGCTTGTCGCCGCGCACCTCCCAGCTTTCCAGCCGGTTGAGGAAGCTCATGCCGAGCAGGCTCGTGCGAAGCTGGCCGGGCTGCGCGATCAGCGCCGGCACGGAACGCTCGACGATGCCGCCGACCGCTACGCGGTCGAGCGTGACAGCGGCGGCGCGGGTGCGGCCGTTCGCCGTGTCGACCTGCACCGTATAGGACAGCAATTCCAGCGGCAGGCCCGCGGCCTTGGCCGCCTCCTGGGTGAGGACGACGGCGCTGGCGCCGGTATCGAGCGCCATGGCGACGCGCGTGCCGTTGACCTGTGCCGCCACCTGGAAATCGCCGCCGCGCCCGCGCACGATCTCCACCGACCGCTCGCTGCGCAGCGCGGCGCGGCCGGGCATCAGCTCGGCCATCACCCGCTCGCCGATGCCCCGCAGGTCCGCACGATAGGTGTAGACGAACACCAGCACGAATCCGACCACCACCCAGAACAGCGCGGCCTCCAGCGCCACCGAAAGCCGCTCGCGAAACATCACCAGCACCGCGCCGCCGACGAACATCACAAGCGCCAAGTGGTAGGCCAGTGAGCCCAGGTCGTCGGTCGAGAGGCCGGCGATCGGCTCCTGGCGCGCGATCAGGACGGCCAGCGCGAGCGCCACGCCGATCAGCAGCATCCAGAGCACGCGGCGGCGCAAGGCGATCATCCCTGTCGGCCAGTCGTGGCAGGACTTAGGGCGCGCACATCCATGGCTTCGAGCCGCCGCGACAGCTCATCCATGATGCGGGCGCGCTCGGCGTCGCTGTAGGTCATCCAGCGCCCGATCTCGGCAAGGCTCCGCCCGCAGCCGCGGCACAGCCCGGTCGGCTGATCGACGATGCAGATCTTCTCGCAGGGCGTTTCAATCGCGGCCATGATGGAATCGCAGTGACATCCCAAAATAGGCGTCGCGACGGGGAACGCAATCGGTCTAGGCGCTCAGTTGGAACAGCGAGCGCTTCTTGCGGCTGCTGGCGTTGCCATCCTGCTGCGGCTGGATCGGCGGTGAGGGCTCCGAGAGCGGCGGCAGGGCCGCCATCACGCGCTCGGGCGGGAAGGTAGCGATCAGCTCGGTGCCGATCCTCACCTTGGACTTGAGCGTGAAGGTGCCGCCGTGCAGCTCGACCAGGTTCTTGGCGATGGGCAGGCCCAGGCCGGTGCCTTGCTCCGCGGACTTGATCGCATTCGACCCTTGGCCGAACTTCGCCAGCACGACCGGAATCTCCTCCTCGGGAATGCCGGGGCCGGTGTCCTTGACGCTCATGTACTGGCCGCCCGCCGCGGTCCAGCCGACCTTCAGCCAGACCTCGCCGCCGGACGGGGTGAACTTGATGGCGTTGGAGAGCAGGTTCAGGAAGACCTGCCGTATCGCGCGCTCGTCGGCCCAGAGCCGCGGCAGCTCCGGCTCGAACACCTCATGGATGGTGATGCCGCGGTTCTTCGCCCGCAGCGTCAGCAGGTGGTGGCAGTCCTCGACCACGTTGGTGATCGACACCGGCTCCTCGTTGAGCTCGTAGCGGCCGGCCTCGATGCGCGACAGATCGAGAATCTCGTTGATCAGATTGAGAAGATGCTGGCCGGAATTGTGGATGTCGTTGGAATAATCCTTGTAGGCCGCCACCTGATGCGGGCCGAACACCTCGGTCTTCATCACCTCGGAGAAGCCGAGAATGGCGTTGAGCGGCGTGCGCAGCTCGTGGCTCATCTGCGCCAGGAACTGCGACTTGGCGATGTTGGAGCCTTCCGCGCGCCGCCGCGCATCGTCGGAGATCAGTTTCGCCTGTTCGAGCTCGCCGATCAGCGCGTCCTTTTCGGCCCGCGCCACCAGCGTCGCAAGCCCCGCCGAATAGAGCCGGTGCGCCAGCAGCGTGAAGTAGCCCTGGGCGGCAATCGCCATGATGCCGAGGATGTAGTTGTGCAGGTCGCCCTGCAGCGCGAAATTCAGGGCCACGGCGAAGGTCACCGGCACCGTGGCCGCGAACACCGCGATCGGCAGGCTCGACGCCAGCATGCTCGACACGGCGACGACCAGTAGCATGACGAACAGCATGAAGGTGCTCGATCCCTCGTCCTGGCCGACCGGATGGATCAGGTTGTACATCCAGGCGAGGCCGTAGAAGAGATCGAGCACGATGAACCGCAGCCGCCAGCGCTTGAGATCCTGCGTGGTCGACGGCTCGGACAGGAATTGCCGGCACTTGGTGACGATGATGGCGTGGATCACCAGCACCGCCGCGGTCCAGGCTCCGGCCGCTACCGCGCCGACCCAGACGCTGGAGAGGAAGCCCACGGTGCCGATCAGCAGCAGGACCACCAGCGACGCGGAGAGTCGGTTCTCGGCGAACTGCCGCAGCAGTTCATAGTCAAAGGCGACGCTGGTTCCGGTGGTCGAGGTGAGCCGTTCGCGGGCTTCGCGCACACGCTGGGCGGCAAGCCTGCGGCGCTTGGCCAGCGGCTTCTCGCTCGGCATGGGAATATCGCGTTCTTCTGTTACGCTCACGGTGCGCCACCAACGCCAACCACACGGAAATCCGGCCTAAATCCGGCCTAAACTCGCGTAAAATCCTTAAGGGCAAGCTTAAGCTTGGGATAAATCGCAGGGTTAACGAGGGATGAAAAATGAAGCTCTATGACGGGGGCCGGGCGCCCAATCCGCGGCGGGTGAAGGTCTTTCTGGCGGAAAAGGGGATTACCGTTCCGGTCGAGCCGGTCGATCTCGGAAAACTGGCGCACAAGTCGCCCGCCTATACCGCGATCAACCCTTTGCAGCGGGTGCCCGCGTTGCAACTCGACGACGGCACGATCATCACCGAGTCGATCGCGATCTGCCGCTATTTCGAACGGCTCCATCCCGAGCCACCGCTGTTCGGCACCGACGCCAAGGACATGGCGCTGGTGGAGATGTGGGAGCGGCGCCTGGAATTCCACCTGCTCGGGCCGGTCTCGCACATATTCCGCAATTCGCATCCCGCCATGAAGGACATGGAGGTGCCGCAGGTGCCGGCCTGGGCGGCCGCGAACCGGCCGCGCGTGATGGACTTCCTGGCGCTGCTCGACGGCGAACTGAAGGACCGGCGCTACATCGCCGGCGACCGCTACACCGTGGCCGACATCACCGGGATGATCGCGGTGGATTTCATGAAGCCCGCCAAGCTCGCGGTGCCCGAGACGCTCGGCAATCTCAAGCGCTGGCACGCCGAGGTCTCGTCGCGGCCGAGCGCGCAGGCCTAGGCCATGCAGCTGACGGTCATCGGCTGCGGCGACGCGTTCGGTTCGGGGGGCCGCTTCAACACCTGTTTCATGATCGAAACGGGCGGGGGCAGGATTCTACTCGATTGCGGCGCATCTTCGATGGTCGCGCTCAAGGGCCGTAATGTCGATTTGAACAGCATCGACGGGGTTATTCTGAGCCATCTGCACGGCGATCATTTCGGAGCGTTGCCGTTCTTTCTTCTGGACTCGCAGTTCCACGCGCGCCGCGGGCGCCCGCTCACCATCGCGGGTCCGCCGGGAACGCGCGGACGGCTCGATGCCGCTTGCGAGGTGTTCTTTCCGCACTCCAGCCGGAACGCCTGGAAGTTTGCGCTCGATATCGTCGAACTCACGCCCGGCATGCCGGACGAGGTCCTGGGCTTTGCCGTTCGCACCGCGGAGGTGATCCACCAGTCGGGCGCGCCATCGACGGCGCTTCGGCTGACGCGCGACGGCAAGGTGCTGAGCTATTCCGGCGATACCGAATGGACCGACGCACTCATCCCGATCGCCGATGGCGCAGATCTCTTTATCCTGGAGTGCTACGATTATTCGCGCGATCTACGCGGCCATATGAGCTATTCCCGGCTGCGGCAGAAGCGCGCGGAACTACGCGCCAGGCGCATTTTGCTCACCCACATGAACCCGACCATGCTCGCACGGGCGGATGAGGCGCGTGCCGAAGGCTTGCTGGTGGCGGAAGACGGGATGGCCATCGAAATCTGAATGCCACCGGCCTAAGCTGAACGCGCGTTCAGCCGCAATTGCGCTACAGTCGCAGAGGATTCTTGCACCCATCGGCTGCGGACGCCGCGGCTGCCCTGGAGGACGTCCATGCTGCGTAGGATCGTGCTGCTCGCACTGAGCGCACTCGCGCTTGTCTCATTCGGAGCGCCGCCGCTCTACGCGCAACAGACCGAACCGCGCATCGCTTTCGTCGTCGGCAACTCGGCCTACCAGCGGGGCCCGCTGCCCGCTGCGCTCAACGATGCGGGCCTTGTGGCGGAGGCACTCCGCAGCATCGGCTTTGCGATCGTTGAAGGCGCCGATCTGAGCCAGGCCGATCTGGTCCGCGCCTACCGCGATTTTCTCGCCAGGGTCGGCGCCAGCGGGCCCGATACGCTCGCCTTCGTCTATTTCTCCGGCCACGCCCTGTCGTTCGACGGCGAGAACTTCCTGCTCGGCGTCGATGCGCGGATCGAGCGCGACAGCGACATCCCGATCGAGAGCGTGCGGCTGTCCGACCTGTTGCGCCCGCTCGCCGATTCCCCGGCGCGCGCCAAGGTCATGATGATCGACGCCGCGCGGCAGTTGCCGTTCCGGCCGCAGGGCAGGGGACTGGCGCGTGGCCTCGAAGCAATCGACCCGCCGCAGGGCATGCTGATCGCGTTCTCGTCCGCGCCGGGAACGATTGCGCCCGACCGTCCGGGCGATTACGGCTCCTATGCCACGGCCATCGCCGAGATGCTGCGCGCGCCAGGGACCGATCTCGAAACCGTCTTCACCCACATCCGCAGCCGTACCCATCTGTCGTCCGACGGACAGCAGACGCCGTGGCACGCTTCCGCACTCGGCGAAGCGATCGAACTCTTGCCGCCGGAAGCCGCGACCGCGAGCGTGCCGCCGCCGCCGCCGATGCGCCAGGCACGGCCGATGCGCGAGATCGGCCCCGACGAGGCCTACGCGCTGGCGATCGAGATGGACACGCTGGACGGCTATGTCGGGTTCGTCCGGGCCTATCCGGGCCATCCCTACACGCAGCGGGTCTGGGCCATGATCCGCGCGCGCCGCGAGGCGCTGGCGTGGATGCGTGCGCTCGAGAACAACACCCCGCGATCCTACTGGACCTACCTGCGCCGCTATCCGAACGGCATGTATGCGTTCGATGCCGAACGCCGTTTGCGCCGGCTGGGAGCGCCGTTCGCCGCGCCGTCAAACTTCGCGATGATGGAGTTTGACGACGTGCCGATGGCGCTCGACGGCGAGCCTATTGAGTATGAGGAGGTGTATCGGGTCGGCCCGCCGCCGCCGCGTGGCATCTAGGGCGCGCCGCGGCCGGCGTATCTGACCAATCTTTCGCCGTCGCGCCGCGGCGGCGGGTCCGGTGTCCGCTCCAGCGTCCTGCCCGCGCTCGCCATCGCAATTCCGTTGGTGGCTGCGCTTGCGCCTGCGCCGCGCCGGGCGATGACGCCGGGCGGAGGCGGAGCGGCGGGTGGCCGTCAGGGCGGTGGAGGGCGGCCCGGCGGGAGAAACGCTCCAGCCGCGGCTCCGGCAAGCCTCGCGCCGAGCCAGGCCGTTGCGCCCGCGATCGTCACGCCGAACGCCGCCATCGCGCCCAGCGCCGTGAGCCCTTCACCCGGCGCCGCGCCTGCGCCGGGCAGCCGTCCGCCCGGCTGGGGTCCCGCTCCCGGAGGGTCGCGGCCTCCGGGCGCCGCCGGACGCCCGCCAGGAGGCGCCGCGCCCGCGGGCGCCGCCGCGCCAGTCAACGTGCCGCCAAACGCCGCTGTTGCGCCGGATTCCGTTGCTCCCGGCGGCGCGCCGTCACCGGGTGCTCGCCGTCCGCCGGGTGGCTTGCCGCCTCCGGGCACTGCGGGCCGAACGCCGCCGGCTGCGCCGGGCGCTGCCGCTCCCGGTGCCGCAACGCCATCGATCAGTCAGCCGCCAGGCCGAGCCGGCCGTCCGCCAAACGACGGTCAGCCTCCCGGCATCGCCAACCGGACACCGCCGGCTGCACCGGGCGCTGTTGCTCCGACTCCGGCTGCGCCGTCGTCAGGCAATCAGCCGCCGGGCCGTCCGCCGGGAGCATTGCGTCCGCAGGGTCCGCCGCCCGGTATGGCCAATCGGCCGCCCCCGCCTGTGCCGGGCGCTGCTGCTCCGACTTCGGCTGCGCCGCCGCCAAGCAATCAGCCGCCTGCTCGTGCCGGCCGTCCGCCGGGAGACGGTCCGCCGCCGGGAGCAGTGCGTCCGCAGGGACCGCCTCCAGGCATTGCGAACCGTCCGCCGCCATCCGGCCCGCCGGCGCAAGTGTGTAAAGTGCAACCAGCGCTTTACCACCCATGAGCGCGCCGTGCGCACGACTCCGTATGTGGCCAAGCGTGACGGCCGTACAGAGCCGTTTGATCGGGAAAAATTATTGCGTGGAATTCGGGTGGCGTGTGCCAAGCGCCCGGTTTCGGAAAGCCAGATCCAGCGCATGCTGGATGGGATTGAAGCGCAGTTGCAGATGCGCGGCAAGCCGGATGTGCCCGGCCGGGTGA
>CAMAWG010000079.1 GCA_945861855.1 Rhodoplanes serenus
CACGGCATTGGCGAACCAGCGGTCGAGCGCGGAGACGATCGGGCACGCGAGCGTGGCCGTGGGCTTGATCTCGATCGGCGTGGCGGCGGCCAGTTGCGGATTGCGCGTTGGGCCGAGCGGAGGCAGCGGCCGCACGGTTTGCGGCGGCCCCATCGGCGCCGCGCCCGGCCGCGCATAGGGCGGCAATTCGTCGTCGTCTTCGACAGGCGGCGCGGCTCTTCGGCGCTGCTGCGGCATCGGGCTCGTGCCGGACTGACCGCGGCTGCGCTGCCAGTCGGGCGGCGCCTGCAGATTGGCTGGCGGCGCGCCGAGCTGCTGCTGATATTGCTGCTGGTGGTGTTGGATGTGCTGCGCGGTGCCGGGCGCTTCGATCGACATCGGCGCGCCGGGCTGTGGCGATGCGTACTGCGGTTGAGCCCGTGGCGGGGGATAGGGCTGCTGCGTAATCGGCCAGCGCGGCTCAGCCGCCGGGCGGCTCGCGCTGCCAATCGAACCGGGCGGCCGCACCGGCTCGGCGACATAGCCCAGCGCCGAGCCTTCGCCGAGCGCGGAGACCTTCATCGGAAGCTCCGCGCCGCACATGCCGGGGCCTTCGATCGGCGAAATCTTGACGATGCCGGCGCTCTCCTTGACGGTGCCGGAGTTGAGGCAGGCCACCTCCGCCTCGCGCCGCCACGACGCACGCTCCGCATACTGCATGATGCCGCGGCCGCATCCGGCCAGCGTCACCACGAGGAGAGAGCCTGAGACGATCCAACGCACGCCACGCGACATGCCCGGACAATGCGAGGAATCCCGTTAAGGACTGCTCAACGCTGACTGCAGGTTTATGGTGAACCGATCGTAACTGCGGCCTTGATCCGCCCCGGCCTTTCGGGTCAAAACGCTGCGGCGTTTGAGGGTTTCGGGGAGCGGCAATGGACAAGGCTCGTTTCATCCTCGCGGCGACGCAGTCGTCGATGATGGTGCTCATGGTCACGCTGATCGTCACCTGGCTCAATCTCGGCCTGCGGCCCGATTTCCTCTGGCAATGGGGCAAGGCCTACCTCATCGCCTGGCCGATCGCGGCGGGAACCGCCTATCTGGTCATGCCGATGGCGCGGCGCTTTACGACCCGCGTTGTGACCCTGATCGACGGTACGGCCTGATGCTGTCAGCCCTGGGCCTTGCCCGCGCCATCGAGGACGGCGAGATCACGCCCGCTCACGCGCTCGATCTCTGCGCCGACGCCATCGCAAGGCGCGAGAGCGATGTCGGCGCCTTCGTCACGCTCGATCTCGAGGCTGCGCGCAAGGCCGTGGAACGACCGGGCGCGAAAGATACGCCGCTGCGCGGCCTCCCCGTCGCGCTGAAGGACATCTTCGACACCGCCGACATGCCGACCGAATACGGCTCGACGATCTATGCCGGTTACCGGCCGAAGTACGACGCCTCGCTGGTCGCGCTCATTCGCCGCGCCGGCGGAACGCTGCTCGGCAAGACCGTCACCACCGAATTCGCCCATCTTGATCCCGGCAAGACCCGCAATCCGGTGAACCTCGCGCACACGCCGGGCGGCTCGTCGTCGGGCTCGGCGGCGGGCGTCGCCGCGGGCTTCTTTCCGATCGCCACCGGCAGCCAGACCGGCGGCTCGGTGATCCGGCCCGCAAGTTTTTGTGGCGTTGCCGGATTCAAACCGTCCTATCGGTTGCTGCCGACCGGCGGCATGAAATGCGTATCCTGGCATCTCGACACCGCGGGGCTGTTCGCCGCTTCGGTCGCGGACGTGGCTTTCGCCGCCGCGGCGATCGGCGACCGCGATCTCCGCGTCGACGGCAGCAAGCCGTCGTCGCCGCGCATCGGCGTGCTGCGCGAGCAGCCCTGGGCGCCGGCCAGCGAAGACATGGTGGCCACGCTCGACAATGTGGCGCGCGCGGCCTCGGCCGGCATGGCGCGCGTGCGCGACATCAAGCTGCCCCCGGTCATGGCCAGCGCGTTCCGGGCGCATGCGGTCATCCAGGCATACGAGGCGGCGCGCTCGCTCGCCTCCGAATACGAGCGCTCCGGGGACCGGCTCGCCAAGGGCGTCCGGGAACTCGTGGAGACCGGCTTCGCCACCGGCGCCGACGCCTATGACGACGCCAGGCGCACGTCGAGCCAGGCGCGCCGCGCGCTGTCGGACCTGATGGCGGACGTCGACGTGATCCTGTCGCCGTCGGCGCCGGGAGCGGCACCCAAGGGACTCGGCTCCACCGGCAGTTCGACCTTCAACCGGCTGTGGACCCTGATGGGCACGCCCTGCGTGAACGTGCCGGGCCTCGCCGATCCGAGCGGCATGCCGCTGGGCATGCAGGTGATCGGACGGTTCGGCAGTGACCGGGCGACCCTCGAAGCCGCCCTGTTCGTCGAAACCGTGATCGCCCGAAAGGGGTGAGGCAACGGCCTCAAATCACCCCTTCAGGTTGTAGGTGCCTAAAGAATGTGCTGTGACGTGCAACTGCCTCCGAGTGCTAGGCAGTGCCCGGAATGGATTTTTTCATAAGGCAATTCAGCGACCTAGGGATGGACGGTGCCGGCCGCGACGGTCTGGCGCTGCAACATGTTTGTAACTTTAGTCGGAGGCCGAGTCTGGTAGAATGGTTCCCAGTCCAACCTAGGAGGCCTGAAGGTGGACATGACCTTGCGACTGAACGTGCTGGCGGTCTGCGCGGCGATTGTTTTCGTCGGCGCGGTTCTGTTCGGCGCGTTCTGAAGCTCTGGGATTCTCCCCTAAGACCACCCCGCCGTTAAACGGCCAGAATGAGAACACCGGAGGAACTTCCTCCGGTGTCTTCTTTTGTGGGGGACCTCAGTTCAGGCCGCAGCGTCCCGGGCCATCCTCTCCAGTGTCATGCCACGCGAAGGCGGGGCATCCAGCAGTCGCAGGCGACGATCTGGCCCATGGCCTTGCCTTGCTCCAAGTTCATGGCTTACTGGATCGCCCGCATTCGCAGGCGATGACAACTGAGAATCATCACGCCGCAGCGTCGCGGGCCACCGGCTTGGGATCGTAGTTCTTGGGATCGTAGTTGAGGATCGGCGCGAGCCAGCGCTCGGCCTCGGCCACCGCCCAGCCCTTGCGGGCGGCATAGTCCTCGATCTGGTCGCGCTCGATCTTGCCGACGCCGAAATAGTGGCTCTCCGGGTGGCTGAAGTAGAGCCCGCAAACCGACGCCCCGGGCCACATGGCGAAGCTCTCGGTCAGCGTGACGCCGATCCGCTCGCCGCCGAGCAGTTGGAACAATGTCCCCTTCTCGGTGTGATCGGGCTGCGCCGGATACCCGGGCGCGGGCCGGATGCCCTTGTACTTTTCCGCGATCAGGTCGGCGGCGCTCAACGTCTCATCGGCCGTATAGCCCCAGAACTCCTTCCGCACCCGCTGGTGCAACCGCTCCGCGTAAGCCTCGGCCAGCCGGTCGGCCAGCGCCTTGACCATGATCGAGGAATAATCGTCGTTGGCGTTCTTGAAGCGGTCGGCGACCTCATCCTCGCCGATGCCGGCCGTGACCACGAAGGCGCCGATGTGATCTGCGCAGCCCTTCGGCGCGACGAAATCGGCAAGCGCCACATTGGCGCGGCCCTCGCGGCGCGAAAGCTGCTGGCGCAGCGTGTGCAAGGTCGCGATCGGTTTGCCGCGCGACGCATCGCCGAAAATCTGAATGTCGTCGCCCAGTGAATTGGCCGGCCAGAACCCCACCACCGCGGCCGCCTTGAACCAGTTCTTCTCGACGATCTCTTTCAGCATCTTCTGCGCGTCGGCGTAGAGCGAGCGCGCGGCCTCCCCCACGGTTTTATCGTCGAGGATCGCCGGGAATTTCCCCGCCAGTTCCCAGGTGGTGAAGAACGGCGACCAGTCGATGAAGTCGATCAGCTCGGCGATGGAGGTGTCCTCGATCACGCGGGCGCCGAGGAAGCCCGGGATCGTCGGAGTATGGTTCGCCCAGTCGAGCTTGAACGCATTGCGGCGCGCATCGGCAAGCGACAGGCGCTTCTTGTCCTCCTGGGCGCGGGCATGGGTCGCAGCGATCCGGAGATATTCGGCGCGGGTGTCGTCGACGTATTTCTGGCGGCCCTCGCGGCCCATCAAGGCCTGCGCCACGCCGACCGCGCGGCTCGCGTCGGTGACATAGACGGTCTGGCCGCGCTGGTAATTGGGATTGATCTTGACCGCCGTGTGAACCCGGCTGGTCGTCGCGCCGCCGATGAGCAACGGCAGATCGAAATTCTGCCGCTCCATCTCGGCCGCGACATGACACATCTCGTCGAGCGACGGCGTGATCAGCCCAGACAGACCGATGATGTCGCAGTTCTCGGCCTTCGCGGTTTCCAGGATTTTTGCCGCCGGCACCATGACGCCGAGATCGATCACCTCGTAGTTGTTGCACTGGAGCACGACGCCGACGATGTTCTTGCCGATGTCGTGGACGTCGCCCTTCACCGTGGCGAGCAGGATTTTCCCCGCGCTGCTCTGCTGGTTGGTGCCGCCCCTCTCCAGCTTCTCCTTCTCCATGAACGGCATCAGGTGCGCGACCGCCTGCTTCATCACCCGCGCCGACTTCACCACCTGCGGCAGGAACATTTTTCCGGAGCCGAACAGGTCGCCGACCACGTTCATGCCGTCCATCAGCGGGCCCTCGATCACCGACAGCGCCCGGTCCGCGACCTGCCGCGCGGCTTCGGTGTCCTCGACGATGAAATCGGTGACGCCGTGAACCAGCGCATGCGTCAGCCGCTTCTCGACCGGCAGCTCACGCCAGGCGAGATCGGCCGCCTTGTGCTCCTTGCCGGCGCCGTGGAATTTTTGCGCGATGGTGAGGAGGCGCTCGGACGCATCGGGCCGCCGGTTGAGCACCACGTCCTCGCAAGCTGCCCGCAGCTCCGGTTCGAGGTCGTCGTAAACCGCCATCTGGCCGGCGTTGACTATTCCTAAGTCCATGCCGGCCGATATTGCGTGATAGAGGAACACCGAGTGCATCGCCTCGCGCACGCGCTCGTTGCCCCGGAATGCAAACGACAGGTTCGACACGCCGCCAGAAATGTGGACGTGCGGCAATTCCTTGCGGATCTGCCGCGCGCCCTCGATGAAGGCGACGCCATAGCCGTTGTGCTCATCGATCCCGGTCGCGACCGCGAAGATGTTCGGATCGAAGATGATGTCCTGCGGCGGGAATCCGACCTTGTTGACGAGAATGTCGTAGGCGCGCTTGCAGATCGAGGTCTTGCGCTCCAGCGTGTCGGCCTGGCCCTGCTCGTCGAAGGCCATCACCACCACCGCCGCGCCATAGCGGCGCACCATCTCGGCGTGCTTGATGAATTCGGCCTCGCCCTCCTTCAGCGAGATCGAGTTCACCACCGGCTTGCCCTGGATGCACTTCAACCCCGTCTCGATCACCGAGAATTTCGAAGAGTCCACCATCACCGGCACGCGGGCGATGTCGGGTTCGGCCGCGATGAGGTTGAGGAAGGTCTTCATCGCCTCGGCGGAATCGAGCAGGCCCTCGTCCATATTGACGTCGATGATCTGCGCGCCGTTCTCGACCTGGTCGCGCGCGATGGCGAGAGCGGCCGTGTAGTCGCCGGCGGTGACGAGCTTCCTGAACTTGGCCGAGCCGGTGACGTTGGTCCGCTCGCCGACGTTGACGAAGGGGATTTCCGGCGTGAGCGTGAACGGCTCCAGCCCCGAAAGCCGAAGCATCGGCTTCACCTCCGGCAGCACGCGCGGCGCCTTGCCCCGCACCGCCTCGGAGATGGCATGGATGTGCTCGGGCGTGGTGCCGCAGCAGCCGCCGACGATGTTGACGAGGCCGGTCTCGGCAAACTCGCAGAGATGCCGGGCCATGTCGTCCGGGCTCTCGTGGTAATGCCCGAACTCGTTCGGCAGGCCGGCGTTCGGATAGGCGCAAATGAGCGTGTCGCAGACCCGCGCCATGTCGGCGATATGCGCGCGCATCTGCTCGGCGCCGAGCGCGCAGTTCAATCCGACCGAAACCGGGTCGGCATGCTGCACGGCGTTCCAGAACGCCTCGGGCGTCTGGCCGGACAGAAGGCGCCCGGAGCGGTCGGTGATGGTGCCGGAGATCATCACCGGCACATCCACGCCGCGCGCCGCGCATTGCTCGGCGATGGCGTAGATCGCGGCCTTGGCGTTGAGCGTGTCGAAGATGGTCTCGATCAGCAGCAAATCGGCGCCGCCGGTGAGCAGCCCGCGCACCTGCTCGCCATAGGCTTCGCGCAACTGGTCGAAGGTGATGGCGCGATAGCCCGGATTGGCAACGTCCGGGGAGATCGAGGCAGTCCGGTTGGTCGGCCCGATCGCACCCGCGACAAAACGAGGCCGCCCGTCCTCTTTCGCAGCCTTGTTCGCGGCCTCGCGCGCCAGCCGCGCCCCCTCGCTGTTGAGCTCATAGGCGATGTTCGACAGGCCATAGTCGGCCTGCGCGATCGAGGTGGAGGAGAAGGTGTTGGTCGAAACGATGTCGGCGCCGGCCTTGTAATAGGCGTAGTGGATTTCGCGTATGGCGTCCGGCCGGCTCAGGTTCAACAGATCGTTGTTGCCGCGCACCTCGCGGTTCCACGCATCGAAGCGCGCGCCGCGATAGCCCTGCTCGTCGAGCTTCATCTCCTGGATCATCGTGCCCATCGCGCCGTCGAGCACCAGGATGCGCTCGGCGGCGAGTTTCTTGAGCAAAGTTCGGGTGCTGGTGTGGGACGCTGTGGGCATTTTCAGGCTGCTTTTTTTGCCGCGGGGCGAAGGCCCAACAGATGGCAAACCGCGTAGACCAGATCGGCGCGGTTCATGGTGTAGAAATGGAAATCGGTGACGCCGCGCTCGACCAGGTCGAGCACCTGCTCGGCGGCGACCGCGGCGGCGATCAGCTTTCGCGTCGCCACGTCGTCGTCCAATCCGTCGAAGCGGTCGGCGAGCCAGCGCGGCACGCTCGCTCCGGTGCGGTCGGCGAAATTCTTCATCTGCTTGAAGTTCTGCACCGGCAGGATGCCCGGCACGATCGGAATGTAAATGCCGCGCGCCCGCACCTTGTCGAGATAGTCGAAATAGCGGTCGTTCTCGAAGAAGAACTGCGTCATCGCCCGCGTGGCGCCCGCGTCGACCTTCGCCTTGAGCATGTCGATGTCGGCATTGACGTTCAGGCTGTCGGGATGCTTCTCCGGATAGGCCGACACCGACACTTCGATGTCAGCGATGCGCTTGATGCCGGCGACGAGGTCGGCCGCGTTCCGGTAGCCGCCGGGATGAGGCGCGTATTTCGCAGCCACGCCTTCGGTCGGATCGCCGCGCAGCGCCACGATGTGGCGCACACCCGCGTCCCGGTACGACTGGATCACCGTGTCGATCTCGGGCTTGGTCGCGGCGACGCAGGTCAGATGCGCGGCAGGCGTCAGCGCCGTCTCCGTCACGATGCGCCGCACCGTCGAATGCGTGCGCTCCCGGGTCGAGCCGCCGGCGCCGTAGGTCACCGAGACGAAGTTCGGCGAGAGTGGCGCGAGCCGCCTGATCGCCTCCCAGAGATTCTTCTCCATCTCCTCGGTCTTGGGCGGGAAGAACTCGAACGAAACGCGGATCGGCTGCGCCATCATGCCACCTCGCGGGTGTCGTTCGCCACCCGCACCCGCGGGTCATGCGCGAGCCAGAGCGACACCGCGACCTTGCCGTCGCTGCCGGGCTCGGGCGAAAGGCTCCGGTGCATGGTGACGTCGAGGCCCGCGGCATTCATCCATTGCGTCACAGCTTCCGCGGAAAACCCCAGGCGGCGGTGCGCGTGCTCCTCGCGCAGGAACTCCAGATCGTGCGGTGCGAAGTCGATCACCAGCAGGCGGCCGCCCGGCGTCAGCACCCGCGCCGCCTCGCGGATCGCCCGCGCGCCGTCGTCGAGGAAGTGCAGCACCTGATGGATGATGACGACGTCGAACGAGCCCGCCGGCATCGCGAGGTCGTAGATGTCGCCCTGACGCACGCTGCAATGGCGCAAGCCCGCGCGCTCGATGCGGGCGCGTGCGAGCAGCAGCATGTCGAGCGAGAGATCGACGCCGAGCCCGCGCTCGAGATCCGGCCCAAACATCTCCAGGATGCGACCGGTGCCGGTGCCGAGATCGAGCAGCGAGCGGAACGGCCTGTCTGCCAGCGCCTCGCGGATCGCACCTTCGACCGCTTCGTCGGTGACGTGGAGCTTGCGGATGCGGTCCCACTCCGCCGCATGCGCACGGAAATAATCCTGGGCGGCCGCGGCGCGCGCGGTTCGCACCGCCGAGAGCCGGTCGCGGTCGCGCGCGATCATCGAGTCCTTGGGGTCGAGCCGCGCGATCATCTCCCGGGCAAGCTCGGCGGTGCCTGAGCCTTCCGCCAGCCGGAAGAACGCCCAGGCGCCTTCGCGGAAGCGCTCCACCAGTCCCGCTTCGACCAGCAGCTTGAGATGGCGCGAGATGCGCGGCTGCGATTGCCGCAGGATCTGAGTGAGATCGGACACCGTCAGTTCGGCCTCGGCCAGCAGCACCAGGATGCGCAGGCGTGTTTCCTCGCCGGCGGCCTTGAGCGCGCCGTTGAGGTTGTCGAAAGTCAGGTGGGCAGAATGGTTCATGGGAAGCAGCCCATCATATAAAGATATGTTTATACGCTTAACTTGGGCAAATCAAGGGCGCCGATTTGGTGGTAATCTGTCCCCGGAGAAAGCCCCATGACCGCCAACGCTGCCCAACCCAACGAGCCCGGCATTCGCCCCGGCGAGGTGTCGGTGACCCTGCCCGCCCAGTACGACGCCTCCCTCTATTTCATCGGCCGCATCCGCACGCCCTGGAAGGAGCGCAAGGACTGTCCGAAGAACGCCCGCGCCTCCCGCGAATCCGGCGTGGTCTGCACCATCGAGGTCGATCCGCGCTGGGGACAGGCGTTGCCGGGGGTCGAAACCTGCTCCCACCTGATCGTGCTCTATTGGATGGACCGGGCGCGGCGCGACCTCGTGGTCCAGATGCCCACGCGTGCGGAGGCGGGACGGTCGACCTTTTCGGTGCGCTCGCCGGTTAGGCCGAACCCGATCGCGCTCAGCGTCGTGGAGCTTCGCAAGGTCGAGGGCAACCGGCTAGAGGTGGTTGGGCTCGACTGCCTCGACGGCACGCCGCTGCTCGACATCAAGCCCTATTTCGCCACCACGGATGCCATCCCCGACGCCCGCGCCGTCTCCCACGCCCGGAAGGGGTAGGCTCGGCTCTTCATCCTCGAAACAAACGATACACAGTCCTTTCGAACCACCCCCGGCACTCCCCCGACCAATGGTCAGAACGAAGGGGATCGCCATGTTCAACATCCGTCTCAGCCTCGCCGCCGCGGCCTTTGCCGGCCTCATTTCCACGTCCGCCAGCGCCGCTCCGCTGTCGCTGTTTCCGTTCCAGCAGCCGCAGCAGCCAGCCCCGCAGGCCGCCTCTTACGCTCCGGCCGAGGTCGAAGAAGAAACCACTGAGCTCCCGTCCAAGTTCAAGCGCCAGGTCGTCAGCTACACGACGAACGAGGCGCCGGGCACGGTCGTGATCGATACGCCCAACACCTTCCTCTATCTCGTGCTCGGCAATGGCCAGGCGCTGCGCTACGGCATCGGCGTGGGCCGCGAGGGCTTCACCTGGGCCGGCACCAAGACCGTCGAGAAGAAGGCCGAGTGGCCGGACTGGCATCCGCCGCAGGAGATGATCGAGCGCCAGCCCTACCTGCCGCGCTTCATGGCCGGCGGCCCCGGCAACCCGCTCGGCGCCCGCGCCATGTATCTCGGCGGCACGGTCTATCGCATCCACGGCACCAATGCCCCGCACACGATCGGCCAGCGCGTGTCGTCAGGCTGCATCCGCCTCACCAACGACGACGTCAGCGATCTCTATGAGCGCGTGAAGGTCGGCGCCAAGGTCGTGGTGCTGCCGATGAACGGTCACCGCGTCTCGAGCCGCAACGGTTTCAACACCCATTGATTGCCGTCCTATTCCCCATTCACTGGCGACGCGCGTATGACGCCGGTCCCCCTACGGGCCGGCGTCAATTTTTGGTGAGCGGCAGTTCCCCAGCGGCCTAATCGCCCCTCCGGTACGGAACCGGAACGAGCCTCGTTTGTTGGTGGCGCAGAAGTCGGTCTGTCGGGAGAGTCACATGCTTCGTGCCCACCACCTGCGCTTCGCCGTCTCAGCCTTGGCCGCAACGATTCTGCTGAGCGCCCCGGCCTCCGCCCAGCCGCTCGCCATGAACGATCCTGGCTTTCCCTTCGGCTCGATCTTCGGGCAAGTGGTCCGCGAGCCCGCACCGCAGGCCGTCCCCGAGGAGAGCGTGACCGAGGAGCCATCCGGCGCTCTCGACGAGCGCTTCCGCCGCCAGATCGTCACCTACAACACCAACGAGTCGCCGGGCACGATCGTCATCGATACACCCAACACCTATCTCTATTACGTGCTCGGCCAGAGCCGCGCGATCCGCTACGGCATCGGCGTCGGCCGCCAGGGCTTCACCTGGGCCGGCACGCAGACCATCGCCCGCAAGACCGAATGGCCGGACTGGCATCCGCCGGCGGAGATGATCGAGCGCCAGCCCTACCTGCCGCGCTTCATGGCCGGCGGCCCGGGCAATCCGCTCGGCGCGCGCGCAATGTATCTCGGCAGCACGATGTACCGCATCCACGGCACCAATGCGCCGCAGACCATCGGCCAGCGCGTGTCGTCGGGCTGCATCCGCCTCACCAACGAGGACGTGTCCGACCTGTTCAACCGCGTGTCGGTCGGCGCCAAGGTCGTGGTGCTGCCGATGAACGGACGCTCCAATGTCGTGCAGACGCGCACCGCTCCGGTTCGCGAGCGCGTCTCCTATGCCAACGATGCGCCGCAGCCGATGGCCATCGCGCCGCCCCGTCCGTCGCTCGCCTACGGCTCGTCGGCATCGCGGCTGTACTGATCTCCCATCATTCAACTGACAACGCGAAAGGGGCGAGGCACTAGACCTCGCCCCTTCGCTTTGGATAAACCCGGTACAAGAACTCAACCGGGATGGGACGCATGAAGATTGCAGCGATGGCG
Organism: Rhodoplanes serenus; assembly: GCA_945861855.1. Lineage (GTDB taxonomy): Bacteria > Pseudomonadota > Alphaproteobacteria > Rhizobiales > Xanthobacteraceae > Z2-YC6860. The sequence continues at coordinate 11,074 of CAMAWG010000079.1, forward strand.
GCGGGCGCGGTCGGCGCCTATTTCGGCGGGCGGATGCAGGCGGCGGGCCACGACGTCGCCTTCATCGCGCGCCGCGCCCACCTCGACGCATTGCGCAAGGACGGCCTGAAGATCGAGAGCATGCACGGCGACCTGCATCTGCCGAAGGTCAACGCCACGCCCGATCCGAAGGAGGTCGGCCCGGTCGATGTGGTACTGTTCGCGGTCAAGCTGTGGGACACCGAGACCGCGGCCGAGCTGGCGAAGCCTCTTGTCGGTCCCAACACCCGCGTCATCACCCTGCAGAACGGCGTCGACAGCTACGAGCGCGTCTCGTCGATCCTGGGCCAGGAGGTAACCTGCCCCGGCACCGCCTATATCGCCGCAGTCCTCGGCGGCCCGGGCGTGATGCGCCACACCTCGAAATTCGCGACCATGCGCGTCGGCCGCATGGACGGAAAGCCGGATGCGAAGCTGTCCGCCTTCGTCGACGCCGCAAAGGCTGCCAACATCGACATCCAGCCGCAGGACGACATGAACCGCGAGCGCTGGCAGAAGTTCATCTTCCTGTCGTCGATGGCCGGCGTGAATTGCATGATGCGCGAGCCCATCGGCAAGGTGCTGGCCGATCCCGACACCCGCGCGTTCTATCGCAAGCTGATGGAGGAATGCCTCGCGGTCGGGCAGAAGGCCGGCGCCAGGGTGCCCAACTCCTGGATCGACGACCGTATGACCTTCTCCGACAACGCCCCGCCCGGCATGAAGGCCTCGATGCTGCACGACCTCGAAGCCGGCAACCGGCTCGAGCTGGACTGGCTCACCGGGAAGATCGTTTCGCTGGGCAAGGAGTTGGGCGTGCCGACGCCGGGCAGCGACGCGGTCTATGCCGCGGTCAAGCTGCACCGGATGGGCCACAAGTAGACGCCCAAGAGCCTCCCCGTTAAGAATCCGGACATTCCGACGGCGTAAAACGGCCACGGAATAGGGTCACGATTCGGGCAAGGACCGGCCACGCGGCGGTTCGTCGGTCCAGTCCGGGGGCTGGAAGATGGCGCAGGACAATCCGCTCGACAGAATCTTTCCGCCGCCGAGGCCGAAGAAGAAGTCGGCATTGCCCTTTGGCCTGTCGATCCGCACCGCCGTGCTCGGCGCCGGCGTCCTCGTCCTGTTCTTTTGCGGCACGCTGTGGACGCTGAACCGGTTCTTCCCCGGCAATCCGCTCGATGAAAGCAAGCCGGCGACGGCGGCGCTGAACGCCTTGCCGCCGGTGACGCGAACCTCGGTCATCATCGCGCCGGTGGCGGTGGCAAATCTCGCCATCCGCGACGCCTTGGAGGCCAACGCCCCGCGCGGCCTCACCGGCAAGAACGAAAACCCGCTCGCCGACCTGCTCGGCGAGGCCGACATCGGCTGGACCATGTCGCGCGGGCCGTTCGGCGTCAGCGGCGCGTCGAGCGCGCTCAACATCTCGACGACACTCAACGGCTCGCTTCGCGTCACCGGCCAGCTCGCCAACCAGGGCGGCAATCTCACTGGAGCGCTCGGCGGCCTCCTCGGCAGCAGGCTCGGCGGCGACGTGCAGAAGCTGACCACCCGTGTGCTCGACCAGCGCGCCGACATCCGCGGCAACGTCTCGGTGATCTCGCGGCCGGCGCTCTTGCCGAACTGGCGGATCGAGCCGAACCTCTCCGGCCAGGTGGCGCTCGCCGACGGCGGCATGCAGGTCGCCGGCCTCAAGCTCAACGTCGCCGACCAGGTGAAGCCGCTGCTCGACAAGACCGTGAGCGAGCAGATCGGCAACCTGTCGAACAAGCTGCGCAACGACCGCACGTTGGAAACCGCGGCGCGCAAGCAATGGGGCCAGATGTGCCGCTCGATCTCGCTCGGCGCCGCGGCCAAGGACGCGCCGAACCTGTGGCTCGAGGTCAAACCCACCCGCGCCTTCGCGGCGCAACCGAAGATCATCGCCGACTGGGTGATCCTCACGCTCGGCGTGCAGGCCGAGACGCGCATCCTGCCGAGCGAGACCAAGCCCGACTGCCCGTTCCCGGCGCGGCTCGATCTCGTCGGCGCGATGGACCAGGGCAAAGTGAGCCTCGGCGTACCGATCGACGTGCCGTTCACCGAGCTCAACCGCGTGATGGAGCTGCAGCTCAAGGGCAAGACCTTCCCGGAAACCGGCAACGCGCCCGGCCAAGTCACGGTGCTGGGTTCGAGCATCTCGGCTTCGGGCGAGCGGCTCCTGATTTCGCTCCGGGTCAAGGCCCGGGAGACCAAGAGCTGGTTCGGCTTCGGCGCCGAGGCGACCGTGCACGTCTGGGGCAAGCCCACGCTCGACCGCGAGAACCAGATCATGCGGCTGACCGACATCTCGCTCGACGTGCAGTCGGAAGCAGCCTTCGGCCTTCTGGGCACGGCGGCCCGCGCGGCAATCCCCTATCTGCAGAAGGCGCTGGCCGACAACGCCGTGGTCGATCTCAAGCCGTTCGCGGCGAGCGCGCTCAAGAGCATCGATGCGTCGATCGCCGAATTCCAGAAGCCGGTGGACGGCGTCGAGGTCGAGGCCGCCGTCACGGGGCTGCGCCTCACCGGCATCGAGTTCGATTCCAAGAACCTCCGCGTCATCGGCGAGGCCGAAGGCACCGCCCGCGCGCTGGTGCGCAAGATCGCCCTGCAATAAGATCGCGCTGAAGTAGCGCGTTCAGCCCTCGATCGGCACCCCCAATACCATTTCGGGCGCAGCCCGCGGCTCCCCCGCCTTCGCCTGCGGGACATTTGACGCCGGATGGGATACTGATAGCGCGATTTGGCGAGGAAACCATGCGCGTCGGAAGTGCCGATCCGGCCGGGATGTTCGAGCGCGTCCTCGACTACGCGACCAAGAATCTCAGGGTCGAAAAACTCCTCATCCAGGCCGGTCTCGATCCCAGCAACGTCACCTATGAGGCGATATTCGATCGCCTGCTGGAGATCGGCTACGCCAATCTCACGGCCGCGAACATCCTGTTCGTGCTCGGCGGGATATTCCTGATCGTGACCTTCGTGGTTCGCACGATCGTGCCGATGCGCGTCCTTTGCATCGTCAGCATCCTGTTCTTTCTTGTCGCTTCCGTGCTGGCCGGCTCGATCCAGCATTTCTTCATGTATTCGCTGGCGCTGCCGATCAACATCATACGCCTCGTCCAGATCCGGAATCTGGTGAAGAAGGCGCGAAGCTCGGCGCGAGGCGATCTGTCGCTGGACTGGCTTCGGCCGTACATGACTCCCCGGACCTACCGGAAGGGAGATGTGCTGTTTCGCAAGGGCGACGACGCGACGGAAATGTTCTTGACGGTGTCGGGAAAATTCCTGGTGACCGAGATCGGCATCCAAATCCCGCCCGGGCGCATCCTGGGCGAGCTCGGCTTCATCTCGCCGAACAACCAGCGGACGCAGTCCGTCGAGTGCATCGAGGACGGCGAGGCGCTGACGGTCGCCTACGACAAGCTGCGCGAGATCTATCTGCAGAATCCGGAATTCGGATACTACTTTCTCCGGCTCACCAGCGACCGCCTGCTGCAGCACTATGCGCGGCTTGAAGGCCTCGTCGAGGAGAGCAAGGCCGCGCTGGCCGCAGCCGACCCGGCCAAGAGCGCGCCGCCTGCCGATCAGGCGTCCGGCGCGGGCACGGGCGGGACGAAGCCTGCCGTCGCCGCCGTGCCGACGATCAAAGCGGTGTTCACCGGGGATGGCGCAAAGCGGCCGCAGAAGGCGGATGCCACGACGCGCCGCGCGGCCTTTGCAGGCAACGTCATCGAGATGGTGCCGAGATGGAAGGCGCGCCTGGCGGCCGCGATCCGGCGGAACTCCCGGTCGTCGGCTGCGGACGACGTCGAGGCGTTGCGGCAACGCAGGATGCGGGCGGTCGCAATCGTCGAGCGCCACGCCAACTATTCGGCGGTCGGCGGATTCATCCCGCTGCCGATCGCAAACGTCGCGGCGATTGCCGCCGTCATCATGCGGATGGTGAGGGAGCTGAACAAGCTCTATGGCGAGCCGGTCGCGCACGATCGTGCCTATGCCATCGCGATCGGATTGATGGGCGGCCTGATGCCGACAGGGCTGGCGAAGCTCACCACCTCGACGATCGCCTCCTTCGTGCCGGGCTACAACCTGATCGGGATTGCGGTCTCTTCGGTCGCCGCGTCGGTCTATGCCCGCAGCACCGGCCGGATGCTGATCGATCATTTCGAACGAGAGGCAGCGCTGGAACGGGATCGCCAGACCTTGAAGGCCATGCGGCGCTGGCGAAACATCTGGCGCGTTCGTTTGGCGAGAGGCGAGCGGGCCAAGAGCCGGCCCGCTCCGGATGGGACTCGAGACGGCTGGCTGAGGCGCTGAGCGATTCGCGCGCCACTCGTGCCGCCGCAATAAACGCCCGTTCATAAACTCCGCACGCGCCGCGTTAACATTTTCATCTTCTGAACTGACGGAACCAATGCCCGATCGCGGCGTTGTCGAGTTCGCGCCGGTGCGCGAAGCGTGCTGCGCGCGCAAGACACAGCTCAAGACACAGCGCCGCCCTCGATTGAACAAACATTCCCGATATCCGGCATAGCAAAGCCACCCACTGGAGCCTGCAAATCCATGAACTCGCGCACTCGTCTGAACGTCACGTCGCTTCTGCTGACCGGCACCGCGCTGCTGACGATGGCTACAATGCCCGGCGCCAGCTTTGCGGCTTCGCAGGGCGGGTCGTTCGTCGTGGCGCAGGCCGCCGCGCCGGAAGCGCCGAAGGACAAGCCCGCGGAGCCCGCACCGGCGGCTCCAAAGGCCCCTGCAGCAGCGCCGCCCCCACAGGCGCCGCCACAGGCTCGCCCGCAGCCGCCCGCGGCCCAGCCCCGTGTCCAGGCGCCGCCGCCGCCCGCCGCACCGGCGCGTCCGGCGCAGAGCGCTCAGCCCCAGCCGGCACCGGCTGCTCCCCAGGCACCGCCGAGGGCCACCGAAGAGCGCAGGCCCGCCCCCGCCGCACAAGAACGGCGAGAGGAGCGCCGCGAGGATCGTGCGAACGATCGCCGCCCTGCCGCGCCGCCGCAGGCTCCCGCCGCGCAGCAGCAGCCACAGCCACAGCAGCAGCAGCAGCAGACCGCACCGCCGACCGCCCAGCAGCCCACACGGCAGCCGCCTCCGGCAGCGGCTCAGGACCGGCGCGAGGAACGCCGCGACGGACGCCGTGAAGGCCAGCCGACGAGCGCCGTCCGCCGGCGGCACAGCCAGCGCCATCCACCGCCCAGCAGCCGCAGCCGGCTCCAGCCGCGCCCGCGACCGCCCAGCAGCCGGCGGCGCAGCCCGCCCCGGCCGCGCAGAGCCGCAACCCCGCCGCAATCGCGCCGCCGACGCAGGCCCGCGATGCCCGCGAATTCATCCGCCGCGACGGCCAAGGACCGAGCCGCGGCATGTCCGAGGTGCGCCAGGAGCGGCAGGAATCGCGCGACGGCAACCGCACCTTCATCCGCGAGGGCGACCGCACCATCGTCCGCGAGGGCAACCGCACGATCATCCGCCACAACGAATCGAACCGCTTCGCCATCGACGCGCGCAACGTCCGCACCGAGCGGCGCGGCGCCAACACCGAGACGATCGTCGAGCGCGGCAACGGCGTGCGCATCGTCACCGTCACCGATGGCGAGGGACGCCTGCTGCGTCGCCTGCGCCGCGACCGCAACGGCCGCGACATCGTGCTCATCAACAACAGCTACGCCGGACGCGGCGCGACCGTGTTCATCCAGCTTCCGCCGCCGGTGATCCGCATGCCGCGCGAGCGCTACATCCTCGACGCCGAGCGCGCCGGCCGCGACGACATCTACGCGGTGTTCATGGCGCCGCCGGTCGAGCGGATCGCCATGGCCTACACGCTCGACCAGGTGCGCTACAGCGCGCCGCTGCGCGACCGCATGCCGCGCGTCGACCTCGACGTCACGTTCGAAACCGGCTCCTGGCAGCTTTCGCCCGATCAGGTGGAGAAGCTCGCCGCCGTCGCCGACGGCCTCAACCGCGCGATCGAGCGCAATCCGCGTGAGGTGTTCATGATCGAAGGCCACACCGACGCGGTCGGCCAGGACGTCGACAACCTGTCGCTGTCGGACCGCCGCGCCGAATCGGTCGCGGTCGCGCTCACCGAGCAGTTCCAGGTGCCGGCCGAGAACCTGGTGACCCAGGGCTATGGCGAGCAGTATCTGAAGGTGCCGACCGAAGGGCCGGAGCAGGCCAACCGCCGCGTCGCGGTGCGCCGCATCACGCCGCTGATGGACCAGCAGGCGGCGAGCACCGGGGCGCGGTAGGAAGACTTCGAACTGCCGCAGGCTCGCACAGCCTTCGCAACGTCATGCCCGGCCTCTGTGCCGGGCATCCACGTCTTTCTCGTCCTTCGAGCAAGGCGTGGATGGCCGGGACAAGCCCGGCCATGACGATCTTGAACGCCCAATTCACAGCCAAGAAGAACGCACACCTCGTCCCGCGTCCGTTGACACCCCCCATTATCGGCCTAAATTAACACCTGTTCCGAGGGGTGCTCCGACAGGAGCTGAGATGCCGCAGGTGCGGTGACCCTTTGAACCTGATCCGGGTCATGCCGGCGAAGGGACAGGGACTTTTCCCCCTCCAAGGCATGAATCCGGGACCACGCGCGGGCGCGCGCTGCGCCCTGGAGGATTGCAATGAACAAGCTCGTCTCCGCCTCGGACCTCGTCACGCCCAAGGTCACCACCGGCCCGCTGGTCGGCTCGCGCAAGGTCTATTCGAGCCCCGAGGCCGCGCCGGAGCTGCGCGTGCCGCTGCGCGAGATCGTGCTGTCGGAGGGCGCCAAGGAGCCGAACCTCCCGGTCTATGACACCACCGGCATCTACACCGACAACGACGCCGTGGTCGACGTCGAGAACGGATTGAAGCGCACCCGCATCGAATGGGTGAAGGAGCGCGGCGGCGTCGAGGAATACGAAGGCCGGCCGATCAAGGCCGTGGACAACGGCAACGTCACCGGAAAACACCTCGCCCGGAATTTCCCCAACACGCCGAAGCCTTGGCGCGCCCTCGATGGCAAGCCGGTCACGCAGTACGAATGGGCCAAGGCCGGCGTCATCACCAAGGAGATGATCTACGTCGCCGAGCGGGAAAACCTCGGCCGCAAGACGCAGCTCGACCGCGCCGAGGCCGCGCGCGCCGACGGCGAGAGTTTTGGCGCCTCGGTGCCGCTGTTCATCACGCCGGAGTTCGTGCGGAGCGAGATCGCGCGCGGCCGCGCCATCATCCCCTCCAACATCAATCACGCCGAGCTCGAGCCGATGATCATCGGCCGGAATTTCCTCACCAAGATCAATGCGAATATCGGAAACTCGGCGGTCAGCTCTTCCGTTGAGGAAGAGATTGAGAAAATGGTGTGGGCGATCCGCTGGGGCGCCGACACGGTGATGGACCTCTCCACCGGCCGCAACATCCACAACACCCGCGAATGGATCCTCCGCAATTCCCCGGTGCCGATCGGCACCGTGCCGATCTACCAGGCGCTGGAGAAGGTCGACGGCGATCCCGTCAAGCTCGACTGGGAGTGCTACAAGGACACGCTGATCGAGCAATGCGAGCAGGGCGTCGACTATTTCACGATCCACGCCGGCGTCCGCCTCGCCTATGTCCCGCTCACCGCCAACCGCGTCACCGGCATCGTCTCGCGCGGCGGCTCGATCATGGCGAAGTGGTGCCTGTCACGTCACAAGGAGAGCTTCCTCTACGAGCGCTTCGACGAGATCTGCGACCTGATGCGGAAGTACGACGTGTCGTTCTCGCTGGGCGACGGCCTGCGGCCCGGCTCGATCGCCGACGCCAACGACCGCGCGCAGTTCGCGGAGCTGGAGACGCTGGGCGAGCTCACCAAAGTGGCGTGGGACAAGGGCTGCCAGGTGATGATCGAAGGCCCCGGCCACGTGCCGCTGCACAAGATCAAGATCAACATGGACAAGCAGCTCAAGGAGTGCGGCGAGGCGCCGTTCTACACCCTCGGGCCGCTCACCACCGACATCGCGCCGGGCTACGACCACATCACCTCGGGCATCGGCGCCGCCATGATCGGCTGGTTCGGCTGCGCCATGCTCTGCTACGTGACGCCGAAGGAGCATCTCGGCCTGCCCGACCGCGACGACGTCAAGGAGGGCGTGATCACCTACAAGATCTCGGCGCATGCCTCCGACCTCGCCAAGGGCCACCCGGCGGCGCAGCTTCGCGACGACGCGCTCTCGCGCGCGCGCTTCGACTTCCGCTGGGAGGATCAGTTCAACCTCGGGCTCGATCCCGACACCGCGCGCGAATACCACGACGAGACGCTGCCGAAGGACGCGCACAAGGTCGCGCACTTCTGCTCGATGTGCGGCCCAAAATTCTGCTCGATGAAGATCACGCAGGATGTGCGGGATTACGCGGCGACGTTGAATGAGAAGGAGGCGGGCATGTCGGAGATGTCCGACAAGTTCAACGCCATGGGCCAGCAGGTCTATGTCGATGCCGACAAGGTCAAGGCGCCACACACCACGGCGATTGACAGCGAGGCGGTCCATGCCGCGAAGAACGCGGAGTTGGTGAAGGAGAGCAACAAGGCGCTGTAGATAGTTTATCGCGCGGCTTGCACCAAATCGCTGTGGAAACTCCGCTACATCGGCAACCATTGCCCCGCATGTAGCTGCGCTCATGCGGAATATGACTCAAGGCGGCACTACATATACAGTCGTCCGTTAATAAGCTGGATTGAGCGCTGATGGGTTGATGAAGTGGTGCAATAGCGCAATCATGATCGAGCGCAAAAGAGCCCTCAACCAGGCGAGGATGCGTCGGAAGTTGTAGCCGACAGCGGTGAGGATGGTGTTGGCGGC
>CAMAWG010000080.1 GCA_945861855.1 Rhodoplanes serenus
AAACATCTGCCGGCATTGCGAGCCGCCCTCGCAGCTCATCAACAAAGAGGCTCAACACACGGCATCCTTGCTCACCAAGCCAGCGCCGCGTAACGTCAATCTTGGCAGCGACCGCTTCGCAATGTTCAACAAAAAACGGGACATCCCCACGCAGGCCCCATCACGAAGGCTGTGAGAAACAGCGCCAGCGACACGATCACCGCGTTGGGCGGCGCGGTTGCGGTGCCGAGCGCGGTGCGGAGCAGCGACAGCACCACGACGATGCGGGTGAACGAGGTCATCATCACCAGGATCGACGGCGCGAGCGACAGCACCGTCAGGAGCGCGATCAACTGGATCACGCGCTCGGTGAGGCCGGTGCCCTGGCCGAAGTTGATGCTGATGTCTTGAGCGTGCGCGGGTGTGAACAGTAGAAGCGCTATCGCCACCCCCGTCGTGAGACGGACGCAGGTGGCGAACCCGCGTGCGGTCAAGGCTTTCCTGGTCTGCTCAAAAGACTCGCCATCTCTTGCTCGAGATCGCCCTGCGGCTTGGATAGGGCGCCGCTGCGGGGCTGCACGGCAGCCTTCGGCGGGCCCGCTTTGACTTCAACGGTGGCGGTGACCCGTTGGGTTTCGGCAACCACCCTCTGCGCCGTCGGGCGGCGGTGCGCCGCTTCGAGAAGCTGCGCCATCTCGGCGAGACTCTGGTCCGCGGCCGCGTTCGGCCGCGGCGGGCTGGCCAGGGCGGGCGACATCGGCGCGGCGATGCGGGACGGCTGGACTTGCGGCGGAACCTGGATCGGGCGCGGCGCCGCGACGACCGGCTCGGGGCGTGCAAGCTCTTCGGCGAGGCCCGCGAGCGTATCGGCGGGGCGCACCGGGCGGACTTCAGGGACCGGCGGAGCCGCGATGGCGGGCTCGGCGGGCGTATCCCAGGCATCGTCGGCGGCGACGCGCGGCGCGCGTTCGGCGCGCAGCGGCTGTTGCACGGGGGCGGAGGCCGGCGCCGGCGCGGGCTTGGGCTGCAGCGGCCAGGGCGTCGGATCGGGGAACGGCATGGCGCGCGGCATGCTTTCGGCGGCGCCGTTGCGGGCGCCCGCCGTGTCGCGGACCGCGCCCGCGGCGCCGCGCACGATATTGGTTTCCACCACCACGTCGCTCGGGCCGCCGATCATCAGGAGATGCTCGACATTGTCGCGGCGGATGATGACAAGCTTGCGGCGTCCGTCCACTGCGGCGGAATCGATCACGGCGAGCCGGGGCTGGCGGCCGCGCGCGGCGGCGTCGATCCGCGTCGCGCCGAAGCGGCGAACGAGCCAGGCGGCGGCGCCGATCAGCAGCAGAACGAAGACGAATGCGATAACGAAATTCACGGGGGTCGGTAGCTCCACGCCCAAGAGGCTGCTCATCGGTGTTCCCCTGGCGCTTCCGGCGCTTGTGGAGTGATCCATAGGCCGGGACGTGACGCCAAATTCGTTAACGCCGCCGGCAACAATTGCCGCCGACAACATTAACAAAGAACTAACGCCAGGGGGCGATTTCGAGCCCGTCTTCCCACTTATAACGATTCGTTTGGTAAACGGCAGATTGATGGCGAACCGTGGGTTTTTGCGGATTTAACCGCTCGTTAACCATACACCCGGCAAAGTCTGCCCACCTGAACCGGAACCCGTCCGCGACCTGACCGTACTTTCGGAAGGCTCCGGCGTCATCCACGAGGGCTTGAGCCGTGGCCATCACCGACCTGCCGCTGTTCTCGATGCTGCGCACCCGCATGCACTGGCACCAGGAGCGTCAACGCCTGCTGTCAGAGAATGTCGCCAACTCAGATACATCGAACTACCGGCCCCGCGATCTGGCGCCGCTGCAGTTCGACCGGCCGCACCAGGCCCTGACCTCGGTCGGGCTCAAGCGCACCGAGGCCGGGCACTTCGGCTCGTCCGGCGCCACGTCGAGCCGGTTTGAGGCCTCGCGGCTCGGCGCCTACGAGTCGCGCCCGACCGGCAACGCGGTCAACCTCGAAGACGAGATGATCAAGGTCGCCGCCAACCAGATGGACTACCAGGCCGCGACCACGCTCTACACGCGCAGCCTGGGCCTGATCAAAACCGCGATAGGGAAGCGCTGACGATGCTCATTGAAAGACAGGGAGGGCCGGCATGGATTTCTTGAAGTCGATCGCAATCGCCGCGTCGGGACTGCGCGCGCAGGCCGGGCGCATGCGCATCATCTCCGAGAACATCGCCAACGCGGATTCGACCGCGCCGGCGTCGGGCGCCGAGCCGTACCGCCGCAAGCTGGTGACCTTCAAGAGCGAGATCGACCGCGCGCTCGATGCGAGGCTCGTCGCGCTTGGAGGCATCAAGACCGATTCGTCCGACTTCCGCCTCAAGCACGAGCCGGGACATCCGTTCGCCGACCAGAACGGCAACGTGAAATATCCGAACGTCAATTCGCTGGTCGAGATGACCGACCTGCGCGAGGCCCAGCGCTCCTATGAGGCCAACATCAATGTCATCGGCGCGTCGCGCCGCATGATCCAGCGCACGATCGAAATCCTCAAATCCTGATACGGAGAGCGACGATGGCCACACCGAGTATTGCCGCCAACGCCTACGCGAGCCTCGCCAAATTGACCGATCCCTCCGGCCTCACCAAGGGCGCGGGCGAGGTGGCCGGCGGCGGCCAAAGCTTCGGCACGCTCGTCAAGGAGGCGGTCAGCGCGCTCAGCAAGACCTCGCAAAACTCCGATATGCAGACTCAGGCCGCCGCATCCGGCAAGGCCAACATCGTCGATGTGGTCACGGCGGTGGCCGAGTCCGAGGTCGCGATCGATGCGCTGGTTTCGGTCCGCGACAAGGTGATCTCGGCCTACGAAGAGATCATGAGGATGCCGATCTGATTGACCGGCTGACACTGCGGGGGAGGGGCGAAAAATAATGACCGGACCGGAAGTGCTCGATGTGGCGCGCGATGCGATCGTGACGCTGGTGTTCGTGGCGGCGCCGCTGATGCTGGTGGGGCTGTTCGTCGGTGTCGCGATCTCGTTGTTCCAGGCGCTGACGCAGATCCAGGAGATGACGCTGGTGTTCGTGCCGAAAATCCTGGCGATCTTCGTCGCCATGCTGCTCGCGCTGCCGTTCATGGCCGACACGATGCAGGGCCATATGGCGCGGATCGCCGCCCGCATCATAGGCGGGTAATTGCTCCATGCGCCGACTCTCCCGGCCTCATGGTGAGGAGCGTTGCGAAGCAACGCGTCTCGAACCATGGGGCCGCGACGGGGCCCGCCCCCATCCTTCGAGACGGCTGCTTCGCAGCCTCCTCAGGATGAGGGCGGAGCGAAGGCCTACATAATGCAGATCGACGTCTCGTTCCTGCCGGTGTTTGCCGCGGCGTTTCTTTTGACGTTCGCGCGCATCGGCACCATGGTCATGCTGCTGCCGGGCCTGGGCGAGCTCACCGTCTCGCCGCGGGTGCGGCTCACCATCGCGCTCGTCCTCACCGCGGTCGTGCTGCCGCTCCACCGCACCGAGTATCAGATCGATCTGCGCGCCTTCGGTCCGGTGCTGCTGATGCTCGGCCAGGAACTCCTGATCGGCGCGGTGCTGGGCCTGCTCGCCCGGCTGACCATCGCCTCGCTGCAGATCGCGGGCTCGGTGGTGGCCCAGCAGATGGGGCTCGGATTCGTCACCGCGGTCGACCCGACGCAGGGCCAGCAGGGCGCGATCGTTGGCAATTTTCTCGGCGTGCTCGGCATCACGCTGATCTTCGCCACCGATCTGCATCATCTGGTGATCGCAGCGCTCAACGACAGCTACACGCTGTTCCGGCCGGGCGAGGTGCCGATCCTGGGCGACGTCGCCAGCATGCTCACCACCACCGTCAGCGGCGCGTTCCGGATAGGCATTCAGCTTTCGGCGCCGTTCCTGGTGTTTGGCCTCCTGTTCAACCTCGGCCTCGGCGTGCTGTCGCGCCTGATGCCGCAGATGCAGGTGTTCTTCGTCGGCATGCCGTTGTCGATCCTGGTCGGGTTCCTGATCCTGTTGCTCGTCGTCGGCGCGATGATGATGACGTTCCTCGATTACGTCGAAGGCGTGCTGCGCATCCTGGCGCCGAATTCGTGAGGCGGGGGAACCGTGGCTGACGAGCACGATTCAGATCGCACAGAAGACCCGACACAGAAGCGTCTCGACGAGGCGCACGAGCGCGGCGACGTCGTCAAGAGCCAGGAGGTCTCGACCTGGTTCGTGATCGGCGGCGGCGCGCTGATGCTCGCGGCCTTCTCCGGCTCGATGAGCGGCGGCCTGACCACGACGTTCCGCGGCCTCATTGCCAACGCGCACCAGATTCCGGTCGATGGCCGGGGGCTGATCTCGATCACGGCGCGGATTGAGCGCGAGGTGCTGGCGGCGATCGCGCTGCCGCTCGCCGTCCTCGTGGTCGCCGCGCTCGCCGGCAACCTGATCCAGCATCGGCTCGTCTGGTCGACCGACCCGATCAAGCCGAAGTTCAGCAAGATATCGCCGCTGGCCGGACTCAAGCGGCTGTTCTCGGCGCAGGCGCTCGCCAACTTCGCCAAGGGCATCATTAAGCTCGCGGTGGTCGGCGCGGTCATGGTGGCGCTGCTGTGGCCGCAGCGGCACCGGCTCGAAGGTTTGGTGCAGACCGACATCCTCGGCACCTTGATGATCACCCGCACGCTGTCGCTCGACGTGCTGACGGCGGTGGTCGCGATCATGTTCCTGGTCGCCGCCGCCGACTATCTGTTCCAGTACCGGCAGTGGTTCGAGCGGCAGAAGATGTCGCTCCGCGAGATGAAGGAGGAGTTCAAGCAGACCGAAGGCGACCCGATCGTGAAGGGCAAGATCCGCCAGTTGCGCCAGGCGCGGGCGCGCCGGCGCATGATGGCGGCGGTGCCGAAGGCCTCGGTCATCATCACCAACCCGACCCACTACGCCATCGCCTTGCAATACGACCGCGGCATGGAGGCGCCCATCTGCGTCGCCAAGGGCATCGACGCGGTGGCGCTGAAGAATCGCGAGGTCGCGGGCGAGCATTCGATCCCGATCGTGGAAAACCCGCCGCTCGCGCGCGCCTTGCACGCCAGCGTCGAGATCGATCAGGAAATCCCGCCGGAGCACTACAAGGCGGTGGCCGAGGTCATCGGCTATGTCATGAAGCTGCGCCGCGGCGTCGGGCGGGCGCCGGGATGACCGATAGGGAACAGGAACCGCGGGGGATCGCATGAGCGAAACCCTTGCGCGGAAGGCCTCTGCTGAGGCACCAAGGGGCTTCGTTGCGTCGCCTTCGCACGATCCCGAACACGCACGCCCCGGAGCCGATCCAGGGCGGGAACCGGTTTTCGGACACGATCGTGCGCCAAAGCTGCCCAGGGGCGATTTAAGACTGGTCATGGCCACGCAGGACTTGAGCGAAGGACAAAGGCCGCCCGCCATCGACCGCAGCCCGAGCGGCGGGCGCGGCGGCAGCATCGGCATGGTGCTGCTGGTGGCGCTGGCGCTGGTCGGTGCCGCCGTGGGCCTGCTGCTGGTCGGCCGCGGCAACACCGGACCTTATATCCTGGCGCTGCTCGCCTTCCTCGCCATGGCCGGGGTGTTCTCACTGTTTGCACTGGCGACCGGCATCCTGCGCGTTGCCGGCCCCGACACCGGCCACCCGATGCTCAAGGCTGTGGTCGACGAGGCCGCCGACGGCCTCCTGGTGACCGACCATCGCGGCCGCGTGATCTACGCCAACGCCGCCTATCTCGACCTGACCGACGCGGCCAACTCCGACGACGTGCGGCCGGTGGAGCGGGTGTTCATCGGCGATCCCGACGTGTCGGAAGCGGTCTATCGCCTGCTCAAGGCAGCGCGCGAAGGCCGCAAGGCCCAGGAGGAGGTGCGGGTCACCGGCCTCAAGGGCAAGGTCATCAGCTGGCTGCGGCTGCGCGTGCGGCCGCTCGGCGACGCCAAGCGCGACAGCAAGATGACGCTGTGGACCGTCACCGACGTGACGCGCGACCGCGAGCGGCAGGAGAACATCTTTCAGGAACTGCAGCACGCCATCGACTATCTCGATCACGCGCCGGCCGGATTCTTCTCCGTCGATGGCAACGGCGAGATCGGCTACCTCAACGCCACGCTCGCCACCTGGCTCGACCACGATCTGGCGCAGGTCGGCTCGGGCGGCCTCAAGCTCGCCGACATCGTCTCCGGCAACGGCGCCTCGCTGATCACCACGCTGGCCGCCGCGCCGGGCGAGGTGAAGACCGAGGTGATGGACATCGACTTCAAGACCCGCGGCGGGCGCACGCTGCCGGTGCGGCTGTTCCACAAGGTCGCTTTCGGCGCCGACGGCGCGCCCGGCGCCTCGCGGACGCTTGTTCTCAACCGCGCGCGCGGCGAGAGCACCGACCCGCAGCGCACCGCGGAAGTCCGCTTCATGCGCTTCTTCCAGTCGACGCCGATGGCGATCGCCACCGTCGACAAGGCCGGAAAGATCTCGCGCAGCAATGCGCTGTTCGCCCGCATGTTCCCCGCCGCGCTGGGCCAGGAAAAGGGAAGCGACCGCTCGATCCTTGCCGCCGTCGCCGAGCGCGACCGCGAGCCCCTGGAAAGCGCGATCCGCGAAGCCGCCGCCGGGCAGAGCGAGGTCGCCCCGGTCGATGCGGGATTGAGCGGCAGCGGCGAGCGCTACGGGCGGTTCTATGTTTCTCCGGTCGAGGAGGAGGAGCGCGACAGCGAAGCCGCCATCGTCTACGTGCTGGAGACCACCGGCCAGCGCTCGCTGGAGAACCAGGTCAACCAGCGCGCGCGCATGGAATCGATCGGCCAGTTGGCCGGCGGCATCGCCCACGACTTCAACAACGTGCTGTCCGCCATCATGATGGCGACCGACTTCCTGCTCAACGCGCACAAGCCGACCGATCCGTCCTTCCAGGACATCATGCAGATCAAGCAGAACGCCAACCGGGCGGCGAGCCTGGTGCGGCAACTGCTGGCATTCTCGCGGCGGCAGACGCTGCGGCCGCAGGTGCTCGATCTCGGCGAGCGGCTGGAAGACCTGCGGATCATGCTGAGCCGCCTGATCGGCGAGAAGGTTGCGCTCGAGGTCAAGCACGGCCGCGATCTGTGGCCGGTGAAGGCCGACATCTCCCAGTTCGAGCAGGTGATCGTCAACCTCGCGGTCAACGCCCGCGACGCCATGCCGAACGGCGGCAAGCTCAACGTGCGCACCGCCAATATCGACGCCGCCGAAGCCGTGCGGATGAACCACAAGGGCATGCCCGCGGCCGACTACGTGCTGGTCGAAGTGGCCGACAACGGCACCGGCATCCCGCCCGAGATCATCGACAAGATCTTCGATCCGTTCTTCTCGACCAAGGAGGTCGGCAAGGGCACCGGGCTCGGCCTCTCGACCGTCTACGGCATCGTCAAGCAGACCGGCGGCTTCATCTATCCGGATTCCGAGGCCGGCCGCGGCACGACCTTCCGCATCTTCCTGCCGCGGCATGTGCCGGACGCAGCCGACGATGTGTCCGACATTCTGGAGCCGCTGCCGGCGCCGCTGGCCGTGCCCGCCGCTGCCGCCGAGAAGGCGCGCGCGCCGCAGTCTTCACCGTCGCAGCCCGCCGCCGATCTCACCGGGCATGGCACCATCCTCCTGGTGGAGGACGAGGAGGGGCTTCGCGCGCTCAACGCCCGCGGGCTGATTTCGCGCGGCTACTCGGTGCTGGAGGCCGGCAACGGCGTCGAGGCTCTGGAGGTTTTCCAGCAGCACGGCGGTCGGGTCGACCTCGTCGTATCCGACGTGGTCATGCCGGAGATGGATGGCCCGACGCTGCTCAAGGAATTGCGCAAGAGCAATCCGGCGCTGAAGATCATCTTCGTCTCGGGCTATGCCGAGGAGGCGTTCGCCAAGAGCCTGCCGCCAAACGATGATCGGAGGCAATTCTCGTTCCTGCCCAAGCCTTTCACCCTCAAGCAGCTCGTCGGCGCGGTAAAGGAGACCATGAGCGCGTAATCCACCGGCGCGATTTGACACGTCACTGTCATTGACCCTTCTTACTCGTGAGACCGGATCGTGCTATGTACGATTCCAGACATAGATAAGCCCCGGTATTCATGTTCACTGCGGGCTTGTGGGCGTGCTGCCCCAACAACCCAGCCACAGCCGAAAGACACAGGTCCCTTGGACAACGACATCGCTTCCGCACACCCCGTCGCCACGCCGACCCTGGCGCGGGACTGGACAAAAATCCTTGCGTCTTATCGCTCGCCCAGCAATGGCCGCGGCATCGTCGAGATCGCCATCACCCTCATGCCGCTGGTCGCGCTGTGGGTGCTGATCTGGGTCGCGCTCGATTTCGGCTACTGGCTGGGGCTCCTGCTCGCCGTGCCGGCCGCAGGCTTCCTGGTGCGGCTGTTCATGATCCAGCACGATTGCGGCCACGGCGCCTTCTTCCGCCACAAGCTGGCGAACGACTGGGTCGGCCGCGTCATCGGCGTGCTGACCCTGACGCCCTACGGCTTCTGGCGCCGCACCCATGCGCTGCATCACGCGACCTCGGGCAATCTCGACCGCCGCGGCTTCGGCGACGTCGACACGCTGACGGTGCGCGAATATCGCGAGCGGCCGTTCCTCGGCCGGCTGCGCTATCGCCTCTACCGGCATCCGCTGGTGATGTTCGGCATCGGCCCGGCCTATCTGTTCGTGTTCCGGCATCGCCTGCCGGCCGGCCTGATGCGCAGCGGCTGGGGGCCGTGGGTCAGCACCATGTGCACCAATTTCGCCATCGCCACGATCGTCGCCGGGCTGATCTGGCTGATCGGCGTCAAGGCGTTCTTCCTGGTGCACACGCCGGTCATGATGCTCGCGGCTTCGATCGGCGTCTGGCTGTTCTATGTGCAGCACCAGTTCGAGGAGACCGTGTGGGACGGCGGTGAGGCGTGGGACCGGCACGAGGCCGCGCTGCACGGCAGCTCGCACTACGAGCTGCCGGGAATCCTGCGCTGGTTCACCGCCAACATCGGCGTGCACCACATCCATCATCTCAGCAGCGCCATTCCCTACTACCGTCTCGGCACGGTGCTGCGCGACCATCCCGAATTGCGCGGCGTCGCCCGGCTGACGCTGTTGCAGAGCTTCCGCTGCGTTCGGCTGGTGCTGTGGGACGAGGGGCAGCGCCGGCTTGTGTCGTTTCGGACCTCGCGCGCGATTGCGTAGGGCGGGCCAACCTCGCAACTGTCATTCCGGGCGCGGGGCGGGACCGTTCTTCTTGGCCGCACGCACACGCACACGCAAGCGCGAGAATACTTCGACGACCGGCCGGCCAAGGCTTTCGTCGCGATGATAGGCGTCGTAGCGCGCCACGCCTTTTGTGCGCAGCCATTGCTCTTTGGCGCCGATGGGTCGGATTTTGCGCAACCGTTTCTCCGCCGTGCCACGGAATTATCGGCTTCGTAAATTCTATTGCAAAGCCTCTTGACTTTATTCCTATAGGAATATATACACGGTCCTGCCTTGCTCATCCGAGGGCGTCATCATGAGACGTCGTGCTGGCGGAGCAAGGTGCGGCCCCTGCGGGCGAGGGTACGTTCCCCTCGAACTCGGGCGGCCCCGGGACTCCGCTCGGGCATCACTATGGGTGCTCTGCGAGGAGCTCGCTGCATTGGCCCGCGCGAATGCGGGTTCAAGAAACGCGGCCTGGGGCTGATGGCGGGAACCCACGTGAGCATCCGCCTGAAAATGCCGCCGATGGAGCGCCGCGAGGCGGGCACTCCCGCGCAGGGAGTGCGGCGCCGCAAGGCGTTGACTGATGGTTGCGCCTTGCGGCGCTCCATCCCCTCGGGCTTGCCCGAAGGGAACGGGGAATGAAGGCGCACCCCGCGCCTTGAAAAAACAGGGGCGGCGGAGCGTTGGCTTCGCGCATGATCCCGAAAAAGCTTGCCCCGGACTTGATCCGGGGTAGGAACCGGTTTTCGGACAAGATCATGCGCCAACAGGTCGGCTGTTTGACAATCGAATCGGTGATGATGGCGCGCGCCGGGCGTGCGCCTCGAACATCCACGCTATAATCCCACAGCCCCATGCCGCCCGACGATCTCGAAAAGCCGCCGACGCCCGAGCAGGAAGCGCGCGACCGCCGCGCCGCGAACATCTTCCTGCTGGTGGCGGGGCTCGTTCTCGTCGGCGTCGGGGTGTGGCTCGCCAACGCCATGATCGACGCGCGGCGGGCCGACGATTGCCTGTCGTCGGGGCGGCGCAACTGCAACCCGATCGAAGTGCCGTCGCGCTAGGCTGCGATTACTTGTAGCTCGTCGCGTTGACGCGGCGGCTGCCGCGCATCTGGCGCGGCTCATCCCAAACGCACTGATAGGCGATGTAGTCGCCGGGGATGCGATGGATGCTGGTCGGCACCGGAAACTTGTTCCAGGTCTTGCAGTTGGCCGTGGCGATGGCGAAGGCGTTCTTTTCGTTCTCCGGCGTCCACGGAATGATGCCGCCGGTGTCGTTACCCTTCGAGCCCCAGACGCCGGCCAGGGGATTGTCGAGCGCGCCGGCGGAGGTGACCAGCATGAGGCTGAGCGCCGCGGCGGAAATCAATGTCCTGTTCATTGCAGCCCCTTTGATCGTCGCACGCAGGCCCGACCCACGGCCCAACCCTTGGCTGCATGATAGCGGAGGACGCCCTGGAGCGGTAGATGCGCCGCGGGGACGGTGGATATCTAGATCTGCCGCGCTGGCGTGGTGACGGTCAGGCCGTCCAACTCCTCGGTGACCACGATCTGGCAGGACAGCCGCGAATTGTCCTGCAGGTCATGGGCGGTGTCGAGCATGTCACTCTCCTCCAGCGCCGGCTCCGGCAGCCGGTCGAGCCATTCCTCGTCCACATAGACGTGGCAGGTGGCGCAGGAGCAGGAGCCGCCGCAGGTCGCGAGGATGCCGGGAATGTCGTTGTTGATCGCGGTTTCCATCACCGACGCGCCGATCTCGGCCTCGATTGTCCGCTCGGTTCCGTCCTGCTCGATATAGGTGATCTTCGGCATGGTTTTCGGCGGTTGGGCGCGGGCTTGCGTGCGCCCTATAGGCCAAGCGGTTCTGCCGCCGTCAACCCGGTCGCCGCTTTCGGGCGCTGCCGCGACCCGCTATCATCGCCGGCAAATCCGGGCGTGAACCGGAAACGATCGAACAAATATCAGGGAGGAGACACATGTTGTTCCACGATTGTCCGGCTTGCGACACCGGGCGCACGTCCCGCCGCCAGTTCCTGACCGGCCTCGGCGCCGCCGGTGCGGCGGCGATGCTGCCCGCGCCCGCGGTCCGCGCTCAGGGGGCGAAGACCCTGATCGACACGCACAGTCATTTCTTCCCGCCGTCCTATCTCCAGACTCAGAAGGAGTGGGAGGCCAAGCGCAACATCCCGCCCAACACCAGGATGTACGCGTGGACCCCGGCCCGGCTGATCGAACTGATGGACAAGGACGGCATCCGCACCTCCGTGATGTCGCTCGCCTCCACCCCCGGGCTCTGGTTCGACACCGGCGCCGAGGAAGCGGGCAAGATCGTGCGCATGTGCCACGATTTCCAGGCCGACATGCGCCGCGACTATCCGGGCCGCTTCGGCATCTTCGCGCCGCTGTCGATGATGAATGTCGACGCGACGCTCAAGGAGATCGAATACGCCTTCGACACCATCAAGGCGGATGGCATCAATCTGCAGACCAACTACGGCGACAAGTGGCTGGGCGATGCCACCTACAAGCCGGTGCTGGAGGAATTGAACCGCCGGAAGGCCGTGGTCTACGTGCATCCGCTGGTCGCGGCTTGCTGCGGACGGCTCAGCGTCGGCACCCACCCGGCAGTGATCGAGGTGCCGCACGACACCACCCGCACGGTGACGAGCCTTCTGCTCAGCGGCTCGTTCGCGCGCTATCGCGACATCAAGTGGATCTTCTCGCACGCCGGCGGCACGATCCCGATGATGGCCGGGCGGATCGACGCGTTCTACGGCCAGAACCCCAGGGCCAAGGAGTTCGCGCCGGACGGCATCATGAACGAGATGGCGCGGCTGCACTACGACACCGCGAACGCGACATCGGCCCCCGCGATGGCGGCGTTGCTCAAGCTCGTGCCGGTGTCGCAGATCACCTACGGTACGGATTATCCGTATTTCCTGCTCGACCAGAACAAGCAACTGCAAAAGCTTGGCCTGTCGGCGGCCGACATCCAGGCGATCGAGAGCGGCAACGCGACGCGGCTCATTCCCAGGTTGAAGGCGGCCTGAGACATTATTATTGCGGCCCGAGCTTCGGCAGCTTCGGCCGAGATTCGTGCCAGAGCAGGTAGATGCCGGAGCCGACCACGATGACCGAGCCGATGATCAGCCCGATCGTTGGCACGTCGCCCCACAGCGCAAACCCGAAACCCATCGCCCAGATCAGCGAGAGATACTGGAACGGCACCACCGCCGAAGTCGGCGCGAGATGGATCGCGCGGGTCCACCAATACTGGCCGAGCAGGTTGGTCGCGCCGTTGGCCACGATCAGCGGCATGTCGGACCAGTTCGGCGTCACGAAGGCGAACGGCAGCGTCATCGCGTAGAAGATCGAAAGCAGGATCAACTGGTACATCGTCAGCGTCTTGACCGACTCGGTGGTGGTCATGCCGCGGACGCCCGCGGTCACTGTGCCGAACAGGAGCGCGTTGCCGAGCGCAAACAGCGCGCCGATCTGGAAGGTCTCGCTGCCGGGGCTGGTGACGATCACCACGCCGAGAAAGCCGACGACGAGCGCGACCCAGCGCGCTGCGCCGACCGGCTCCTTCAGAAAGATCCATGAGGCCAGCGCCGCGAACAGCGGGGCGGAGAAGTTGATCGCGGTCGCGCTCGCCAGCGGCATCATGCTGAAGGCGATCAGCAACAGCGTCTGCGAAGTGAACTGGGACATGCTGCGCAGCACATGGGCGGTCGGCCGGCGCGTGTGCAGCACGGCCAGGCCCGCGGTCGGCAAGGCAAAAGCCGAGAACAGGATGAGCGAGACGAATACGCGGCTGAACAGCACCTCGCCGACCGGATAGGTCGCCACCAGCCATTTCGAGGCGGCGCTTGAGAACGAGAAGATGGCGCCCGCGGCGATCATGTAGAGGATCGCCTGCGGAATCCGCTCCTGCCGCGTTGGCGGCTCGGGGCCCGGCCGTTCGACGCTGGTGCTGTTGCCGGTCACGTCGGGCCTTGTGGTGTTCTTCGGTTGGCGGGGATGCTTTGGCGTAGCATGCCAGGACACCGCCGGGCAGCCCGAAATGAGAATATCAAAGGCATCGTGGCCGCATGACGCCTTGCCCGATGGGCAAGACCGCCTTGATTGTCGGCCGCTGTCAGGAGAGCGTTGTCGGAACGGAGGCGAGACCGATGCGCTACGAGCTTTATTACTGGCCGGAAATTCAGGGCCGCGGCGAGTTTGTCCGTCTCGCGCTGGAGGAGGGCGGTGCCGACTATGTCGATGTGGCGCGCCGCCGCGGCTATGGCACGGATGCGATGATGAAATTCATGGACGGGACGCGGGTCAAGCGCCCGCCCTATGCGCCGCCGTTTCTCAAGGCCGGCAGGCTCGTCATCGCGCAGTCCGCCCTGATCCTGCACTA
Source organism: Rhodoplanes serenus (assembly GCA_945861855.1). Lineage (GTDB taxonomy): Bacteria > Pseudomonadota > Alphaproteobacteria > Rhizobiales > Xanthobacteraceae > Z2-YC6860. The sequence continues at coordinate 13,629 of CAMAWG010000080.1, forward strand.
TCTCGGCCCGCGTCTGCGTCTGGCCCCGCGCAGCGAGGCCGACCGGCTGTGGGCGCATCAGCTTCAGCTCACCATCGCCGATCTGGTGAAGGAGATTCACGACACCCATCATCCGATTTCGTCCGCGCTTTACTATGAGGATCAGCGGCCGGCGGCGAAGCGATACACGCGTGAGTTCTGGCGCCATCGGGTGCCGAAGCTGCTCGGCTATTTCGAGGGCGTTCTGAAGAATGGCGGCGGCACCTACGTGTTCGGCCGCAAGGTCAGCTATGTCGATCTGAGCCTGTTCCAGATCGTCGAGGGTCTTCGCTACGCCTTTCCCAAACGGATGAAGCGGTTCGAGAAGAAGGTGCCGCGCTTGGTCAAGTTGCACGCCGCCGTCGCCGAGCGGCCGCGTATCGCGGCCTATCTGCAGTCGGAGCAGCGGATTGCGTTCAACGAGTGGGGAATCTTCCGCGCCTATCCTGAACTCGATGGGTGAGTGCGGGCTCGCGGTCCTTTGCGATCGGTTCCGTCTGATTATTGATCGCGGCATCGTCGTCTTTCTCCGCAAAGCCCGGCCATGGCCGCCCGAAGCATTTTGTCGCTTCGCTGGTCTGTGCGCCGGGCTTTGCTCCTTCCGAGCGGCCGTTCCGCTTTAACCATGCGGGCCGATAGCGGGTGCAATTATATCTGCCGCCCCATAATTTCGGCTCAGCAATGACGTGATGCGGCGCCTGAGGGGGCAAAGCGAGGACACGTCGATGAAAGCGTTTGCGATTCTGCCGGCGGCCGCGGCCGCCATTCTGGCACTGAACATCTCCACCGCTTCTAGCCAAGGCGGCTGCCAGCAAGAGTATCAGGCCTGCATGGACGGCTGCTCGGGGCGGTCGGCAAAGGTGCTCCAGGATAGCTGCTTCAATTCCTGCGAAGGCAAGAACAACCTGTGCGCCGAGCGCGTGTACGGCAAGCGGCCGTTCAACGGCTCGCCGTCGAACGTTGCCGAGCAGAAGGGTCAGGCGAAGGACGCACTGGCCCGGACCCAGAAAGAGCCGGTACAGGCTCCCGAGCAGGAGCAGGCTCCCGCCACACAGCAGCGCGGCCAGCCCCGGCGCTGACAGCGTCTTGAACTTCGGCTGAGGGATCGACGTTCAGGCGGCCGCCGCGCGATTGCGCCTGGCGGTCGCTTACCGCTTCCGCTTCGCCGCCGCTCGCTTTTCGCGCCGGAGCCTCAATCGCTTGCGAGCGGCGCGCTTGATCTTGGCTCGCCGCATCGCCTGCTGCTCGGCGCGGCGCTCCTTGCATTTCACGCAACGGCAGTGGCTCTTGGTGATGAAGGCTGCGAAATAGTCCTTGCCGTAGTCGACGGTGATCTCTTCCTCGGGCTTGATTCGCCGCCGCGCCACATAGACGATGCTCGGGCCCCTGCGTTCGATGGCCTCCGCGTTCGGCCGGCACGAGTGGTTGACGTAGCGCGCGACGTTCCAGCGTTTGCTGCCGTCGATGGTCCAGTGTGTGTTGATCTCGAACATGTAGCGCGAGCCGCGGGCCTCGAGCCTGTCGGCCTCCGCATTGGGAAGCAGGCGCCCGCGGTACGTGACGATGTACTCGCGCTTCCTGAAGGGCTTTGTGGCGAACAGGCCGAGGCCGGCGCTCGATCGGCCGATGCGGTATTTACGATTTGGCACAGCGTGCATTTAGAGAGCGATTCGCGGAATCTCCAGCGTAATTTTTGAACGCCGTGGACAAGACCGTTGCGTTCAATCTCGCCGCGTCCGCTCGACCCGGATTGCGCTTCGTTCCATCCGCGCTAGGCTCACGCAATCCATCGGCCAAGGCAGTGCAAAACGACAATCGCAATTCGGGGAGGACAGCAATGATCGGGCGCACCATGACGGGGGTCCTTTGGGGGGCGGCCCTGATCGGGCTCGCTGTGTGCGGTTCGGGCGGGGCATCGGCGCAGGACTGGCCGAGCAAGCCCGTGCGGATCGTCACGGGCTTTGCCGCCGGCGGCATCGGCGATCTCGGTGCGCGGCTCCTGGCCGAGCACATCACCCGCACCACGGGACAGCAGGCGGTGGTGGAGAACCGCACCGGCGCGGCGGGCACGCTGGGCATGGATGCGGTCGCCAAGGCCGCGCCCGATGGATACACGCTGGGCCTCGCGCTCAACGGCAATCTGGTCATCAATCCCTTCATCCAGAAGACGATGCCGTTCGACGCGCAGAAGGACCTCATCCCGGTCGCGGCGATCGGTGACGCGCCGCAACTCATCGCGCAGAGCACCGAGGTGCCGGCCAGAACCTTCAAGGAGTTCCAGGCGCTGGCGAAGGAGAAGCCCGGAACCTTCAGCTACGGCTCGGCCGGGGTGGGCTCCCTGCCGCATCTGTCGGCGGCCGAGTTCGCGCGGATGGCGGGCATCCAGCTCACCCACGTGCCGTACCGCGGCAACGCGCCGGCGATGGTCGATCTCCTCGCCGGCCGCATCCATCTCATCTCCGCTTCGATCGGCACCTTCCGCGCCGGGATCGAGGCGGGGAAGATCCGGCTCCTGCTCACCGCCACGAAAGACCGGCTGCCGTATCTGCCGGACCTTCCGACCTCGGCCGAGGCGGGGCTGCCGGGCTACCTGATGAGCGTGTGGATCGGCGTCGTCGCGCCGGCCGGCACGCCTGCGCCTGTGGTGGAGCGCATCCACGCGCTGGTGCAGGGCATGCTCAAGGAGCCCACCGCGCAGAAGGCGATGGCCGGCGCGGGGCTCGATCTCATGGCCATGAGCCAGCCGCAGTTCGCGGCCTTCGTGAAGGCGGATTACGCACGCTGGGAGAAGATCGTGAAGGACGCGGGCGTAGAGAAGCAATAGGCGTCATTCAGTTCGGCTCGATCTTCGCCGCCTTCACCGCCTCGCCGATCAGCTCGACCTCGTTGCGGAAGAACGCGGCGGTTTCGGCCGCGCTGCGATTGTCGGGGATGTAGCCGTCGCGCTGCATGATCGCCGACACCGCGGGCACCTTCAGCGCGTCGCGGACGGCGAGGTTGAGCCTGTCGGCGATGGCGTCCGGGGTCTTGCCGGGCAGGAAGAACATCGCCCACGAGCCCATCGGCTTGTAGCCCGGCACGAGGTCCTTCATCAGCGGCACGTCGGGCAGGGCGGGGAACGGCTTCGTCCCGGTGAAGGCCAGCGCCCGCACCCGGCCGTCCTTGACCAGGCCCAGCACCGATGGGGGCGTCACGAACATCACCTGCACGCTGCCGCCGAGCATCGCGGTCATCACCTCCGACGCGCCCTTGTAGGGCACATGCTGCATCGAGATGCCGGCCTTGATGCTGAACGCCTCGGCCGCGAGATGCAGGATATTGCCGACGCCGGGCGAGCCGTACAGCACGCGCTCCTTTTTCGCGTGCGCGATGAACTCCGGGACGCTCTTGATCGGCGTTTTCGCATCGACCAGCATCAGCATGCCGTCGAGGATGCCGGAGGTCGCGACCGGGCGCAGATCGGTGAGCGTGTCGTAGCCGAGGCTCTTGTAGAGGTGCGGCGTCGGCGCGATCGAGGACGAGGAGAACAGGAGCGTCAGGCCGTCCGGCGCGGCCGTGGCGACCGCGCGCGCGGCGATGGTGCCGTTGGCGCCCAGCCGGTTCTCGATGAAGAACGACTGCTTGAGATCGGCGGCGAGCTGCTGCGCCAGGGTGCGGGCCTGAAGGTCCGGGCCGCTGCCCGCGGCGAAGCCGACGATCACGCGGACGGGACTCGCCGGATACTGCTGCGCGTGTGCGGTCGCGGCGGAAAGGGCGAGGGCCAGAAACAACAGCGTCCGAAGCATCGTCGATCCTCCCGGGTATTGGTTCGATATTTTTTTTGAAGCGCGCCGAGCCTAGCATCTTGGCGGGCGAGCGCGCATGCGTCATCGCGCGCGGGTTTTAACCGGGCACCGCGCGGCCCGCCGCCTCGTCCCTCGCGACAAGGCGAGGGGATGGAGCGCCGAGCGGCGCCCTGAAAGTCCACGCCTTCCGGCGCGGGCGCCCGGATTGCCGGGCGCGCGCCACTCAGCGCTCCATCGCGGCGTCGTCGCTCCGGACGCGCAGGCCCGAAGCTCATCCCCCGGGCCGCGCTTGCGAACCCGGGCGAAGCGGCCCGGGCCGTCCAGCAGGCTCCCTGCGCACCGGTCATAGTGCCGGTAGGGCAGGGGTCCGGGGCCGCCCGGGTGCGTGGCTGCGAACCACGCCCGCGGGCGCCGCATCCTGTCCCCGCTGTCACGACGCCTCATGAGAGCGCCCTCAGTGGACAGGACGGTTGGAATATAATCCTAGTATGCAGGGCATGTCAAGCGGGTTATATTGGGGCGCCAAAGGAGTCGCCTGTGGATCAACGCCGGACCTATACCGTGGTGCTCGAACCCGAAGCCGAGGGCGGCTTCACGGTGCGCGTTCCGGCGTTTCCCGAAATCGTCACCTACGGCAAGGACGAGCGCGAGGCGCTCAGCATGGCCGAGGACGCGATCCAGCTTGTGATCGAGGATAGCGCGGCGCGCGGCGAGCCCGTTTCCATAGGCGACTCGTCGCGTATCCGCGAAGTCACGGTCACGCCGGCGGCATGAACGAACGGCTGCCGTCGCTGACGGCGCGCTTGTGATCCGTTTTGCACAGACGGCCAAGCCGATCGGATCGAGGATGCTGGCGGTCCCAACAATTCCCACGCCGGGAGCCGTGCCATGCAGATCGCCCGCCATTGCCGGATGCGCGCAGCAATTCTTACGGAACTTGCGAAGGACGCTCCGGGATTGAGAAACCAGTTGCTCTACGTTGCCAGAAATTGGCTGACGCTGGCTATTTTGAGGGAGCAGCTCAACGCCGATGCGGATCGGGCAGCGCGCAAGCCGCCCACCCTCCACTAGGCAGAGTATCGCGTCCACCTGGACGGAACGCCTTGGGGCTTCCGGGCATTGAACCAAGCCCGCCCACGAAGGAAGAAAACCCATGGCCGACGTCCGCACCATCCCCGTCCCCGCCGATCCCACCGTGGTCGACATTCACGAGAGGGTGGAGATCGAGTACCGGTGCAAGGAATGGGGCTGCACCGAAGCCGAGTTGCTGGCCGCGGTCGCAGCCGTCGGCGCCGATGCTCCCAAGGTGGAGGCTCACCTCATCAACCAAGGCCAGCAGCGCAAGGCGCCGCTGTCGCTGGACAGCAGCCGCTAGAGACAGCCGTCATTCGGGCCCGTGCCGGTTCACCGGGACCGCGGTCGGAGCGCCGCGAACGGTTTTCCACGGATCGTTCGAGCCCTTCCTGTCCGGAATCTTGGTGCGGACGGTTTCGCGATACTGTCGCTCGATCTCCTGGTTGCGCCGCCTTTCCTCCCATGACTGTGACGTCTCGTAGGCCGGCCAGCTCAGATAGTTGCCGCTGCCGCTGGGGAGACCTGTGGTGATGTCCGTCACCTGCGCGCGGGCGAAGCCGCAGGACAGGGCGATGAGGACGGCGGTGAGGACGAGCTTGCGCGGCATGGCGGAGGTCCGGGAGGAACGTGGCGGGCGCATTGTGCCGGAGTTTGGATGCGTGGGGGAAGCCTGCCAGCTTGAGATTTCGCGGCGCTCAATCCCGGTACAGCGTTGTTGTTGTCATGGCCGGGCTTGACCCGGCCATCCACGTCTTGCTTACAACCTCCAGAAAGACGTGGATGCCCGCGACAAGCGCGGGCATGACGAAGCAAAACGCGACGAGGCAGTCATGACCAAACTCAGCACGTTGCAAAGGCGGCTTATGAAGACCCCGGAGGTGCGCAAAGAATATGACGCGCTGGAGGATGAGTTTGCCGAACTCGTTGCCAATGCGAAGCCTTCGCGCAGCAACGTATTTGCCGATCTCGCATTGCCATACCCCGACCGGGAGTTGGCGCGGGCTCAGCTCACGCTGCAAATTTACAGGATCGTGAAGAAACGAAGGCTGACGAAGACGCAAGTAGGCAAAATCCTTAAGCTCAAGCCGCCGCATGTTTCGATGCTGATGCGAAACTGGTCTGGCAAACTTTCGGTCGGGCGGCTGATGGAGTTTCTGACGGCGTTCGGGCAGGATGTGCGGATTACGGTGAAGCCGACGCGGAAGGCGCAGGGGGAAATGTCGGTGGTGATGGGGTGAAAGTTGGTCGAGATGACAATCGACGATCAGGGGTTTCTTTCTCCAGAGATCACCAGTTGGGTGGAGAAACATCGTGCCG
>CAMAWG010000081.1 GCA_945861855.1 Rhodoplanes serenus
ATTCGCCACCGCCCGAGGCGATCAGCAGGTCGCCGAGCCAGATGAACATGATGACGATGGTGGCGCCGACGACCAGCGGGGAGCCGTAGAGCGCGCTTGGATCGAATGCCAGGTAAACCAGCAAGGCCTCGGGATCCTGCGGCTTGCCACGCAGAGATTCAGGCATCAGGTGAGCGACCGTAGCGTAGACGAAGAATCCAATCACGACGCTCAAGAGACCCCAGCCGGTGCATCGGCGGAGGCCTTCCAGCACGAGCCCGAGAATGATTGCACTCAGGACCAGGACTTCGGGCGTCCGATACGAAACGTCCTGCAGCAGATAGTCCCATCCGGCCGCGGTCCAGAGGGCGGCGCCGAGTCCGAGCGCCCCAAGCAACAAGTCGATGGGGGAGAATTTCGTATGTGGTTTGCCGTGCCGATCGACAGCGTTGAAGGCGAGCGCCAGCGCGAGTCCGAGAACGGCCGCGAGGAATTGCTCCTGATAGAACGCGGTTCCGAAATAATAGGGAATGTTTAGCGCCCAGCCGAGGCAAAGCAGCGTGACAACAGCACCGATCACCGCGACGAGCCGCTTGTGGATCGGGTCCGTCGGAACGCGAATCGACTCGCCCTCTCCCTGCGCAAGGGCCTCCTGCGCGGCTTTGATGTCGTCAGCGCTTGGCGGGCGATCGGTCGACATGGCTATTGACCCTCTATCGGTCTGCAACGATTGGGAACGACACACCTCACCGCCAACGTCCGGCGCGGCCTGCCAAAGGCTGCCGCGCCGGTGCTTGCGTTTGATCCAGCAATGTTGGATCGCGGCCTAGCCCTTCGGCGGCCACTGACCGATTTCCTTGTAGAACTTGATCGCGCCGGGGTGCCAAGGCACGCCGATTTCCTCGGTCATGGCCTTCGGGTCGAACCCGCGGAAAACCGGCTGCCCCTTGACCAGTTCTTCCTTGTTCTCGTGGAGCATCTTGACAACGTTGTAGACGACGTCATCGGGCATCTTGTCGTTGGTGGTGAAGAAGATGTTGTAGGCCATGATCGTCGTCGCGCCATGAATGCCGACCGCGTGTGCGGCTGGCTGCACCACGAAGGGCCGCGCCGGGAGCAATTTGCGAATCCGCGCCACCGCCTCGGGGGAAGCATCCATATTGATGAAGCGAACGCCGCCGCGCGAAGCCAGTTTCACGTTGGCTTGCTGGCCCTGGCCGGTGCCGACCGAAATGGTGGCTGCATCCACTTTGCCCTCGCCGAGCAGATCGACTCCGGAAAACAGGCTCTGGGTCGGAACCGTCTTCACGTCGTCCATGGTGAGGCCCGCGCTGGCGAGAACCGCCTGCTGCAGGACGCGGCCGGTGGTTTGGGCGTTGTAGCCCCAGGGCAGGGTCTTGCCCTTGAGATCGCCGATCGTCTTGATCGGCGAATCATTCGGCACCATGACCCCAAGCGTCAGGGGAAAGGCGATCGCGGTCAGGCGGAGGTTTGGACTGGGCCGCTTGAAATTGCCTTCGCCCTTGTAGCTCATCTGCGAGTCGTCGACGTTGGTCAGGCCGAAATCGACTTCGCCGCGATCGAGCTGCGGGATGAAGGTGCTGGTCCCGGCGGTCGGCTGGACGCGCACCTGCATCTTGAGCTTCTCGTCCATCAGCTTTCCGATCACCACGCTGGAGGCATAGAAGATCGAGCCCTGCGGATTGCTGGCGATGACGCGCACATCTTGCGCCTGCGCGGTCGAGACCGCACAGGCAAGCGCCGCAGCGGCCGTGAATGTCACAAGTATTCTCACCTGAGTTCTCCCCTGATGCATGGCGGACCAACGGCGCGCCTGCCGCCCCCTGGACCGCGACGCCGCGCTCGGGCGGCGTTACGGAACCGCCCAAGCATAGAGGAGTTTTCCCGTCCGGCGTACCCAAATCCCTGCGTCACGACGGCGCGCGGCCACAGCGGGAGAACAGCGGCGGGCTGGCTGGGGCGCCTGGATTCGAACCAGGGGATGGCGGAATCAAAATCCGCTGCCTTACCACTTGGCTACGCCCCAACGCGGCCGGGCGCGCCCCGTATAGCGGCGGCTTCGGGCCAGTTCAATGAAACCCTGCATAAAGATGCGGCGGTCCACCGTTTCACATCTTGCCGTGACCCCGCTGAGCTTGCATCGGATGCTTGGTTTCATGACACGGTCGGAGCGGCTTTAGTATCCACACACGTCTTAAGCTACGCATCACGCCGTCACCGAGATTCACGCGTAGCTCTCCTTGCTTGACCCTTTCAATAGAATTGACTGGCCGTCGCCAGGGTGGCTTGTTGCGTGCCGGATCACCTCATCGCCCAAGGGGTAACGCGCCATGCCTAAACTCTACGAAGCCCTCGCAGAAGCGTTCCTTGCAGAGGGGGCCGACACGCAGTTCGTCCTGATGGGCGACGGCAACATGCACTGGTCCACCGCCTTTGCCAAACTGCCGGGTGTAGAAACCGTCCACGTCAGGCACGAGCACGCCACCGTCGCGGCGGCGACTGCCTATAACGTGGCAACCAACAAGATCGCCGTTGCCTCGGTCACATGCGGCCCTGGCGTAACCCAGTTGATGACGGCGCTGCCGGCCGCGGTCCGCGCCCGCCTGCCGATGGTGGTGTTCGCCGGCGAGTCGCCGATCAACGCCAAGTTCTACAACCAGGCGATCGATCAGGCGCCGCTGGTGACGGCAACCGGCGCCCATTACATCGCCGCGCATAGCGTGCCGCGCATGATGGACTACGTGCGCGAGGCCTTCCACGTCGCAAAGGACGAGCGGCGGCCGGTGGTGCTGGGTATTCCCTACGACCTGCAGAAGGTCGAGCACATGTCCAACCAGCCCTACGAGACCTCGGAGATGTACAAGCCCAAGGTTGGGCGCATGCACCCCGATCCCGAGCTCGTGGCCGAAGCCGTCGAGCGGCTGGCGTCCGCAAAGCGGCCGATCATTCTCGGCGGCCGTGGCGTGATGTGGTCCGGCGCACGGGATGCGGTGATCAAGCTCGCTGACCGCTGTGGCGCGCTGCTCTCCAACACACTGCCCGCGCGCGGCCTTTTCCACGACCATCCGTTCGGGCTCGGCATCACCGGCAGCTACTTCACGTCGCTCGGCCGGGAAATGTACGAGTCCGCCGACGTCGTGCTCGCGGTCGGCACGAGCCTGTCCTACTACGTCGGCGGAGGGCACTTCTGGCCGAAGGCCTACAAGATCCAGCTCGACGATGCCCCGCGCGGCCTGCGCGATGGGATGAGGGCCGCCGATCTTTACGTCAAATCAGATGCGCTCGTCGGCGCCGAAGCCATCCTTGCCGGCCTCGACAAGAAGCTGGGTGCCGGCAAGCCGACCGCGGCGGCGATCCGCACGAAAGATCTGGCGCATCGCATCGCGACCGAGCCGGCGGACTCGATGGAGTTCGACGTTGCCCCCGGAGTGCTCGATCCGCGCAAGGTGATCACCGCGCTCGACGCGGTGATTCCAAAGGACTGGGACATCGTCGTCGGCGGCGGCCATCAGGCCTATTTCAATGCGCAGATGCGCGGCAGACCGGCGGAGCGTTACACGACGGTCCGTGAGTTCGGCGCGGTCGGCAACGGCCTGTGCTATGCGCTTGGCGTTGCCGCGGCGCGCCGGCAGGGCAGCCAGGGCAAGGTCGTCCTGTTCGAAGGCGACGGCGGGCTCATGTTCCACATCCAGGAGCTCGAGACGCTGAAGCGTCAGGGATATCGCATCCTGATCTGCGCGATGAACGACGGCGGATACGGCTCGGAGTTTCACAAGCTGCGCGCCGACGGCCTCGACGATCGTTGGGCCGTGTTTGGCAGGCCCGCGTTCGAAAACATCGCCCGCGGCTTCGGCCTGCGCGGTAACGAGATTCGCGATGTGTCGGTCATCCCGAAGCTGTTCGCCGATTTCACCGCGCAGGGCGAAGCCGAAATCTGGAACATCCAGATTTCCGACCAGGTCACGGCGCCGGTGATGCGCCAGACCGTCAAGCGCGGGCACGGCAATATGTGAGGATTTCGATCAGGTTGGCCTTGTTGGTCGCATGTTGGCTCAGCTGAAACCACACCCGCCGGTACAGGTGGCGCTCCATCCACAACAGCGCTGCGTTAGCCAGCGCCGCAAGCGTAATCGTCTCCTCGTTCTGCAAAAACTGCATTGCGTTGAAACGTGCGCCCATCGGAACATTGACGGGTGAGCCGCGCTCATTAGGATCGGAACATGACCTACCGCGCGCCGGTCGCCGATATCGCCTTCACGCTGAAGCATGGCGCCGGTCTTTCGCGCACATTGGCGCAGGGCGGCGAGCTCGGCGCCGACGACATCAATGCCGTGCTGGAGGAGGCCGGCCGCTTCGCGACCGACGTGCTGGCCCCGCTCAACGCCATCGGCGACCGCCACGGCACGCCATTCAAGGACGGCGCGGTCACCATGCCGCCCGGTTGGAAGGAAGCCTATCGCTCCTGGGCCGGCGCCGGCTGGAACGCCGTGTCGCTCCCCGCGCAATGGGGCGGCCAGGCGCTCCCGCATGCGCTCAACGCCGCCTGCATCGAGATGTGGAATTCGGCCTCGATGGCCTTCGGCATCGGGCCGGTGCTGACCATGGGCGCGGCCGAGGCGCTCGCGAACTACGGCTCCGAGCATCTCAAGCAAACCTATTTGCCGAAGCTCGTGTCCGGCGAATGGATGGGCACGATGGAGCTCACCGAGCCGCAGGCCGGCTCCGATGTCGGCGCGCTCCGCACCAAGGCCGTGCGCGCGAACGATGGAAGTTATCGCATTACCGGGCAGAAGATCTTCATCACCTACGGCGAGCACGACTTGACCGACAACATCATCCACTTCGTGCTGGCTCGCCTTCCCGACGCACCCGCCGGCAACAAGGGCATCTCCCTGTTCCTGGTGCCCAAGCTGCTCGTCAACGAGGACGGCGCGCTGGGCACGCGAAACGACGTTCGCGCCCATTCTGTCGAGCACAAGCTCGGGATTCACGCCTCCCCCACCTGCACCATGGTCTATGGCGACCACGGCGGCGCGGTGGGCTACCTGGTCGGCGAGGAGAACCGCGGGCTTGCCTGCATGTTCACGATGATGAACCTCGCCCGCCTCGCGGTGGGCTTGCAGGGCGTCGGCATCGCCGAGCGCGCAACGCAGCAGGCCCTGCAATATGCGCGCGAGCGCAAGCAGGGCCGCGCCGCGGGCGCGGCGTCCAGCGCGATCGTCGAGCACCCCGACGTCAAGCGCATGCTGATGACCATGCGGGCGCTGACGCGCGCCGCGCGCGCGATCTGCTACGCCACGGCGGGCGCGATCGACGGCAGCCACGGCAAGAGCGACGCGGCGAAAGCTTCGGACGGGCGCGCGGCGCTGCTGACGCCGGTTGCGAAAGCGTTCTCGACCGACATCGGCATCGAGGTCGCCTCGCTCGGCGTGCAGGTGCATGGCGGCATGGGCTTCATCGAGGAGACCGGCGCGGCACAATTTCTGCGCGACGCGCGGATCGCCGCGATCTACGAAGGCACCAACGGCATCCAGGCGATCGACCTCGCCATGCGCAAGGTGCCGCTGTCCGGCGGGACGGTGGTGCGCGCCTATCTTGAGGAGCTGCGCGCCACGGTGAAGGCCGTGCAGGCGATGAACGATCCGGCGCTTGGCGCCACGGGGGCGCGGGTCGCCGAGGCGGTCGACAGCCTCGACCGCGCGACGACCTGGCTTTTGAGCAAGATCGAGAAGGAGCCGCAGTCCGCGCTCGCGGGCGCGACGCCCTATCTCCGGCTGTTCGGCACCGCCGCCGGCGGCTGCATGCTGGCGGACGAGGCGCTGGCCGCCCTGCGTGTTGCCAAAGGAGAGCCGGCCGGGCGGGTCGCCGTTGCGCGCTTTTTCGCGGAGAATATCGCGGTGCAGGCGGGCGGCCTCGAGGTCGCCATCACGGAGGGAGCCGACGGCGTGAATGGCGCCGAAGCCGCGCTGACAGCATGAGCATTCACATCCAGATCGCCGATGAGGGGCCTATCCGCACCGTGCGGATGAACCGCCCGGACAAGAAGAACGCCCTGACCGCCGAAATGTACGAAGCGATGGCTGCCGCGATCGAGGATGCCAGCGGCGATGCGAAAATACGCTGCGTGGTCATCGCAGGCCGCAATGGGACGTTCACCGCGGGTAACGACCTTACCGATTTCCTGCACGCGGCCGAATCCGGGGAAGGCCTGGGCGCGAACACGGTCCGCTTTCTCCACGCGCTCGCGCGCTCCAGGAAGCCCCTCGTCGCCGCGGTACAGGGCGTGGCTGTGGGGCTGGGCACCACCATGCTGCTTCATTGCGACTACGTGGTCTGCGGCGCGAATGCCCGTTTCTCGACGCCCTTTGTCAGCCTCGGGCTCGTTCCGGAGGCCGCTTCAAGTCTGTTGGGCCCGGCGCTGATGGGGCATCGCCGCGCGTTCGCGCTTCTGGTGATGGGCCGCCCGTTCGACGCCACCGCGGCGCTGGCCTGCGGTCTGGTCAACGCCGTCGTGGCCCCGGTCGACGTCGATGCCACGGCCATGAAGGCCGCCCGGGACATCGCCGCGCTTCCGGCCGAGGCGGTTGCCGAGTCGCGGCGGCTGATGCGCGGGTCGCCCGACGAGATCGTCGCCCTCATGGACAAGGAGGTCGGCCTTTTCAAGGAGCGGCTGCGATCACCGGAGGCGCGCGAGGCCTTCAACGCGTTCCTGTCGCGCAAGCGCTGACGCCTTAAGAGCAATCGATCCACGAGGCCGCCGATGTCGCTCAATGGCAAGACACTGTTCATCACCGGCGCCTCGCGCGGCATCGGCCTTGCGATCGCGCTTCGCGCCGCGCGCGACGGCGCCAACATCGCCATCGCCGCCAAGACCGAGACGCCGCATCCCAAGCTCGAAGGCACGATCTACACCGCCGCCGAGCAGATCGAGAAGGCGGGAGGCCGCGCGCTTCCCCTCGTCGTCGATGTGCGCGACGAGAACGCGGTGAAGGCCAGCATCGACAAGACCGCGCAAGCCTTCGGCGGCATCGACATCGTGGTCAACAACGCCAGTGCGGTCTCGCGCACGCCGGTCGCCGAGACCGACATGAAGCGCTACGACCTGATGCAGGGCATCAACACGCGGGGCACCTTCATGGTGTCGAAATATGCCATCCCCTATCTTGCGAAGGCGTCGAACCCGCACATCCTGATGAACTCGCCACCGCTCGACTTCCAGGAAAAATGGTTCGCCGGCACCACAGGCTATTCGATCGCCAAATATGGCATGAGCCTCGTGGCGCTGGGCCTGGCCGGCGAGCTGCGCGACCAGGGCATCGCCGTCAACGCGCTCTGGCCGCGTGTCACGATCGCGACCGCGGCGATCAAGAACCTGCTGGGCGGCGACCGGGTGATGCGCATGTCGCGCACGCCCGAGATCATGGCGGACGCGGCCCATGCGATCTTTCTGAAGCCCGCGAAAAGTTTCACCGGCCATTTCCTGATCGACGATTCTTTCCTCGCCGGCGAAGGTGTGACCGATTTCGAGAAATACCGCGCCATGCCGGGCGAGCCGCTGGCCGGCACGTTCTTTGTTCCCGACGGCGAGCCGTTGCCGCCGCCCGGCGTCGTCGTCACCGGAAAAAGGTGGGACTGAGCACCTGTTTTCGTCCCGCCTGAAGGATTAAGTCATTTCCATGCATTCTCCGGATTGAACATGCCCACGCTTTTGATCACCCATCCCGCCTCCCTGAATCACTTGAACGGCACGGGCCACCCGGAGCGGCCGGACCGGATCCGCGCGATCGAAAGCATCCTCGAACAGGAAAAATTCCAGTCGCTGGTGCGCGAGCAGGCGCCGCTGGCCGCGCTCGAAACCGCCGCGCTCTGCCATCCGATGGACTACATCCTGGAAATCAAGAACGCTGTGCCGAAGGAAGGCCTCGTTCAGCTCGACGCCGACACCTCGATGTCGCCGGGCAGCTTCGAGGCGGCGTTGCGCGCCATCGGCGGCACGACGCTTGCGGTCGACGAGGTCGTGGGCAAGAAGGCCGCCAACGCCTTCGTCGCGCACCGACCGCCCGGCCACCACGCGGAGACGGTGCGGCCCATGGGCTTTTGCATCTTCAACCAAGCCGCAATCGCCGCGCGCTACGCGCAGAAGAAGCACGGCCTGCACCGCGTCGCCGTGGTCGATTTCGACGTGCATCACGGCAACGGCACCCAGGAGATATTCTGGAAAGACCCGACACTGATGTACTGCTCGACGCACCAGATGCCGCTCTATCCCGGCACCGGCGCGGCCAACGAGCGCGGCGAGCACGACAACATCGTCAACGCGCCGCTCCGCGCGGGCGACGGCGGCGAGCAGTTCAAGGCGGCGATGGAAACGCGCATCTTGCCGCGCCTCGCCGCATTCGGTCCCGAGCTGATCGTCATCTCGGCCGGCTTCGACGCCCACAAGCGCGATCCGCTCGCCAACCTGCAGTTCGTCGAGGAGGATTTCGCCTGGGTGACCCGCAAGATCATGGAGGTCGCCGACAAGACCGCGCAGGGGCGCGTGGTCTCCGTCCTCGAAGGCGGCTACGACCTCGAAGGCCTGTCGAAATCGGCGGCCGCGCATGTGATCGCGTTGATGCGCGGTTGAGTTTAGGATACCCCGGTTCCGACTCGTTTCACCCGCAACCACGCCCAAGGTTCGCCATGGCCGACACCGGCAACGCCGACATCAAGAAGCTGACGTTCGAGCGGGCGATCGAGGAGCTCGAGACCATCGTGAAGCGGCTCGAAGAGGGCAAGGTGCCGCTCGAGGAGTCGGTTGCGATCTATGAGCGCGGCGAGGCGCTCAAGCGCCGCTGCGAGGAGTTGTTGCTGCAGGCCGAGGCGCGGGTCGAGAAGATCACGCTGGACGCCTCCGGCAAGCCCTCCGGGACCGAGCCCCTGGACATGCCATAGCCGCAATCGCGCGGCACCCCGAGCGGGTCGACGTGCCGCCGGATTCGCCAACTGCCCGATCTAAGGCAACCGGCGGAACCATTCGCCGGCCTATCTATTCCCCAATGGTCGGTTGAATCCCACCGGGTTCCGCTCTACGCTAGGCTTCAGGTGGCGGGGGCCGTCCCTGGCGAAAGCCAGGTCCGAAAGTTCCATCGTATCAATAATTTGTGCGGAGATTTTGGTGTCCAAACCGTCGAAGACGCCCCTCCTTGACAAGATCCACACCCCGGACGACCTGCGCAAGCTCGACGAGAGCAAACTGCGGCAGGTCGCCGACGAATTGCGCACCGAGACCATCGACGCGGTGGCGGTCACCGGCGGTCACCTGGGCGCGGGGCTCGGCGTAGTCGAACTGACCGTCGCGCTGCACTACCTGTTCGAGACCCCGCGGGACCGCATCGTCTGGGATGTCGGCCATCAGGCCTATCCGCACAAGATCCTGACCGGCCGCCGCGACCGCATCCGCACGCTACGAATGGGCAACGGCCTTTCCGGCTTCACCAAGCGCGCCGAGAGCGAATACGACCCGTTCGGCGCCGCGCACTCCTCCACATCGATCTCGTCAGCGCTCGGCATGGCCGTGGCGCGTGACCTGTCCGGTGGCAAGAACAACGTCATCGCCGTGATCGGCGACGGCGCGATGACCGCCGGCATGGCCTACGAGGCGATGAACAACGCCGGCGCGATGGAGTCGCGCCTGATCGTCATCCTCAACGACAACGACATGTCGATCGCGCCGCCGGTCGGCGCCATGGCCGGCTATCTGGCGCGGCTGTTCTCGGGCCACACCTACCGTTCGCTGCGCGAGATCGGCAAGCAGCTTGCCACCAAGTTGCCGAAAGCGCTGGAAATCGGTGCGCTGCGCGCCGAGGAGTTCGGCCGCGGCATGGTCACCGGCGGTACACTGTTCGAGGAGCTTGGCTTCTACTATGTCGGCCCGATCGACGGCCATAATCTCGATCAGCTTCTTCCCGTTCTGAAGAACGTGCGCGACAGCAAGACCGGACCGATCCTCGTTCATTGCCGCACCCAGAAGGGCAAAGGCTACGAGCCGGCGGAGAAGTCCGCCGACAAGTATCACGGCGTGGTCAAGTTCGACGTGGCGACCGGCGTCCAGGCCAAGGCCAAGTCCAACGCCCCCTCCTACCAGAAGGTGTTCGGCGAGAGCCTGATCAAGGAAGCCCGCAAGGACGACAAGATCATCGGTATCACCGCCGCCATGCCGTCGGGCACCGGCATCGATCTGTTCGAGAAGGTCTTTCCGGAACGCACCTTCGACGTCGGCATCGCCGAGCAGCATGCGGTGACGTTTGCCGCGGGCCTCGCCACAGAAGGCTACAAGCCGTTCTGTGCGATCTATTCGACCTTCCTGCAGCGTGGCTACGACCAGGTGGTGCACGACGTCGCGATCCAGCGGCTGCCGGTGCGCTTCGCCATGGACCGTGCGGGGCTCGTTGGCGCCGACGGCCCGACGCACGCCGGGTCGTTCGATCTCGCCTATCTCGGCTGCCTGCCGGGCTTCGTCATCATGGCCGCGGGCGACGAGGCTGACCTGGTGCACATGGTGGCAACGCAGGTCGCAATCGACGATCGCCCATCGGCGTTGCGCTATCCGCGCGGCGAAGGCGTCGGCGTCGAGATGCCGGTCGAGGGCAAGCCGCTTGAGATCGGCAAAGGCCGTGTCATCCGCGAGGGCAGCAAGATTGCCATCCTGTCGCTCGGCACGCGACTCTCGGAATCGCTGAAGGCCGCCGAAGAGCTTGCCTCCTATGGCCTCTCGACCACGGTGGCAGACGCCCGCTTCGCCAAGCCCCTGGATACGGATCTGGTGCTTCGACTCGCAAGCGAGCACGAGGTGCTGATCACGATAGAGGAAGGCGCAATCGGCGGCTTCGCCGCACAGGTGTACCAGACGCTGTCCGACAACGGCGCGCTCGACCGCGGCCTGAAAATCCGTTCGATGATCCTGCCCGACATCTTCATCGACCATGACTCGCCCAACGCGATGTATGCCAAGGCAGGCCTCGACGCCGCGGCCATCGTCAAGAAGGTGTTCGAGGCCCTCGGCCGGGACGTCGCCAAGGTCGAGGCCGGCCGGCTCGCCTGACCTCTCAGTGACCGAACGGCTCGTCATCAACCGCCTCGCCCACCGCGGCGATGGCGTGGCCGACACGCCGTCCGGCCCGGTGTTCGTGCCCTACACGCTGCCGGGCGAGACCGTCGAGGCCGAGCGCGTTCCCGGCCATCCCGATCGCCGCCACCTGCTGCGGGTCGAAGCCGCGAGCTCCGAGCGCATCGATCCGTTCTGTCCGCACTTCGGGATCTGCGGCGGCTGCGCGATCCAGCATTGGACCCCTGCCCTCTATCGGCAATGGAAACGCAGTCTGGTCGTCGATGCGCTCTCGCAGGCCGGTCTCGATGCACCAGTCGATGAGTTGATCGACGCCCACGGCGAGGGCCGCCGCCGCGCTACGTTCCACGCCCGGCTCGGCCTGCGCGGCGTCATCGAGGTCGGCTTTGCGGCGCTTCGCGCCCATCACATCGTCGGCATCGACCGCTGCCCGGTGCTGGCACCGTCGCTCGACGGCGCGATCTCGGCCGCCTGGGCGGTCGCGGAGGCGCTGGCGCCGCAGAAGAAGCCGCTCGACATCCAGGCGACCGCGACCGGCGACGGCATCGACATGGACGTTCGCGGCTCCGGCCCGCTGAACTCGGCGCGGATCGGCGTGATGGCGCGGCTCGCCGGAACCCACAAGCTCGCCCGGCTCACCCGCCATGGCGAGTTGATCGCGCAGCGCGCAATGCCGACGGTCATGATGGGCCGCGCCCGCGTCATGCTCCCGCCCGGCGCATTCCTGCAGGCAACTGTGGACGGCGAGCAAGTCCTTGCGCGCCTAGTGGACGGCCACGTCGGCCAAGCCAAAATCGCCGTCGATCTGTTCTGCGGCCTTGGGCCGTTCGCGCTTCGCCTTGCCGAGCGAGTCCGCATCAAGGCCTTCGACGCCGACGCTGATGCGATCGCCGCGCTGAAGCAGGCGGCGAACACCACCTCGGGCCTCAAGCCGATCGAGGCCGAGACGCGCGACCTGTTCCGCCGGCCGCTGTTTGCTTCCGAGCTCAAGCGCGTCGATGCCCTTGTGTTCGATCCGCCGCGCCAGGGCGCGGAGGCCCAGGCCCGCGAGCTTGCCAAGAGCGCCGTCCCGGTCGTCGTCGCCGTATCGTGCAATCCGGCAACGTTCGCGCGCGATGTCCGGCTGCTGGTGGATGGCGGCTACCGGTTGACCGCGGTGACGCCGGTGGACCAGTTCCGCCATTCCGCCCATGTCGAGATCGTGGCGAGGCTGGAACGCTAGCTAGATCGGCTCGGTCAGCGCCAGCATCGACGCGCGCTGCAACTCCGCCTGTTCCTGTCCAGGCGCCCGTGCGATCTCCAGTTCGCCCAGCCGCACCGAGTTGTCCACCACCATGCGGCAGCGCTCGTAACGCCGCGCCGTGAAGCGCCGCAGTGCCTCGTCCAGCGCGATGTCCACCGCGAGAAGTTCGGCCAGCACCAGTGCATCCTCCACCGCCAGTCCCGCGCCCGACGCCAGATGCGGCGTGGTCGCGTGCGCGGCGTCCCCGATCAGGATGGCCCGGCCCCGGTGCCAGGGCTGCGGCAGCAGGAGCTTTTCCAGCGGGCGGTAATTGATCCGCGCGGAGGCGCCGAGACCGTCGCGGACGGCGCCGAGCGCGCCGCCGAAACCCTGCAACTGTTCGGCCAAAAGCTCCGGCCAATGCTCCTCCGGCATGCGCGGGTTGTCCGGCACGTGCTGCAGCAGGAACAGGTACATCTCGTTCCGCGACACCGGGGTGATGCCGGCCTTCACCGGTCCACCGACATAGACATGCCCGCAATCGACATCTGCCGGCCGCGGGACCACCGCGCGCCAGCATCCCTGCCCAGTGAACACCGGATCGGGCGCGCCAGGAAACAGCGTGGCGCGCAGCCGCGAGTGGATGCCGTCGGCGCAGACGAGCAGATCGAAGGTGCCGACCGTTCCATCGGTAAACTTGACCGACACCGCCGCATTGGTCTGCTCGATAGAAGCGATGCTCACGCCGAGCCGCACGCTCGCGCCCGACGCGCGGGTGGCCGCGGACAGAATCCGGTGCAGCACCGGACGCAGAATCCCGCCGCTGTTAGGAATGCGCGCGCCAAACGGCCGGCCGCTTACGCGCGACGCCATGATGACGTTGCCGTCAGCGTCGCAAATCCGCGTGGCGTCGTAGCAATAGCCTTCATTGACCACCGTATCGAGCAGGCCGATCCGGTCGAGCGCGCGCAACGTCGGCCCGGTGATGGTGATACCGGCGCCGGTGACCCGCCAGTCCGGGTCGATCTCGACGATTTCGGCCGCGATCCCGGTGCGCTCAAGGGCGATGGCGAGCGCCATGCCGGCGATGCCGCCGCCGGCGATCAGGACGCGTTGGACATCGCTCATCGCAGCGGGGGACCGGGCAGAATTAGTTGCCCCATCGCTCCTGCCACAGGCGCTCGCCGATGGTGCAGGAGATGCGCGGCGCCGCCGCCGACACCGGAACGACCCGCCGCTCGGGGGTGCGGCCGGCGATCTCCAGCACCAGCTTGGTTCGGATCGCCTCCTTGAACTGATCGCGCTCCTTGATCGGGATGACGAACGCGCCCGGCCCGCCGATCATGCAATCCTCGTAGTAGACGTCGAGATCGCCGATATCCATCGTGCTCGAGCTTGGCCGCTTGAGCATGACCGGAAGGCCATTGATGGTGATGCCCTTGGCGAGCACCTCGTCGCGGGTGACCGTGACCAGGGGCCCGTTGTTGTTGACGCCGTCGCCGGACACGTCGATCACCCGGCGGACGCCGCGATAGCCGCTGCCCTCGAACAGCGGCATGGCAAACAGCAGCGCCCCGGAGATCGAAGTGCGCGAGGCCCGCGAGTAGCGCGCGCGGCCGATGTCGGCAGCGAAGCCGTCGGCCGACTCCGGCCCGTCGATCAGCCGCCAAGGCACGATGATCTGCCGGTGGTGCATGCCGGCCCATTCGAAATAGGTCAGCGCGATCTGGCCGTGCATGCCCTGCTTCAACGCCCGCATGAACTCGCGGGAGGTGATGGCCGCCATATAGCCCTCGCGCTGCAGCGCCTGCTCCTCCGGGTCCATCGAGTAGGACACATCGACCGCGAGCACGACCTCCGCATCGACGGGGATGGCGCCGGCCGCACCGCCGCGCTGCGCCAGCATCTGCGGGCCGCTGGGCGCGGCAAAGCCAAAGCCCGCGAGCAAGGCGGCCAGAACCACGACACCAGCGACGATTGCGACACGTCCCGCATGCGGGCCTCCCGTGGCGAGAATTCAGGCAATGGTGACACGGGCCGGACCGAAGGAAAAGGCGCGGAACGGGTTATCCGTCGCTGGTTTCGGTGTCGGTGATCTCGATGCCGAATCCCGCCAGACCCACATAGGTGAACTTCGCCGAGGTCAGCAGCCGGATCGACGAAATCCCGAGATCCTTGAGGATCTGCGCGCCGAGCCCGACCTCGCGCCATTGCTTGGTGCGGGCCGCCTCCGAGTTCTGGTCGGCGGAGGGGATCGACTGGGTCGGCACGCCGGCCGCGCCGTCGCGCAGAATCACGATCACGCCGCGTCCCTCCTCCTTCAGCCGCTGCAGCGCCGCGTGCACCGGATTGGCGCCGCCGAACACGTCGCGGATGATGTCGGCACGGTGCAGCCGCGCCAGCACGTTCTTGCCATCGCCGATCTTGCCGTAAACGACAGCCATGTGATGAACCGCATCGAACGGCGTCACATAGGCGTATCCGGTGAGCGTGCCGATCTCGCTCTTGACCTGAAACTCGCCCACCCGCTTGACCAGCTTCTCGCGCGCCTGCCGGTAGGCAATAATGTCGGCGATCGAGATTTGCGTCAGCTTGTGGCGCTGGGCGAAGGCCGCGACGCCCGCCCCGCGCATCACCGTGCCGTCGTCGTTCATCAACTCGGAGAGCACGCCGACCGGCGGCAGCCCCGCCAGCTTGCAGAGATCGATGCAGGCTTCGGTGTGACCGGAGCGCATCAGCACGCCGCCGTCCTTGGCGACCAGCGGAAAGACGTGCCCGGGGCGGACGAAATCGGCGGCGCCACTGTTGCCGTTGGCGAGCGCGCGGACCGTGTTGGTGCGCTCCTCGGCCGAGATGCCGGTGGTCAGGCCGTGGCGCACGTCCACCGTGATGGTGAAGGCGGTGCCGAGCGGAGCGTCGTTCGAGATCACCATCGGGTCGAGGCGCAGCCGCCGCGCCTCGTCTCCCGACAGCGGGGCGCAGACGATCCCCGACGTGTTGCGGATGATGAAGGCCATCTTTTCGGGCGTGCACAGCGACGCCGCGACGAACAGATCGCCTTCGTTTTCGCGATCGTCGTCGTCGGTGACGACGATGATCTCGCCGCGGGCAAAGGCTGCAACGGCCACTTCAACGCGTTCGTGGGACTCGATCACTGACACTCCTTGGGCCTTTATCTTGGGTCTTGAACCGCGGGCTTCTTGAACGGCCAGGCCGGCGTCTCGCCAACCTGAGCGCGCTGGCGCAGATAATGATCGGCAATCACGCACGCCACCATGGCCTCGCCGATGGGCACTGCCCGGATGCCGACGCATGGGTCGTGGCGGCCCTTGGTCGACACCTCGGTCTCGTTGCCATAGCGGTCGACCGTCTTGCGCGGGGTGAGGATCGACGAGGTCGGCTTGACCGCAAAGCGGACGACGACCGGCTTGCCGGTCGAGATGCCGCCGAGGACGCCGCCGGCGTTGTTGGAGAGAAAGCGCGGCTTGCCGTCATTGCCCATCCGCATCTCATCGGCGTTGTCCTCGCCGGACAGCTCTGCCGCGGCAAAGCCCGCGCCGATCTCGACACCCTTGACCGCGTTGATGCCCATCAGTGCGCCGGCGAGGTCGCCGTCGAGCTTGGCGTAGACCGGCGCGCCGAGACCCGCCGGCACGCCCTCGGCCACCACCTCGATGATCGCGCCGACCGACGAGCCCTTCTTGCGCACGCCGTCGAGAAAGTCCGCGAAGCCCGCGGCCGCCTTGGCGTCGGGACAGAAGAACGGATTGCGCTCCACTTCGGCCCAATCCCAGACGGCACGGTCGATCTTTTGCGAGCCCATCTGAATGAGCGCGGCGCGCACGTTGAGGCCCGGCACGATCCTGCGAGCGATGGCGCCGGCCGCAACCCGCATTGCAGTCTCGCGCGCCGAGGCGCGACCGCCGCCGCGATAGTCGTGCAAGCCATATTTGACGTCATAGACGTAGCCGGCGTGGCCCGGCCGATAGACGTCCTTGATCGCGGAATAATCCTTGGAACGCTGATCGACGTTCTCGATCACGAGCGCGATCGGCGTGCCGGTGGTGACCTGTTGCCCGGTCGCCTCGTTGGCGAAAACGCCGGAGAGGATTTTGACCGTGTCCGGCTCCTGACGCTGGGTGGTGAAGCGGGACTGTCCGGGCCGCCGCTTATCGAGATAGGGCTGGATATCGGCCTCTGTCAGCGGAACGCCCGGTGGACAACCATCGACCACACAGCCGATCGCCGGCCCGTGGCTTTCGCCGAAGGTCGTGACCCGAAAGAGATGGCCGAAAGTATTGAATGACATGACAGTTCCGCTCTGAGCGGTGTGGTAGCCCGCGCCCGATGGTTGGTCAAAGCCACGCAGCGGCGTGCAGGTGCATTCAGATTCCTGAACGCCGGTTAATTGGAACCTGAATGCCCGTTAAGATACGGAAATATCAACACTTTTTCCATTTTTCCATTGCGCGCTTCATGCCCGTGTGCAATGGTCGTCCACGGTAAGGGGGCGAGCCCAAGGACCACTTCCGCGACGCTCAAAATAACCACCTGCCGACAAACAACGATCATCAAAGGATCACGACCATGGCCATGAAGAAGAAGTCCAAGAAGAAGAAGGCGGCGAAGAAGTAGTTCTTCGCATTTCCTTCTATTTTCGCGAGATGCCCACGTGGTGTTTCGCCGAAGCGGCTGGACGAAAGTCCGGCCGCTTTGCTTTTGACGATAGCTGCATCACGTCATTCGTGCCGCGCCATGCTGCTGCCGTCGAACACATAGACACAGCCCTGCCCGATGTCGCCCTGCGAAGCCGCTTCGGGCTGGGCCAGGCGAAGATGCGCGATCAAGGCGCGGCACACCCCGCCATGCGCCGAAACCACGGTGTCGCGTTCGACCGCCTCATACCAGGCGCGCACCCGGACCTGGAGTTGCGCGTAGCTTTCGCCGCCGGGCAGCACGAAACCCCACTTGTCGCGTTCCCGCTCCGCAAGCGCGGGGGCCTCGCGCGCCTGCAATTCAGCAAAAGTGAAACCTTCCCACCGCCCAAACGACATTTCCATCAGGCGCGCGTCGGTGCGGTACTGCTCCGGATCGAGCCCCATGCCCGCGCGCATCAATACCATGGTCTCCCGGGCGCGCCCGAGCGGGCTCGACACATAGTCGTATTCCGCCGCGGGACGCCCGGAGCGTTCGAGCAGGCCGCGCATGAGCTCACCGCAACGCGAGGCCTGCACGCGGCCGAGCGCATTGAGCGGGATGTCGTGCTGACCCTGCAACCGGCGCTCCCGATTCCAGTCGGTTTCACCGTGACGGACGAAATAGAGGATGGGCCGCGGCATGATCGATACGGCCGGCACCGAGCCGCCCTATTCCTTGGCCATGGTGATGTCGATGTCGGGGGCGTCGGGGTGCTTCATGCCGACGATATTGTAACCGGCATCGACGTGAAGGATCTCGGCAGTGACGCCCCGTGACATGTCGGACAGGAGATAGATCGCAGCGTCCCCCACCTCGTTCGTCGTCACCGTGCGCCGCAGCGGCGCGTTGTGCTCGGTCCATCCCAGGATGTAGCGGAAATCGCCGATGCCTGCGGCCGCCAGCGTCTTGATCGGGCCGGACGAGATAGCGTTGACGCGGATTTTCTTCATCCCGAGATCGGCGGCGAGATAGCGGACCGACATCTCCAGCGCCGCCTTCGCCACACCCATGACGTTGTAGTGCGGAATCCACTTTTCACCGCCGTAGTAGGTGAGCGTCAGCAGCGAGCCGCCGTCCGGCATCAGCTTCTCGGCACGCTGGGCAATGGCCGCGAACGAATAGCAGGAGATCAGCATGGTCCGGCTGAAGTTGTCCGGCGTGGTGTCCACGTAGCGGCCATCGAGCTCCTTCTTGTCGGAGAAGGCGATGGCATGCACCACGAAGTCGAGCGAACCCCAGGTCTTCTGCGCCAGCGCGAACACGGCGTCGATGGTGGCGGGGTCGGTCACGTCGCAATGGCCGAATACCCTCGCACCGAGTTCCTGGGCGAGTGGCTCGACCCGCTTCTTGAGCGCGTCGCCCTGATAGGTGAAGGCCACGTCGGCGCCCTGGGCGCGGCAGGCCTTGGCGATGCCCCAGGCCAGCGACCGGTTGTTGGCGACCCCCAAGATCAAACCGCGCTTGCCGCGCATGAGACCTGAGGCTTCCGCCATGACCCTCCCCGACCCATCTGGGGCCTCGTATGACATAGGGTATGGGGGCCTTCAAGGCGCGGCCCCAAGCGCGCGCCCAAAGCGTTAATTCGCGGACCGGCCAAGGCCATGGCCGCATCAATCGTTTTCAACGAATGGAATATGTGACAAACAGCCGGTGTTGATCAAAGCGAAGGTTGCAAAGGCAACAGACGAAGCGCGGCACGACAATCGCGGAGTGGGTTGAGGAGATCCTGTGAGCACGTTTCATCAGGATATCGAGGCGGCGATACCGGCGTTGCGGCGCTACGCGCGGGCGCTGACGCGCGACGCCGAAACCGCCGACGATCTCGTGCAGGACACCCTGGTGCGGGCGCTGCGGTCGGAGCACCTGTTTCATGGCGGCGATGTCCGGAGCTGGCTCTACACGATCCTGACCAATCTCAACCGCAACCGCCTGCGCTCGCTCTCGCGCCGGCCTACGCTGACGCCGATCGAGGACAATGACGCGCCCGGCGCGGCCGGGCCGGAGGCCGGCGGTCGCGACATCGAGCGCGCGCTGGCGCTGCTGGTCGACGAGCAACGCACCGCGCTGCTGCTGGTGGTGCTCGAAGGGCTTACCTACCGGGAGGTCGCCGAGGTGCAGGGCGTCCCGATCGGCACCGTAATGTCGCGTCTGGCGCGTGCGCGCGTGCAGATCAAAACCTATCTCGATGGCGGGCGCCCCGCGCTCCGCCGCATCAAATAACAAGAGGTCCATCCATGGTCGACCACAACACAACCGTGACGGAAGACGAGTTGCACGTCTATGTCGACGGCGAACTGCCGGCGGATCGCCGCGAGGCCGTCGAGACGTGGCTGTCGAGCCATCCGGACGATGCGGCCCGGGTCGCAGCCTGGCGCGCGCAGGCCGAGGCCATCCGCGCCCGCTACGGCGCCGTGATCAACGAGCCGATTCCCAATCGCCTGATGCTGAACCGTATCACCCGCAGCCGGCGCTCGTGGGCCGCTGTCGCCGCCGCGGCGGCGGTCGTGGCCTTCGTCGTCGGAGGCGTTGCCGGCTGGATGGCGCGCGGCGCGTCGGCCGCGGCTCCGGGCGAAGCCGAGTTGTTCACCCATGAGGCGCTCGGCGCGCATAAGCTCTACATCGGCGAGGTGCGTCATCCGATCGAGGTCAAGGCGGAGGAGGCTCATCTGCTGCCGTGGCTATCGCGCCGCGTCGGCACTACATTGCGCGCACCGGATCTCGGCGCATTCGGCCTCAAGCTTCTGGGCGGACGC
>CAMAWG010000082.1 GCA_945861855.1 Rhodoplanes serenus
TGAAGGTGCCTGGCTGAACCAGTTTGACGACGTTAGAATTCGACACGGCATATTACTCCTTCGGTGGAGAAGTGGAGGCTTCAACTACCCCCACGATATGCCGCCTTCCTGATCTACCCCGTCACCAACTTTCGACCATAGCTCCGCCGTCGAGCCCGCAATCGGTGCGGAGACGCCGAAGCGCTGCGCCCGCGCAGGATAGGTGAGCGAGGGCTGAAACGGCGACATGCCGGTCGATTGCCCATGCGCATCCGCCGCCAGCGCAAGGTGGACGAATGCCGTCGAAAGCGCCGCGAGCGCGAGAGCAGGATGCTGGTGGCGACGGCGCGGCAGAGGCTTGTCTCCGTTGCACAATGCGTCGCGCCAGCGGTCGCGCATCGTCTGGCGGAGCCAGGGACACGCGAGTGCCGGCATGCGGCCGCCTCCCGGCGGCCGGTGGTTAACCGGGTTTAAAGATTTGTGGTTAACGAGAGCTTTATCGGCGTCGGACCGGACGCAAATAGTTGGCCGTTCCTGACCGCTGGGTCAGGCCGACGGCTCGACCGCGAGGTTCGCACCGTCGGCTCGGATCACCTTGACGCGACCGCCGGCCGGGATGTTCGCCGCGCACATCACTCGCCAAATCGTATCGTCGATCCGCACTGTGCCGACGCCATCCACGACCGGCTTTTCGAGTGTGAAGACGCGGCCAACCAGCGCCTCGGTGCGGCGGTTGAGCATCGGGGACTCGATCTGGGGATCGACGTTCCGCGCAAGCCGCCGCCAGAGTGGCACGGAGGCGGTGGCTAACACCGCAAAGGCAATGCCTTGCGCCTGCCATGACCAGTCGACCAGGAATGTGATCGCACCGACTAGCACGGCCGCGAGCCCGAGCCACATCAGGAACGCGCCCGGTACAGCGAGCTCAAGCGCAAGGAGGATCGCGCCTGCAATGACCCAGCTCCAGGCCCCGAGACCGACGATGTATTCAATCATGGCCCAGGCTCCTCAGGTCGTCGCCGGGCCGGTCGGCCGGCGCGACGGTACGCTCGGCGTCGTTGGCGCGCTGCGGACGGCATCGGGCCCGAACGTCTGTTTGGCGATCTCGGCAATGCCGGCGAGCGAACCGAGCACGCCCGTCACCTCGACTGGCATGATCAACATTTTCTGGTTGGGCGAATCCGCGAGTTCGGCCAGCACTTTCATATATTTCTCCGCGACGAAGTAGTTGAGCGCCGCGACGTCGCCGTTGGCGACCGCCAGGCTCACCATCTCGGTCGCCTTGGCTTCGGCCTGAGCGAGACGCTCGCGGCCCTCGGCGTCGCGGAATGCAGCCTCGCGGCGGCCTTCTGCTTCGAGGATTTGCGACTGCTTCTGGCCCTCGGCCTTCAGGATCGCTGACTGGCGCAAGCCTTCGGCCTGCAGAATTTCGGCACGTTTCTCGCGCTCGGCCTTCATCTGCCGACCCATCGACTGCACCAGGTCCGCCGGCGGTACTATATCCTTGATTTCGATGCGGTTGACCTTGATTCCCCAAGGCGACACCGCGGCATCGACTACGCGTAGCAGTCGCTCGTTAATGTCGTCGCGATGCGAGAGCATTTGGTCGAGGTCCATGCCGCCCATAACCGAGCGGATGTTGGTCATCGTCAGTTTGGTGATGGCCTGGTCGAGGTGGGCGACCTCGTAGCTCGCCTTGGCGGCGTCAAACACCTGGAAGAAGGCGAGCCCGTCCACCGTGACTGTGGCGTTGTCCTTGCTGATGACATCCTGCTGCGGGATATCGATCACCTGCTCCATCACATTCACCTTGCGACCGATGCGGTCGAAGAAGGGAACGATCAGATTGAGGCCGGGATTGAGCGTACGCGTGTAGCGGCCAAACCGCTCGACCGTCCAATGGTATCCCTGCGACACCGTCTTAACGCCAGCGAAGATCGTCAGAATGACGAGCAGAACGAGCGCGACGACAAAGACGTTCATCCCGAGCTGCATTGAAACATCCACGGCCGCCTCCCATCGAATCGTATTGAATATGGCGTTCCCGTCACATCAAAGGTAGGTCCGCATAATGCATTGGATTCATTGCTTTATTGGCGATGTCGGTTGGTTCATCAGCACCCCATGCAGGATCGACCGCCCTCAAATCCAACCTTGCAGCTCGCGAATGACGACGTGCGAGATCACCGCCATGCCCGGCTCGCTGTCGTTCAGGCACGGGATCGCCGCGAAATTCTCGCCGCCGTTCGCCTTGAAAATATCGCCGTTCTCGACCGCGATCTCTTCCAGCGTCTCCAGGCAATCGGCGGAGAAGCCCGGCGTCACCACGGCGAGGTTCTTCATGCCGCGAAGCGCCAGCGCCTCCACGGTCTTGTCGGTGTAAGGCTGCAGCCATTCGGCTTTGCCGAAGCGCGACTGGAACGTCAGCATCAGCTTGCTGTCGTCGAGCTTCATCCGTTCCTGGAGAAGCCGCACCGTCGCCTCGCAATGGCTCGGATAGGGATCGCCCTCCTCGGCGTAGGACTTCGGGATGCCGTGGAACGAGGCCAGAATCAGTTCAGGCTTGAACGGCAGCCGCTCAAGCTCGCTCTCGATCGAGCGCGCCAGCGCGTCGATATAGACCGGGTCGTCGTAATACGGAGGCGCCACGCGGAGCGACGGCTGGTCGCGCAGCCTCGCCAGCGCGAGGAAGGCCGCGTCGCAGACCGTGGCGCTGGTCGCCGCCGCATACTGCGGATAGAGCGGCACCAGCAGGATGCGCTCGCAGCCGGCCTTGGCGAGCGCCTCGATGCGCGAATCGAGCGAAGGGTTGCCATAGCGCATCGCCCAGTCGACCATGATGGTCGGATCGACCAGGCCGATCGTAGCGCGGAGCTTTGCGGCCTGCGAACGGGTGATGGTCTTCAGCGGAGATTCGTTCTGCTCGCGATTCCAGATCTTCTCGTAATCGCGGCCTTTGGCCTTCGGCCGGCGCGGCAGGATGATGGCGTTGAGCACGAACTTCCAGACCAGCCCCTGGTCCTCGATCACGCGCTTGTCGCTGAGGAACTCCTGCAGGTAGCGCCGCACCGAAGCGGCGTCGGTGGCGTCCGGCGTGCCGAGATTGACGATCAGCACGCCGATCCGGCCGCCGCGCGCGGAACGCGCCCCCGCTTTCCCGAGGCCGGTGCGTGGGATCGATTCAGGCCGGTTCATGGCTGTCATGCCGCATCGGCCGCAGCATAGCCGGGTGCCGTGCTCGCGTGCTAGAGCAAGCGCCCTGCCCGCGGAACTTCCAGAATGACCGGCCTTCGCCGCCTTACCGTCGCGCTTTGCCTTGTCCTCGCGGCTACGTTGCCGCAGGCGCATGCCGACACCGCCAAGGTCACCTTCATCCTGATGAACGACATCTACCTGATGGGCGACGCGGCGATGCCGGACGGCCAGCGCCGTGGCGGCTTCGCCCGCCTTGCCGCCGTGATCAAGGCCGAGCGGGCCAAGGGCGGCCATGTCGTGCTGGCGCACGGCGGCGACACCCTGTCGCCCTCGCTGATGTCGGGGATCGATCAAGGCGCCCATATCGTCACCCTCACCAACATGCTCAAACCGGATATCTTCGCGCCGGGCAATCACGAGTTCGACTTCGGCAAGACGGTGTTCCTCAAGCGCATGGCGGAGGCGAACTTTCCGGTGTTCGCCGCGAACCTGCGCGGACCGGACGGACAGCCGCTCCCCGGTTTCAAGGACCGCACCATCGTCACCATCGACGGCGTGCGCATCGGCCTGACCGGCGCCACACACGACGACTCGGCGCGCCTGTCGAGCCCCGAAGACCTGAAATTCCTCCCGACCGTCGCCACCATGAAGGCGCAAGCCGAAGCGCTGCGGCGCGAGGGCGCCGACTTCGTGGTCGCCGTCATGCATGCCGAGCGCAAGCAGGGCGCCGATCTGATCGAGAGCCACACCGTCGATCTCGTCCTCACCGGCCACAACCACGACCTGTTCATCGCCTTCGACGGCCGCAACGCCATGGTCGAATCGGGCCATGACGCGGAATACGTCACGCTGATCGACGTGACGATCGAGGTGAAACTCGAGGACGGCCGCCGCACCGTCGCCTGGTGGCCGCAGTTCCGCGTCGTCGATACCGCGACGGTGACGCCGGACCCCGAGGTCGCGGCGGTCGTGGCCGGCTTCGAGCAGGAGCTCAGCCGGGAGATGGACGTGCCGCTCGGCTCCACGGCGGTCGAGTTGGACAGCCGCAACGCCACCGTGCGCACGCGCGAGGCCGTGATCGGAAACCTCATCGCCGACGCCATGCGCGCCAAGACCCAGGCCAACGTCGCCATCATGAACGGCGGTGGCATCCGCGCCGGCAGGATCTATGCGCCCGGGACGGCGATCAGCCGCCGCGACATCCTGGCCGAGCTGCCGTTCGGCAACCGGGTGGTGACGATCGACGTCAGCGGACGCGGGCTGCAGCAGGTGCTCGAAAACGGCCTGTCGCTTCTGCCGAGCGCCGCGGGCCGATTTCCGCAGGTCTCCGGCATGACGATCGCATACGATCCGCGCCGCCCGCCCGGCCGGCGCATCCTGTCGATCAAGGTCGGCAGCAGACCGCTCGACCCGAAGAAGACCTACCGTGTGGCAACCAACGATTTCCTGGCCCGCGGCAGTGACGGATACACGGCCTTCGGCGCGTCCAAGCCGCGCCTGTCGGAAGACGATTCGCCGCTGCTGGCGAACGAAGTGATGGTCCATCTGCGCAGGCTCGGAATCGTGCGCAGCGGCGTCGAAGGCCGCAGCGTCGCCAAATAGAAAAGCGCCGCCGCGCACGATGCGCAGCGGCGCTTGTTATTGAACCTGTCCGATCAGCGGCCGGCGCGCAGTTCCAAGCCCGCGACGCCCGCGGCGATGCTCAGGCCGGTCTGCGCCTGGCCGCTCAGCGGCTGCAGCGCGATGGTGTTGCCCGAACCGCCGATCAGTGCATTGGCGCCGATGCCGACGCCGACCGTGGCGCTCGCCGCCGCACCGCCGTAGTTGCCGGACAATTCCCGGCGCTCCGGTCCGCTGCTCGGCGCCCACACCGCCCAGGCCACCACGATCTGCTGGTTGAAGCCGAGATCGACGCCCGCGCGCCGCAAGGTGGCGCGGTAGGGCTCAGCGGGCCCGCCAGCCGCCGGCCGGAAAGCGCAACTCATTTCCGTGACCGAGCCGACGATGAAGCTGTTGGTCGAGCCGCGGCAGTCGAGCACGCCGACTTCGACACGAGTTTGAGCCATGGCTGAAGTCGACATGGCCGACGTGACGGATGCGACGGCGACCGCCGCAAGAGCAAGAGTAGAAAGACGAGTCATGCTGAGCCCTCCTCAAGGCAGGGCGGGAACTTACAGTATGTCGGCGGGGGCGAGAAGTGGATGAATGAGGGCGTTAACTATTTCAAATTGCCGCAGAAACGCTGGATTCTGCGGCACGCCTCCTCCAAATCCTCGGTCTTGGTGGCGTAGGAAATGCGGAACGCCGGGCCGTAGCCGAACGGCGTGCCCTGCACCACCGCGACCCCCTCGGTCTCCAGCAATTCGGTGACGAAATCCTCGTCGGTTGCAAGCTTCCGGCCCGACGGCGCGGTCTTGCCCATCGTCCCCGCGCAGGACGGATAGACGTAGAACGCCCCCTCCGGCTTCGGGCAATACAGGCCGTTGGTCTGGTTGAGCATCGACACGCAGAGGTCGCGGCGCTCCTTGAAGATCGCGTTGTGCTTGGCGATGAAGTCCTGCGGCCCGTTGAGCGCCTCGACCGACGCCCATTGCGAGACCGCGACCGGGTTCGAGGTCGATTGCGACTGCAGCATCGCCATCGCCTTGATCAGGTCGGCGCGGCCGCCGGCGTAGCCGATGCGCCAGCCGGTCATGCAATAGGCCTTCGACACGCCGTTCACCGTCAGCGTGCGCTCGTAAAGATTCGGCTCGATCTCCGCCGGCGTCGCGAACTGGAAGTCGTCGTAGACGAGGTGCTCGTACATGTCGTCGGTCATGATCCAGACCTGCGGATGCCTGACCAGCACGTCGGTGATCGTCTTGAGCTCGGCCTTGGTGTAGGCGGCGCCTGTCGGGTTCGACGGCGAATTGAAGATGATCCACTTGGTCCGCGGCGTGATCGCCTTTTCCAGCGCCTCGGGCTTCATCTTGAAGCCGTCTTCCATGCGGCTTGGCACGATCACCGGCTCGCCGCCCGCGAGCAGCACCATGTCCGGATAGCTCACCCAGTACGGCGCCGGGATGATGACCTCGTCCCCGGGGTTCAGCGTCACCATCAGCGCGTTGTAGAGCACCTGCTTGCCGCCGGTCGAAACGATGATCTGGTTCGGCTGGTAGTCGAGGTGGTTCTCGCGCTTGAACTTGCCGATGACCGCTGTCTTCAGCTCCGCCAGCCCCTCGACCGCGGTGTACTTCGACGCCCTGCCGCTCTCGATCGCCTTGATCGCCGCCCTCTTGATGTTGTCGGGCGTGTCGAAATCCGGCTCGCCGGCACCGAGCCCGATGACGTCGCGGCCCGCCGCTTTGAGCGCCCGCGCCTTGTCGGTCACCGCCATGGTGGCGGAGGGCTTGATGCGCGACAGCGAGTCCTTGAGCAGGGCCATTTCAGAATCTCCGAGCCCCGGGGGGCTGAAGTTCCTAATGGGCCGGGACGGTCGCGGCAAGACGCAATTCGGTGATGCCGACATCAAAGCCGTTGATGGCGCTATTCGGCCGTGTCCGGGCTTGACCGGATGGGTCATTCGGCAATGATCCAGGGCGCAACCGGGGCCGAAGGGCGGGACCATGGAACTGTCGTTGAGTGGGAAGGTCGCCCTCGTGACCGGGGCGAGCCGCGGCATCGGGCAAGGGATCGCTCTGTCGCTGGCCGAGGAGGGTTGCGATCTGCTGCTGACCGGCCGGGACGAAGCGGCTCTCAACGCGGTGGCGGCTTCGATCAAGGCCAAGGGCCGCAAGGCGGTCATTTCCGTGCTCGATCTGCGCAAGGAAGGCACCGAGAAACCGCTGGTCGAGGCGGTGCGCCGCGAGTTCGGGCGGCTCGACATCCTGGTCAACAACGCCGGCGCCACCCAGCGCGGCGACTTCTTCAAGCTGACCGAGGCCGAGTGGCAGGACGGCTTTGCGCTGAAATTCTTCGCCCATGTGCGGCTCACGCGCGAGGCTTGGCCACTGTTGAAAGCGCAGCGCGGCTCGCTTGTCACCATTGCCGGCATCGGCGGCAAGGAGCCGGAAGCGCCGTTCACGATCGGCAGCTCGGTCAACGCCGCGTGCGTCGCCTTCACCAAGGCGATGGCGGACATCGGCAAGACCGACGGCGTGCAGGTCAATTCCATCAATCCCGGCCGCGTCGAGACCGAACGGCTGTGGCGGCGTTTCCGCGAGACCATGAAGGCCACCGGGCGCGACGAGGCGTCGGTCCGCGAGGAATACCGCCAGGAGTTCGGCATCAGCCGCTTCGGCAAGGTGGAGGACCTGGGATCGTTCATCGCGTTCCTCGCATCGCCGCATGGCCGCTGGCTGCACGGCGCGACCATCGACATCGACGGCGGCGAGGTCCGCTCGGTCTGAGCGAGCCATGAACATCCTGCTCACCCCCGCGCGCATCGGGCCGGCCGAGATCCCGAACCGGATCGTCATGCCGCCGATGACCACCCGCGGCTCGGACGAGGAAGGACACGTCACCGACCAGACCGTCGCCTATTACATGGCGCGCGTGCGCGGCGGGGTGGGGCTCATCACGGTCGAGATGGCTTCGCCGGAAAAGGCCGGCCGCCATCGCCGCCGCGAGCTCGGCATCTATCACGACGGCTTCATTCCGGGCCTCACGCACCTGGTGAGCGAAATCCATCGTGGCGGCTCGAAAGCCTCGATCCAGCTCGGCCACGGCGGCGGCCACACCCGCATCGACATCTGCGGCGAGCAGCCGGTCGCGCCGTCGGCCATTCCGCATCCGGTCTATGAGACGACCTTGGAGACCATCGTCCCGGAGGCGATGAGCCGGGAACGCATCGCGCTGACGACGGCGAACTACGCCGCGGCGGCAAAGCGCGCGCAACAGGCCGGCTTCGACTGCGTGGAGATTCACGCCGCGCACGGCTACCTGATCTCGCAGTTCCACGCGCCGTTCGAGAACCGCCGCACCGACGAATACGGCGGCTCGCTTGAGAACCGCGCCCGCTTCGGGCTCGACGTGCTGCGCGCGGTGAAGGCCGCGGTGCCCACGCTCGGCGTGATCTACCGGCTCTCGGTCGATGATTTCTTCGACGGCGGGCTCACCTATGGCGAAGGCCGCGTCATCGCGATCTGGGCGGCCCAGGCCGGCGCCGACGCGCTGCACGTCACCGCAGGACACTACCGCTCCAAGCCTACGGCGCATCGCATGATCCCGCCGATGACCGAGCCGGACGCCACCTTCCTCGACTTCGCCGCCGACGTGAAGAAGGCGGTCAAGGTGCCGGTGATCGCTGTCGGGAGGCTTGGCGACCCGGCCACCGCGACAGCGGCGGTGGCGAGCGGCAAGGCCGACTTCATCGCGCTCGGCCGCACGCTGGTTGCCGATCCGCAATGGGTCGAGAAGCTTCGCCGCGACGAGCCGATCCGGCGCTGCCTCGCCTGCAACACCTGCGTCGATGGCATGCGAAGCGGCGCCGGGATCGGTTGCGTGGTCAACGGGGCGGCCGGCCGCGAGTCGATGTTCGCGCACCCTTCCCCGCCGCTCGGTGAGCGCATCGCGGTGATCGGTGCGGGGCCGGCCGGCCTGACCTACGCTTCTCTGGTGGCCGACGACAACACGGTTACGGTGTTCGACAAGGCCCCGCATGCCGGCGGCGCGTTCCGCTACGCGGGGCTTGCGCCGATGTTCCAGGAGGTCGGCGCGAATCCGGCGAGTTTCGAGCGCTACGTCCGGGACATGGTCGCGGCTTGTCAGCGCAAGCAGGTCGTATTCCAGTTCGGCGCCGACGTCACGCGCGAGCCTGCGCTGCTCGCGCCGTTTCACCGCATCGTGGTGGCGACCGGCGCCGCCTATCCGCTCGGGCTCGGGCCGCTGGTGATGAGCCTGCTAGACCGCGGCGCCGGACACTGGCCGCTCGTCTCGCGGCTAATGACGATGCCGCCGGTGCGCGACTGGTTCTATTATCGTGCGCGGAAGGCGACCGCTTCCCATTTCACACGGCTGGCGCAGCCGGGGCAGATCGTCGCCGTCATCGGCGACGCCCAAAAACCCGGCAAGAGCAAGGAGGCGATCGCCAGCGCCTTCGAGGCCGCGCTGCTGCAATCGCGCTGATCGCTACTGGAATATTTCGCTGAACCGCGTCTTCAAATCCCTCGCGTTCTTCTCGATGTGGTCGAGATCGATCGGGAAGACCTTCACCTCCTTCAACGAAGGCTGGCCCTGCGGGGGCGCGATGTCGACGCGCGAGGAATGGATCGCGTTGTCCGCGATCATCTTCTGCGCCACCGGCGTGAGCATGAATTGCGCGAACAACTTGGCGGCGTTCGGGTTCTTCGCGTTCTTGACGATGGCGACGGGCGAACAGATTTCGAACACGCCCTCGGTCGGATAGATCACCGTCTGGTTGGGTAGTTCCTTGCCGTTGTTGAAGCTGCGCGGGTCAGAGCCCTCCGCGCCGAGCGCGCGCTCGCCCTGCTGCATGGTCTTGAAAACCTGCTGGTGGCCCTGGACGATCATCGTGTCGTTGGCTCGCAACGCCTTGTAGAAATCCCAGCCGAGCTTCTGCGAGAGCATGCCGACCACGGTGAGCTGGATCGCGGTAAACGACGGATCGGGCATCACCATCTTACCCTTGAATTTCGGGTCCGTCAGATCGGACCAGGTCTTCGGCCGATCCTTTTCCGCCATCAGATCGGTGCGGACCGGCATGCCGATCAAGTGCACGCGCTGGGCGATCCAGTGGCCGTCCTTGTCCTTGGCGCCCTCGACCACCTTGTCGAAGCCGTCCGGCTTGAACGGCACGAAGATGCCCTTGCGCGTCAGCCCGCCGGCAGCGCCCGCGTCCGACATGGTGATGATATCCGCGCCGGCCTGGCCGGCGCCGTATTCCTGGAGGAAGCGCCGCAGCACTGCCTCCCCGCCGGTGCGCAGCAGCGTCACCTTGATCCCGGTGTCCTGGGTGAACTTGTCGGCAAGGTTTTGCACCAGCGGGAACGGCGTCGAAGTGTACCAACTGACGTTGCCCTCCTTGATCGCGGCAGCGCGGTCGGCCCGATCGGGCACGAACGCCTGCGCGTTCGAGGCCGGCATGGCGGCGAGTTGTAGGCCGAGCGCGGCCACGAGTGTTGCGATGCAACGCATGAACATCCTCCCGGATCGACGCGATCGCTGCTGCGATTTCTAGCTCGGCCGCAAGCCTATCATCGAATGCCGCACTTTGGCATTCGGCGAAGCGGCCGGTAGAGTGGCGGCATGCTGACGCGGCGGGCGGCATTAAGTGCGCTGGCCGGGCTCGCCGCCACGCGCGGAGCCCGCGCGCAGACGTTTCCGAGCCGTCCCATCGCCATCGTGGTGCCCTACCCGGCCGGCGGGCCGGTCGATGTCACGGCGCGGCTGATCGCGCTTTCGGTGGGGTCGGCGCTCGACCAGCCGATCGCTGTGGACAATCGCGGCGGCGGCGCGGGCGTGATCGGCAGCACCGCGGTGCAGCACGCGGAGCCTGACGGCCACACGCTCATCCTCGGCACCAACCAGACCCACGCCACCAACCAGAGCCTGTTGAAGAACTGCCCCTACGACGCGGTGAAGGATTTTGCAGCCGTGGCCGGCATCGCCGACATCCCGCATGTGCTGGCGGTGCGGCAGGGGCTTGAAGCGGAGAACGTCGGCGCGCTGATCGCGCTCGCGAAGAAATTACCCGGCGCATTGAACTACGCCTCGACCGGCATCGGCTCGGCCTCGCATCTCGCAGCCGAGCTGTTCAAGACCAGGGCCGGCATAAACATCCAGCACGTCCCGTTCCGCGGCTCGGCGCCGATGACCACGGAACTGCTCGCCGGCCGGGTCGATCTCACGTTTGCGACGCTACCGAGCGTGATCTCTCACATCGACGCCGGCGCCGTCCGCGCACTCGCACTCGCAAGCGGCAGGCCGCGGCGCGGCTGCCAAACCTGCCGACGCTTGCGGAAACGGGCGTGACCGGCGTCGAGGCCGATGCGTGGTTCGCGCTGTTCGCGCCGGCGAGGACGCCGCCGGCGATCATTGAAAGGCTTTACAGCGCGGTGTCCGCTGCTCTGACGACCGAGGCTGCCACGAAAGCCATCGCCGCGCAGGGCATGACCTTGGCGCTGCGAACGCCCTCGGAACTTGTCGCGTGGCTGCCCGGCGAAGTCGCCAAATGGGCGGCGGTGATCAAGGCGGCGGGCGTCGCCGCGGAATTAAGAGTCCGGCGGTCGATTGAACCGGTACGGCATCGGCCTATAATTCCCGTCTCCAGGGAGGAAACAATGTTCAAAACAATTGCAACAATCTCAATTCTCGTTCTGCTCGGCCGCGCCGCTCACCGCGCAAGCCCAGCAGCTTCCCGCCGCGGCCGCGCAGACGGCGAACATCAAGCGCACGCCGCTGCAGAAGTTCGACGTGCCCGGCACCAATTACGAAACCGTCATCGGCATGGCCGAGATCGTGCCGAATGTGAACATCGGCAAGCACACCCATCCGGGCCCGGAGTCGGGCTTCATGCTCGAAGGCGATATGACGCTGCTGGTCGAGGGCCAGCCGCCGCTCGAGGTCAAGACCGGCCAATCCTACAAGGTGCCGCCCGGCGCGGCGCACGATGCCAAGACCGGCGCCAGGGGCGCCAAGGTGATCGCGACCTATGTGGTCGAGAAGGGCAAGCCGCTCGCCACGCCCGCGCCGTAGCGAATCGGAGCGCGCCATGAAGCTTTCAGCCGATCAGCTCAAGGCCTTCGACGAGCAGGGCTACGTCTTCCTGCCGAACTGCTTTTCGGAGGAGGAGATCGCGCTGCTCCGCATCGAGGGCGAGGCGATCCTGAAAGCCGATCGCCAGGAGGTCTGGCGCGAGAAAACCGGCGCGCCGCGGACGGCCTTCGCCGCGCACACCTTCAGCGAGGTGTTCCGGCTCCTCGTAAGCCATCCGCGCCTCGTCGGCCCGCTCAAGCAGTATTTCGGCGAGGACGTCTACGTCCACCAGTTCAAGCTCAACGCCAAGGCCGCCTTCGAAGGCGACGTCTGGCAGTGGCACCAGGACTACGGCACCTGGGCGCGCGACGACGGCATGCCGCAGGCGCGCGCCATGAACATCGCGGTGTTCCTCGACGAGGTGATGCCGATCAACGGGCCGCTGCTGCTCATCCCCGGCAGCCACAAACAGGGCGTGTTCGAGGCGGGACACGACACACTCACCACCTCCTATCCGCTGTGGACGCTCGACAAGCACACCGTCACGCGGCTTTGCCGGGACGCGGAGGGTGCGCACGGCCAGGGCATCGTCGCGCCGACGGGAAAGCCCGGCTCGGTGCTGATGTTCCACGGCAATCTGGTCCACGCCTCGCCACCCAACATCACGCCCTACCCGCGCAAGATCGTCTATGTGACGTTCTGCGCCTGCTCCAACCACATCACCAAGTTCACCCGCGCGGAATGGATCGCCCACCGCGATTTCACGCCGATTCAGCCTGTCGGCGATGACGCATTGGCAGAATACGCCCGTGCCCACCGCGTAGCAGCGGAATGATTTTCTAGGTTTTGATTTGTTTGAAGCGCAGCAATTCGCAACTGCGATATTGCAGCGCACTTTATTATCCTTTTCACGCGGCCGTCATGTCCGGGCCTTGCAATCGCCGCGCTTTGCTCTTTTATCGGCGAAGGAACGGCTGTCGCAATCCGGGGGAGGCACGCATGTACACGCTCTATTCCATGCGCCGCTCAGGCAACTGCTACAAGGTTCGGCTCGCGCTCGCGCAACTCGATATCCCGCATGAGTTGATCGAGATCGACATTCTCAAGGGCGAGACCCGCACCCCCGAATTCCTGGCCATGAACCCCAGCGGCCACGTTCCGCTGCTGGAGGTGGCTCCCGGCCGCCACGTCGCCGAGTCGAACGCGATCCTGTGGTACATCGCCGGCCACACGCCGCTGTTCCCCGACGACCGCGCCGACCGCGCCGAGATGCTGCAATGGATGTTCTTCGAGCAACACAGCCTGGAGCCCAACCTCGGCGCCGCCTACTTCTGGCTGGCGCTGGTCAAGGGCGGGCGCGAGCTGCAGAGCCACGCGCTGGAGGACTGGTTGCAGGAGGGCTATCGCGCGCTCGGCGTCATGGAGAAGCATCTGGCGACGCGGCGCTTCTTCGCCGCCGGCCGTTATTCCATCGCCGACATCGCGCTCTACGCCTACACCCACCTGGCGCATCAGTGCGACTTCGACCTCGCCTCGTTCCCGGCGGTGCGCGGCTGGCTCAGGCGCATCGAGGCGCAGCCGGGCCATGTCGCGATGGACTGGCAGCCGCAGATGGCGGCGGCGCAGTAGAAGCGGTCAGGGTGCCGCATTGATCCCGGCATCCTTGATGACCTTGCCCCACATCGGCATCTCGGTCTTGACGACCTCGGCGAACTCCGCGGGCGTGCCGCCGACAAGCTGAAGGCCGAGGCCTTCGAGCTTGCCGCGCACGTCGGGCTGCGCCATGACCTTCACGGTCTCGGCATGAATCTTATCGACGATCGGCTTCGGCAGGCCGGCCCCACCAGCCCGAACCATGCGGTGGCTTCGTTCCTGCCACTGCCCGCGGCAAAGATAGCAAATTTAACCTTCGGTTAACCATACGCCACACATCCGCCGCGGTTCGCCAAAACCGCCGCCCAAATCCGGCCGGAACCGCGCCCGCTTCGCCCGCCATATTGGTGACCAAGCTGATTCGCACGCGGGTTTAGGACCATGACCAAGGAATTGATCGAGCGTTCGCGTAGGAGTCATGCGTTTGCAGATGTGCCGTTGATTGTGCTGGCCGCGACGCTTGTTGTGTCGCTGGCGATTGCGTTTACCGCCGTGTCCATCGGCATCGCGCGGGCGGACACGCTCGTGCCGTTCGGCGGAAGCGGCAATGGCCGGCTCGTGCTGGCGATGCTTGTGGGATTCGCCATCGCC
This sequence comes from Rhodoplanes serenus, assembly GCA_945861855.1. Lineage (GTDB taxonomy): Bacteria > Pseudomonadota > Alphaproteobacteria > Rhizobiales > Xanthobacteraceae > Z2-YC6860. The sequence continues at coordinate 14,113 of CAMAWG010000082.1, forward strand.
GGCCTGGGCGGCCTAACCGCAGCCCTGGTGCACAACGAAAAGCTGCCGCCGCAGCGCGATTGAGTGCCGCCAACGCCAGCGCGGGAGTGTGTGGCGTAGTGTCAAAGTAGCGCTGTTGCGTGTCGCTTCGCGTTCGGTTCGGATTATCCCCAGTTGCCAGTTGTTACCTCCTGGACGCCGCACTTGTGCAGTGCCGGCGCCCAGGAGTTTTTTGTCACGGCGGGGAAAGCCAAACCCGACTCACTGCATTTTGATGTTCGCGGCCTTGATGATCGGCCACCACTTGTCGACTTCGGTCTTATGGTAAGTCGCAAGCGCCTGCGGTGTGCGCTGGTCGCGGGCCGGGACGATCATGCCAAGATCCGAAATCCGCTTGGCCACGGTCGGATCCTCGAACGTCTTGTCGACGGCGGCGTTGATCGCGTCGACCACCGGCTTGGGCATGTTCTTGGGACCCCATAGCCCGTGCCAGAACGACCACAGCATGTCCAAGCCGACCTCGTTCATCGTCGGCACATCGGGCAGCGGCGCCCAGCGGCCCGCTGACATGACGGCGAAGGCCTTCAGCTTGCCGCCGCGCACGTGCGTCAGCGTCTGCGAGGCCTCGGCGCACATCATGTCGATCTGGTTGCCAACCAGGTCCTGCATCGCGGGCGCTCCGCCGCGATACTGCGCAAACGCGAAATTGGTGCCGGTCTTGTCCATGAAATAGAGGCCGCAGATGTGCGCGCCGGAGCCGGCGCCGACGCTTGCCGCCGTGGCCTTGCCGGGATTGGCCTTCAGCCAGGCGATCAGCTCCTTGATGTTGCTGGCGGGCAATCCGGTCTTGCCGACGATCATCAACGAAGAGGCTGGAAGCTGCGCGATGGGCGTCAGATCGTTCAGGATGTGCCACGATACATTGTAGAGCGCGCCCGCGCCCACCGCGCTCGTCCAGTTGCCGACGTAGAGCGTGTAGCCGTCGGGCTGCGCCTGTACGGCGCGACCGGTGCCGATTGTCGAGCCCGCACCAGTGACATTCTCAATGATCAACGACTGGCCGAGCGTGCCCTTCATGTGGTCGCCCATGATGCGGGCGATGGTGTCGGTCGGCCCGCCGGCGGGAAATGGAACGATAACGGTGATTGGGCGCGTCGGATAAGCCTGTGCATGCGCGGCCACGGTGCCAATCAAAGCGACCGCGAACGACGCGAAGAAGGTCACAAACTTCATGGTTTCCCCTGGATTGTCATTGTTGCCCCCTGCCCACAATGACCGCGAGGGTGAAACGCGAAAAGTCAGCATTGCTGACCTGAATGGCTCAATCGGCAGGCAGGCACCTGCGGATGTCCATTCACTCCGCCTTGACGCCCGCCGCCTTCACGATCGGATTCCATTTCTCGACCTCGGCCTTGTGGAAGACGGCGAAGGCCGCCGGCGTCTGTTGCTCGGGCGGTGGAATGTCCATGCCGAGATCGGCAATTCGCTTGCGCGTCGCCGGGTCGGCCATCGCAGCCACTGCAGCAGCGTTGATCCTCGCGACAACGTCGGCCGGCGTGTCCTTGGGCGCCCAGATGCCGTGCCAGGTGCCGACATAGACTCCCGGTACGCCAGCCTCGTCGGTGGTCGGAATGTTGGGCGCGGCGAACCAGCGGGTCTTCGCCATCACCGCATAGGCCTTGATGTTGCCGTTGCGCCATTGCGACAGAGAGTTGGCTGCCAGATCGCAGTTCAGGTCGATGTTGCCGGCCAGCAGATCCTGCAACGCCTGCGCGCCGCCGCGATAGGGCACGAACTGGTAGCTCGTGCCGGTCGCCTGCTGAAAGAACATACCGCAGAAGCGGGCGGGGCTCGCCGTGCCGACGGTCGAAGCTGAGGCGTTGTTTGCCTTTAGCCACGCGACCAGCTCCAGCAGGTTGTTCGCCGGCAAGGTTTTACGCGCTGTCATCCAGTACGGCACGCTGGGCAGCAACGCGACCGGCGAGAGATCGTTCAGCATGTCGAAGGGAAGCGTATAGACCGCGCCCGAGATCACGTATTGTCCGAGCGTTCCGAACCCAAGCGTGTATCCGTCCGGCGCGGAGCGCACCACGCGGGCAATCGACAGCGTGCCACCCGCACCGCCCATGTTTTCCACCACGATCGGCTGGCCGAGCGTGCCCCTCATGTGTTCGGCCATGACACGGGCGAGCGCATCGACACCGCCGCCGGCCGGCAGCGCCACCACAATCGTGATCGGCCGCGCCGGAAACGACTGCGCCCGCGCGCCTGTGAGCCCCGCGGCGGCCACCAATGCGACTGCGATCATCAGCTTTCGCATGCTTCGTCCCCGTTCGGCCCTAGGTCATTGCACCTTGATGCCGGACTCGCGGATGACCGCGCCCCACTTGTCCATTTCCGATTTCAGATAAGCCGCGAACGCCTCCGGCGTCTGCTGCTCGGGCGGTGGCATTTCCAGGCCCTGATCGGATATCCGCTGGCGGATCGCCGGATCGGCCATCGCGCTGTTGAAAGCCGCATTGAGCTTCGCAACGGCATCCTTCGGCGTGCCCTTCGGTGCGTAGGCGGCGAGCCAGTTGGTGACTTCGACGCCTGGAGCGCCGGCCTCGCCGACGGTCGGCACATCGGGCATGGCGAACCAGCGCTTCTTCGACGCCACCGCATAGGCCTTGATGTTGCCGGCCTTCACCTGGCCGAGCGAATTGGCCGCAAGATCGCACATGGTGTCGACATTGCCGGCGACGATGTCCTGCAGCGCCGGCGCTCCGCCACGATAGGGCACGAGCGTCGTGCGGGTGCCGGTGACCTTGCCGAAATAGTAGCTGCAGACCGCCGAACTGCCGCCGGCACCGACCGAGGCGGCCGTGACCTTGCCGGCGTCGACCTTCATGTAGGCGATCAGCTCTTTCAGATTCGCCGGCGGCAGATTTTTCCTCGCGATAAACCAGTGCGGCACGCTGGGCAGCAGCGCCACCGGTTCGAGGTCCGCCAGCAGATCGTAGGGCGTCGTATAGATGAAGGCGTTGACGACATGCGTGCCCCAGGTGCCGACGCTGATCGTGTAGCCGTCGGGCGCCGCGCGCGCGACCCGATTGATGCCGGTGGTGCCGCCGGCGCCGCCCAGGTTCTCGACCAGGATCGGCTGGCCGAGCGACGCCCGCAGCGACTCGATCATGGTGCGAACCATGGTGTCCACCGCGCCGCCCGCCGCCAGCGGAATGACGATGGTGATGGGCTTCGACGGGAAGCCCTGCGCCTGCGCCCCGGTCACCGCGGCCAGGATCGCCAGCGCGGCAACGAATGTCCGTTTCATGATGCCCTCCACCGGAATCACTCCGGCTTGATGCCGGAGGCCTTGATGATCGGCCACCATTTCTCGATCTCGGCCTTCTGGAACGCCGCGAGCCCCTCGGGCTTCTGCTGCTCGGGTGACGCCACGTCCAGGCCGAGCTCGGTGAAGCGCGCCTTCACCGTCGGATCGGCGAGCGCCTGCATCATCGCGCCATTGAGCTTGCCGATGACGTCCTTCGGCACGCCCTTGGGCGCGAAGAAGCCGAACCATCCCGACATATAGAGCCCCGGCACGCCGGTCTCGTCCGACGTCGGGATGTCGGGCATCGAGGCGGAGCGCTTCGGCGACAGATTGGCGATCGCCTTGATGGTGCCGCCGCGAATTTGTGGCAGCGCCACCGCGCCCTGCACCACGAGCAGATCGACCTGGCCGGACACGAGGTCGGTCATCGCCGGACCCGCGCCGCGATAGGGAATGTAGGTCACCTTCGTGCCGGTGGCCTTCTCCATCAGAATTCCGGTGACATGCGCCGCGGCGTTCTGGTTGACGAACTTGGCTGCGCCGGGGTTGGCCTTCATCCAGGCGACCAGCTCGTTAAGCCGGTTCGCCTGAAGATTCTTCTTGGCGACCATGAGCTGCGGATTGACCGAAATGAGCCCGATCGGCTCGAAGTCTTTCTGCAGATCGTAGTTGATGTTGTAAATAATCGAGCCGACGTGGGTGTCCCACTGGCCGATGTCGATGGTGTAGCCGTCGGGCGCCGCGCGCGCGACGCGCCCGACCGCGATGCTGCCGCCGGCGCCGCCGACATTCTCGATGATGACCGGCTGGCCTAGAACGGGCCGCATCTTCTCGGCCAGGATGCGGGCTGCAACGTCGGTCGAGCCGCCCGGCGGGAACGGCACCACCAGGGTGATCTGCTTCGATGGATAGCTCTGCGCCTGAGCGCTTGTCAGCCCGGCCAACACGGCCAGCGCTACCACGCCAATCAGCTCTCTCATGTTTCTCCCCCGGTGAAATTCAGATGTTGATTGCGCCTCGGACTTTCGCATTTCAGGCGTGCTATTGCGCCTTGATTCCCGCGCCCTTGATGATCGGCCACCATTTCTCGATTTCGGCCTTCTGGAATTTTCCGAGCGCCTCGGGCGTTGACATGTCCGGCGTATAAAGCTCCTGCCCGATGTCGAGCAGGCGCTTGCGCGTCGCCGGATCGGCCAGCGCCTTCACCGTCGCTTCGTTGAGCTTGGCAATCACGTCCTTCGGCGTGCCCTTGGGCACCCAGAACGCATGCCAGAAGTAGAAGCGAAATCCTGGCAAGCCCGCCTCGTCGGTCGTCGGCACATCCGGCACCACCGGCGAGCGCTTGTCCGCCGTCATGGCGAAGGCCTTGAGCAGCCCGTTGCGCACGTGCCCGCCTGAGGTCGCTGCGGTGTCCATCATCATATCGATGTTGCCGGCCATCAGATCCTGCGAGGCAGGGCCCGCGCTGCGATACGGGATGAATTGCATCTGGGCACCAATGGTGTTCTGGAAGAACACGCCGCCGACATGGCCCGGGCTGCCAATGCCAGCGTTGCCAACTGTGACCTTGCCGGGATTGGCTTTGATGTAGGCGATCAATTCCCTGAGATTGTTCGCCGGCAGATTCTTACGGCCGACGATCATGGACGGCTGGGTCGCGATCAGGCCGACCGGCTCAAGGTCCGTCAGCAGATTGATCGGCAGGTCGTACACCGCACCGCTGGCGACATTGGTGCCCCACTGTCCGATCTGCACGGTGTAGCCGTCGGGAGTCGAGCGCGCTGCGCGGATCACGCCGGTCGAGCCGCCGGCGCCGGGCGAGTTTTCGACAATCACCGGCTGGCCGAGATGCGACTTCAGGCCTTCGGCCATGATGCGCCCGATCGTGTCGGTCGAGCCGCCCGGAGCGAGCGGAACCAGGATCGTGACGGGGCGTGACGGGAATCCTTGTGCGTTCGCGCCGCCGATCGCGCAGGCCGCGGCCAGCGCAATGGCGATCATCGTCTTTATCATTTGTTTCCTCCCTGGCGTTGGGTACACAGTAGCACCTCGACTTCGCCCGGGCCTAGGCGGTCTGAACCCGTCCAGGCCCTTTGACTCAACGCCAATCCGCCGGGAACTGGCTTGACGACACACGACATCGAGTCGCGCTCGGACGAGCAGCGACCCATCGATACACGCGCCGAGACGCGCTCGATCGAGACCCGCGCCTCGTGGGTCGTCGCCGGCGTCTCGCTGCTTCTGCTTGGCATGTCGTTCGGCGGCCCGTGGATCACTGCCGTCGGCTTGAAGGAGATCGCGTCGGACACCGG
>CAMAWG010000083.1 GCA_945861855.1 Rhodoplanes serenus
CGGTGACCGACAGCGCGCCGGAGAACGCCTCGATGATCAGGTTGACGCCGGCCCGCCGCCGGTCCGGCCCGGTCTGGCCGAAGCCGGACACCGACGTGTAGATGATCTTCGGATTGACCGCCTTCAGATGCTGGCTGCCCAGCCCCATCTTGTCCAGCGCGCCGGGGCGGTTCGCTTCCACGAACACATCGGATTTTCCCGCGAGCCTGCGCATCACCTCCTGCGCGTCCGGGCTCTTGAGGTCGAGCACGAGGCTCCGCTTGTTGCGGTTCAGCGCGGTAAAGCTCACGCTCTCGCCGTTCCTGATCGGCGGCGTGGCGCGGCTCATGTCGCCCTGCGGCGGCTCGACCTTGACCACGTCGGCGCCCATGTCTGCGAGCAGCGTGCCGCACAGCGGGCCGGCGATGAAGTTCGCCAATTCAATGACGCGGATGCCGGCCAGCGGTTTGCTCATTGAATCTTCAACCCCGCCTTGTCGATGACGTCCTTGTACATCGGCACCTCGTGCTGGACGCGCTTCGTGAACGCCTCCGGGCCGTCCGCCACCACCGGCAATCTGATCTTGGCGAATTTCTCCTTCACGTCGCAAACAGCGTCGAACGGAACTTGAGCATTGCGACCTCCCGGAAACACACCTTGTTGGTTGCGATGAGTATGGCAGCGGATCGGCCCGCCGTCATGACACTTTGCCCGCCCGATCCGGCATGCTTGAATTGCGGCAAGGCCGGAGCGCGCGGCCGCCGGGGGAGTTCATGGCCGACAGCTTCGACACCATCATCGTCGGCGGGGGCGCTGCCGGCTGCGTGCTGGCGAATAGGCTCTCGGCGCGCTCGGGCCATTCCGTGCTGTTGCTGGAAGCCGGCCAGGACACGCCGCCCGGTCAAGAGCCCGCCGACGTGCTCGATACCTATCCGGCCTCCTACTACAACCCCGCCTACTTCTGGCCCGAGCTGAAGGTGCACTTCCGGCTCGCAAGCAATTCGCCGCTCACCGGCTATTCGCAGGGCCGCATCATGGGCGGCGGCTCATCGGTCATGGGCATGGTGGCGCTGCGCGGCACGCCGGACGACTACGCCGAGTGGGAGCAGCTTGGCGCGAGCGGCTGGGGTTGGGACGACGTGCTGCCGTTCTTCAGGAAGCTGGAAAACGATTTCGATTTCGGCGGCGGCATGCACGGCAGCGACGGGCCGGTGCCGGTCCGCCGCCTGCCGAAGGCGCAGTGGCCGCCGGTTTGCCGGGCGCTGCAGGATTTCGCCGACGAGCGGCAGATTCCGTTCGTCGCCGATATGAACGCGGATTTCCGCGACGGCTATGCCGTGCCGCCGATCAGCAACTGGCCGGACAAGCGTGCCTCCGCTGCGATCTGCTATCTCGGCGCCGACGTGCGGGCGCGAAGTAATCTCACGATCATCAGCGGCGCGACGGTGACGGACATCAGGTTCGATGGCCGCCGCGCCACCGGAGTGAGCGCGACCGTCGCGGGCGAGACCAGGGAGTTCACCGGCCGAGAGATCGTCGTCAGCCAGGGCGGCATACATTCGCCAGCCATGCTGATGCGCTGCGGCATCGGGCCGGCGGCGCATCTGCGCGAGCACGGCGTCGCCGTGCGCGCCGACCTGCCGGGGGTCGGCGCCAATCTTTCGAACCATTCGCTCCTCTTCATCGGATTCCACATGAGGCCCGAGTCGCGGCAGCCGCCATCGGTGCGGACGCATTCGGCGACGATGCTGCGCTTTTCCTCCGGCGTGCCGGGCTGCCCGCGCACCGACATGTACGTCAACGTGCAGAGCAAGACCTCGTGGAGCGCGCTCGGCACGCGCATCGCCAATCTCGCGCCATCGCTGTGGAAGCCGATGGGGCGCGGCCGGGTGGCGCTGCGTTCGGCCGACCACCGGCAGGAGCCGCAGGTGGAGATGAACTTCGCCGGCCACGAACTCGACTTGAAGCGCCTGATGGTCGGCTTCCGGCTGGCGGTCGAGATGCTGACCTACCACAAGGTGCGAGCGATGAGCGGCGTGACGTTCCCCGTGAAGTTCACCGACCGCCTGCGTCTGCTCAACCGCAAGACCGCATCCAACGCGATGAAGGCTCAGGCCATCAGCTGGCTGACCGATCTCGTGCCGGCGCTGGCCGAGCCGGTGTTCGGCACGCTGGCCGACCGCAAGATCGACCTGGTGGAACTGGTGAAGGACGATGACGCGCTCGCCGAACACATCCGCCAGAACGTCGCCGGCATGTTCCATGTCGCCGGCACTTGCCGTATGGGCGCGAACGACGACCGCGACGCTGTGGTCGATAACGCCGGGCGCGTGCGCGGCTTCGAGGGCCTGCGCGTGGTCGATGCCTCGATCATGCCGACCGTGCCGCGCGCCAACACCAACATCCCGACCATCATGGTGGCGGAGAAGATTTCCGACGCGATCGTCAATGGCTGAGCGGGCGTACGGTCATTTCTGCGGCGGAAACCGCTCGAACTCCGGAAGTTCGTGCGCATGCGCCATCCAGCCGATGCGGTCGGCGATCTGGATATGCGCCCGCGCCGGAACGGCATTGGGATCGTCATAGGTTGCGCTCTGGATATCGACGATCCCGGGCAGCATGACTTCGTTGATATAGAAAAGGCCGGTGCCGCAATCGGGACAGAAATGCCGCCGCCCATCCGGCGAGGACTTGTAGATCTTGGGCGTGCCTTTCGTCACCTTGACCGCGCTCTGCGAGTACATCGTCCAGCCGACCATCGGCGCGCCGGAATGACGCCGGCAATCGACGCAATGACACAGCGCGTGAGTCTTGGCAGCCCCCTCCGCCTGGTAGCGAATGGAGCCGCAGTGGCAGCCGCCCGTGATGGTCATTTGTCCTTCTCCTCTCCCGCGCGGGTATCGAAATATGGATTCAAACCGTTGCAGGCCGATTGTGCCCGACCGTCTTCAAATACTGCAGCGTCTCGTCGAGACCCACCACGTCGGCGTATTTGGCGTTGAGATCGAACAGGCTCTGCTCGTGCGCCGCCGCCGAGCGGTCGCCGACCGCCTCGCGCACTACCATCGGCCGGAAGCCGTTCTGCACCGCGTCGACCGCAGTCGCCCGCACGCAGCCCGAGGTGGTGCAGCCGGTGATGATCAGCGTGTCGACGCGCTGGTTCATCAGCCGCGGCACGAGGTCGGTGCCGAAGAAGCAGGAGGCGTATTTCTTCACCAGCAGGCTGTCGGTCTTGCGCATGTCGAGCCGCTCGTCGATCTCGACCGCCGGCGTGCCCGCTTTCAGCGTCAGCGTGCCCTTCATCTTGATCGCCCAGAGACCTGCGTCCCTTAAGTCGTGGTCGTTGTAGATCACGGTCGAGAAGATCACCGGGATGTTGCGCTCATGCGCGACGGAAAGGAGCGGCTTCTGCGCTTCGATCTCCTTGTCGAGGTTGGCGCCGAGCGGCATCGATGAATCGGTGAATCCCTTCAGCATGTCGATGACGATCAGCGCCGGCCGCTCGCCGAAGCCGATCTTCACCCCGAAGCCGCGCTGCTTGAAGAATTCCTCGTCGTCCTTGCCGCTGGTCATACTTTAATCCTTCAATTCCACCGCCACACGCCGTAGGCGTGGCCGTTCTGCATCTGCGGCGCGACGTAGTTCGGCTTGCGGTTGCCGATCGCACCCAGCATGGCGATCCAGTTCAGGATCTCGCCGCCGACGTTGCCGGCCTTGAGCAACTGGTGCTCGGTCGATTCCTTGATCAGCGTGTCGATCTGTTGGCCTTCCAGCAGCTTGATGACGCGGCCGGCCCAATCCGGGTCCGGCACGCCGTCCGATCTGCCGGGCGCCATGCGCGGACCGCCCACTTCGAGCGAGAAGCTGCCCGAGCCCATCACCACCACGCGCTTGTTTTCCGGCCAGGCCTCGATGGCGCGGCCGACCGCCTGGCCGAGCGCGTAACAACGCTGTGCCGAGGGCAGCGGCGGCAAGTGCCCGCTGATGAAGAAGGGGATAACCGGAATGTTCATCTCCGGCGTGAGGAAATGCAGCGGCACGGTCACCGAATGATCGACCGAAAAGTTCATCGTCACGCCGACGTCGAATCCCGCCGCTACCCCGGCCGCGCGGATATGTGCGGCGAGACCGGGCGCCGACGGCACCACATAGTTCGGCACAGTCGGCGGCTCATCGTTCGGCGCCTTGAAGGTCTTGTCCACGCCCATGGCGAAGATCGGCAGGTTGTCGAGGAAGAAGGTGTTGAGATGGTCGGTGTCGAACATCACGATGACGTCCGGCCGGACCGCCGCGAGCTGGTCTTTCTGCGCGCCGAACAGCTTGGCGATCTCGCAGTCGGGCCCGTCGCGCTTGACGAACATGGGAAACACCGGGGTGTGCGGCACACCGAACCCGCCGACGATCTGTGCCATGATTCAAATGCTCCCGGGGCCTGACCTCGCGCGGTCCCCGTGCCAATATTAGCCCGGGCAGGGAACAGGCCACCAGCGTTTCGGAGGAAGCCATGGCGCGCAAATCTCGGAAGGTGGCTTCGGCGGTGCGCACGCGGTTGAAGCAGCCCGCCGCACCCAAGAAAGCAGCGGTCCCGCCGGCGGTTCCGTTGGCGCACGGCCGCTTCGATTATTCGCCGATCGTCGACCGCCCGCCGCTGCGCTGGCCGAACGGCGCCCGGGTCGCGCTCTGGGTCATCCCCAACATCGAGCATTTCCTGTTCGACCGGCCGGCGATGAAGATTTCCGGCGGCGGCATGGCGGTCAGCCCGGATGTGCTCAACTACTCCTGGCGCGACTACGGCGCGCGCGTCGGCATCTGGCGGCTGATGGAGATCATGGAGAAATTCGGCGTGCGCGGCACGGTCGCGCTCAACTCCGACGTCTGCCGCGAATATCCACGCATCATCGAGGAGGGCGAAAAGCTCGGCTGGGAGTGGATGGGCCACGGCACCACCAATTCGATCCTGCTCAGCCATCAGCCAGAGGCGGAGGAGCGGGCGCTGATCAAGGAATCGGTGACGGTCATCGGCAAGGCAACCGGCCGGGCGCCGCGCGGCTGGCTCAGCCCCGGCATGACAGAGACCGTACGTACGCTCGATATCCTCGCGGAGAACGGCATCGAATACACCGGCAACTGGACCAACGACGAGCAGCCCTATCCGATGAAGGTCAGGAAGGGCTCGATGATCTCGATGCCTTATTCGTCGGAGATCAACGACATCCCGGCGCTCTTGAGCCTGCACCAGAGCCCGGAGCGGTTCGGGCAGATGATCCGCGACCAGTTCGACGTGCTCTACGAGGACGGGGCGAAGACCGGGCGGGTGATGTCGATCTGCCTGCATCCGTTCATCATCGGCCATCCGCACCGGAGCAAATATCTCGCCAAGGCGCTCGCCCACATCACATCGCGGCAGGAGGTCTGGCTCGCCACCGGCAGCGAGATCGTCGATTGGTACAAAAAGAATTATTTGAAGATGTGAGGTGCGCGACCCTTCAACGTCATTCCGGACGCCGCCAACGGGTCCGCGCAAAGCGCGGCCCGATGACAGGCTCCGCGGCGATCCGGAATCCATAACCCCGGTGCCGATGACTTAAATGCTGCGGGTTATGGATTCCGGATAATCGCGCTTCGCGCGATTTCCGGAATGACGTGGAGAGGCGGTCACCCCACCGGCTGGCCGATTTCGTCGACCTTCACCGCGCGCATGCGCTCGTTGTAGATCTGCGCGTTGAGCCCGCAGACCTCGAAGCGCGACAGATAGTTCATCAGGAAGGCGTTGGCGCCCATGCGGAAGAGCGCGCCCACGTCGCCCGCGAGCAGGGCGCGGCGCTCCTCGTCGGTCAGATGGAGCGGCGCCAGCGCCTTCGCCGGATCGGCCTTCATCGCTGCGCGGAAGGCGTGATCGCGAAGGACTTCGCGGCAGAGATGGTTGATGGCAAAGATCGACATGCGAACTGATCCTAGCTGAACTTCTGCCCCATGTGCTCGCGGAAAAACCGCGCGAGTTCCCCGATGTCCTTGTCGCCCCAACCCTGCGCCACCGCGGCGGATAGCGAGTCCAGCACGCCCGCCGACAGCGGCATGCCGGTGCCGGCCAGCGCGCCCGTCGCGACCACCGACATCATATCCTTGCGCAGCGTTTTCAGGTCGAGCGTGATGTCGGCGTCCTCGCCCATCAGCAGGCCCTTCTTGGCCGCGAACCAGCCGTTTGCGGTCGGCGCCTCGCCCAGCACGTCGATCATCTGCTGCATCGTGAGCCCCTCGCGGTGGCCCAGCGCCAGCGATTCCGCCGTCGCCTGGATGTAGGCGGCGAGCCCCAGATTGACCGCGAGCTTCATGGCGTAGCCCGCGCCATTCGGCCCCATGTGCGTGATCTTTCGCGTCAGCTTTTCCAGCACCGGCCGCGCGCGCTCCATATCCTCGGTCTTGCCGCCCACCATCGCGAACAGTTTCCCCTCGCGCGCGGTCGGGATCGAGCCCAGCACCGGCGACTCGATCAGGCTTGCGCCAGCCGCCTCGACCACCGGCGCAAGCTCGCGGCCGGTCATCGGCTGCAGGGTGCTCATGTCGATGAACAGCTTGCCGCGGACGTCGCCGGACAAAAATCCATCCTTGCCGCGAAAGATATTTCGCACGCCGTGGTCTTCGGTGATGATCGAGATCACGGTGCCGTCGCAGCCGTCGGCGACCGCGCGGGGATGTGCAGCGACCGTCATGCCGTGCCCGGCGGCGAGATTCATCGCCGCCGCGTCGCGGTCCCAGCCGATTACGTCGAAGCCGCTGTCGGCGAGTCGCGCCTGGATGGCGCGGCCCATGCGGCCAAGGCCTACGAGGCCGATCTTCATCGGCGCACCATCAAGTTCGCCCGGTGAACTTCTGCGCGGCCGCGAGATGGCCGTAGCCCTGCACCGGCGCCGCCATCAGGAATCGGTAGCCCTCCTTGACGATGCGCTCGGCGTTGCCGGTCTCCACATGCGGGTGGCCGACCACGACATTGTGCTTCTTGCAGGTGTCGACGATGCGCTTCATCCACTCCAGCACGACCTTGTGCTCGTACTGGCGCGGATAGCCGAGCTCCTGGGAGAGGTCGCCTTCGCCGATCAGGATCGCGCCGATGCCCGGCACATCTTTAAGCATGTCGTCGAGGTTCTCGACGCCGCGGGTGTCCTCGATCTGCAGGATGGCGAAGATCTCGCCCTGCGGGTTGAGCGGCCAGACGTCGGCCTTCTGGTAGTAGTCCTGCTGGCTGATGCCCCAGTAGCGGGCGGCGGCGGTCGGGCCGTCGCCGCGGATGCCCGCGGGCTCATAGAGCGAGGCGTTCTTCATCTTCGGATAGCGGCAGGCGCCGACCGCGTTGGCGGCCTCTTCCACGGTGGAGATGTGCGGAAAGACGATGCCGTAGCAGCCCATGTCGAGAGCCTGCTTGGCCTGCCACTGCGCCATCTCGCAGCCGTTGACCGGGATGCGGACGAGAGGGTTCACCGGCGGGACGAGGCCCGCCTTGGCGATCTGCGCGCGGTTGAGCATGTATTGCAGGCAATCGCGCAACAGTCGCCCGTCCCACGGGTTGTGCTCCATCTCGAACACGCAGCCGTCGAACTTCGACGTGCTCATGGCGATCGCCGAGCCGATCTCGGCGGGCGCAAAGCAGGTGAGCGCATGCTGGCCCGCTTCCAGCGCACGGATGATGTTGTTCAGACGCGGCAAATCGGCCATTTTCGGAGGTCTCCCTGAAATTCGGCGGCATCCTAGACCATCTGCGAAGCGGCTGGAAACGCCGTGGCGCGTGTCGTAGCATCCGGCCCACGCAAACCCTCAATCACCGGGAATTCCATGATCATCGACTGCCACGGCCACTACACGACCGAGCCGAAGGACCTGCATCGCTTCCGCAAGGAGCAGACCGCGGCGGCCAACGCCAAGGACAAGGCGGCTATGCCGCCGCGGGCAGGGCTCAAGATGTCCGACGATGAGATCAGGGAAAGCATCGAGCAGAACCAGCTCAAGTTTCAAAAGGAGCGTGGCACCGACCTGACGATCTTCTCGCCGCGCGCCTCGGGCATGGGCCACCACATCGGCGACGAGGCGGTCTCCACCGAATGGACGCAGATCTGCAACGACCTGATCGCCCGCGTGGTCTCGCTCTATCCGAAGAATTTCATCGGCGTCTGCCAGCTCCCGCAGTCGCCCGGCGTGCCGCCGAAGAACGCCATCGCCGAATTGGAACGCTGCGTGAAGATGGGCTTCGTCGGCTGCAACCTCAATCCCGATCCGTCCGGCGGCTACTTCAACGCGCCGCCGATGACCGACAAGTGGTACTACCCGTTCTACGAGAAGATGGTCGAACTCGACGTGCCGGCGATGATCCACGTCTCCGGCTGCTGCAACCCCGCCCAGCACACCACCGGCTCGTATTACCTCAACGCCGACACCATGGTGTTCATGCAGGTCATCCTGTCCGACCTGTTCAAGGATTTTCCGACGCTCAAATTCATCATCCCGCACGGCGGCGGCGCGGTGCCGTTCCACTGGGGCCGCTTCCGCGGCATCGCGCTGAACAACGGCAAGCCGGAGCTTGCCGAGATCATGGGCAAGAACATCTATTTCGACACCTGCGTCTATCACCAGCCCGGCATCGACCTGCTCACCAAGGTGGTGCCGGTCGACAACATCCTGTTCGCCTCGGAGATGGTCGGCGCGGTCAAGGGCAACGATCCGCGCACCGGCTTCGGCTTCGACGACACCAAGCGCTACGTCGATGCGGCGCCGTTGTCAGCCGCCGACAAGGCGAAGATTTTCGAGGGCAATGCGTTCAAGGTCTATTCGCGGCTCAAGCAGCAGATCGCCAAGCAGGCGGCGTAGGCGTTTCAGGTTTACGGGGAGGATCCGATGCGCCGAGTGAGTGCAGCCGCGGTTGCGGCAACATTTGCCGTTGGCGTCCTGTCCGGGCTCGCCAGCCCGGCGCGCGCGCAGGTCACCGCCTACGAAGGTGCGCGGCTGATCGTCGGTAATGGCAGCGTCATCGAGAATGCGACGCTGGTCGTTGACGGCACGAAAATCATCCAGGCCGGCGCGGGCGTTCAGGTGCCTGCCGGCGCGACGCGTGTGAGCCTCGCCGGCAAAACGGTCATGCCGGCGATCGTCGATTCGCATGTGCATCTGAGCGGAAATCGCGAACGGCTGATCCGCGATCTGAAGCAGCGCGGATATTGGGGCGTTGGCGTCGCCATGAGCATGGGCACGGACAATCTCGAACTGCTGCCGATGCGCGCCGAGACGATCGCCGGGGCCGCGCGATTTCTCAGCGCCGGCCGCGGCATCACCCGAAAAGAGCCTATGCGTCCCACGCACCAGATCGAAACCGAGGAGGAAGCCAGAAAGGCTGTCCGTGACAACGCCGCGCTGAACGTGCAGATGATCAAGTTCTGGGTCGACGACCGGGACGGCAAGGTTCAGAAGGTGACCCCGGCGCAATATGCCGCCATCATCGACGAGGCGCACAAGGCCGGCCTCCGCGCCGCGGCGCACATCTTCAACATGGACGATGCCAAGGAACTGATGCGCGCCAACCTCGATGTCTTCGCGCATGGCGTCCGCGACAAGGATATCGACGACGAGACGGTGGCGATGTTCAAGCAGCGCCCGAATCTGATCCTCATTCCGAACCTGCCGGACCGCGGCGTGAAGGTGGACCGGGCCTGGATGCAGGCGGGCATGCCGGCCGACGAGTTCGCCAAGCTCGAAGCCGACAACATCGACCGGCCGCGGGCGCAGGCCTTTTACGGCATTCAGGCGCGCAATCTGGCGAAGCTGAATGCGGCGGGCGTGCGCATGGTCATGGGGACCGACGGCAACCGGCCGTGGGGACCGCACGAGGAAATGCAGGACATGGTGATCGCCGGCATGACGCCGATGCAGGTCATCGTCGCCGCGACCCGCAACGGGGCCGAGTTCCTGCGGCTCGCCGACGCCGGCACCTTGGAAGCCGGCAAGAGCGCCGACTTCATCGTGCTCGACGCCAACCCGCTGGACGACATCGCCAACACGCGAAAAATCTCGTCGGTGATTCTGCGTGGCGCGGCGGTGGACCGCACGCGGCCGATCCAGTGACGCGCGATGCGGCGAGCCCGCGCGGCTGTTGCAGCGGTCGGTCTTGCGGTAGTGTGCGCGTTAAGACCCGGGAGCTCGATATGAAACGCGCCTCGTTCCTCGTTGTGGCCAGCTTGGCCGGAGTGTTCGCAGTACCGGTGCTGGGCTGGTCTCAGGTCCCCACCACCCGCACGGAAACCGCTCCAGTCACAGGGATGAAGCCCGACCGGACCACAGCCCCTCTCGGCATTCGCGAGAAAATGCAATCGAAAGAAGCCATGCTGCGCAAGAAGCGGGCCGAGTGTCGCGCGAAGGCGAAGGCCGAGAAGGTGCCGCTCCTCAAGCGACCGGCCTATCTCAAGAAATGCAGGGCTGAGGCCAACTGATCGCGCGGCGCAGCCGGGAGGCATCATGAAATTCGGATTGTTCGGCAGCGCCCAGGCCCAGCGCGGAGGCCCCGACCTCGACAGCGGTCAGGGCTTCAAGGACTACATTGAGTACAACGTCGAGGCCGAGGCGCTGGGCTATTCCAGCACCTTCGTGGTCGAGCATCATTTCACCGGCTTCGGCCAGGTCTCGGCGTCGCTCAACCTGCTGACCTGGGTCGCGGCGCGGACCAAGACCTTGCGCCTCGGCACCGCCGTGATGGTTCTGCCCTGGCACAACCCGGTGCTGCTCGCCGAGCAGGCGGCCACCATCGATCTTCTCTCCGGCGGCCGGCTTGAGTTCGGCGTTGGCAAGGGCTATCGCCACAACGAGTTCGCGAGCTTCTGCATCCCGATGGAGGAGGCCGACGAGCGCTTCGAGGAGGGCCTCGCGCTCATCATCAAGTCCTGGACCTCGAACGAGCGGTTCTCGCACCACGGCAAGTACTGGCACTTCGAGGACATCATCGTCGAGCCGCCGACGCAGCAGAAGCCGCATCCGCCGGTGTGGATGGCAGCGGGCAGCCCCGACTCGATCCGCAAGGTGGCGCGGCGCGGCTGCAAGCTCCTGCTCGACCAGCTTGCCTCGACTGCGCTGGCGATCGAGCGGTTCAACATCTACAAGGCCGAGGTCGAGGCCTGCGGCCGCAGGTTCGACCCGATGGACGTCGCGGTCAGCCGCGCCTTCTTCGTTGCCAGGAACGCCGAGGAAAAGGCCAGGGCGATCGAGGCGCGCCTCGCAAACCAGACCCGGCTCGCAAAGCTCGCGCAGACGCCCGACGGCTCCAGCAAATCCAGCATGCTGTCGTTCGACCAGACGCTCGACGCGGCGGCCGAGAGCGCGATGTTCGGCACGCCCGACGATATCGCCGCCAAGCTTTCCACGCTCCGCGCCGCGGGTGTCGAACACATCCTGCTCAACGGCCCGGCCGGCTCGCGCGAGAATCTCCGCGCCTTTGCCCGCGAGGTGATGCCGGCGTTCGCCGGGGCGGCGAAGCTGCCGGCGGCCAGCCGCGAACCGCTGCTTGCGAATTCGTAGTGCATAAGCCCATCTCCCCGGCCTCCGGCGGCATCCCGCCGCTGATCAAGCGCAACACCGTGCTGTTGGCGCTGTCGCAATCCTTCGTCGGCGCCGGCACCCAGCTCGCCTATGGCATCGGCCCGCTGATGGTCATCGCCGTGACCGGCTCGGCGAGCCTCGCCGGCCTGACGGTCGGATTGTTCGGAATAAGCCGCTTCCTCGTCTCCTATCCGATCGGCCAGATCACGGACCATTACGGCCGCAAGCCCGGCATCCTGTTCGGGCAGGGGCTGGCGCTGATCGGCTCGTTCGCCTCCGGTCTCGCGATGATCGCGGGGAGCGCCATCGGGCTGACGCTCGGAATGGTGATCTTCACCATGGGCATCAGCGCCTCGCAGCAGATGCGTGTGGCGGCGACGGACATGTACCTGCCGCGCCGGCGCGGGCTGGCGCTGGGCTTTCTCGCCACCGGCTCGCTGGTGGGGGTCGCGCTCAGCCCTTTGGTGATGTCGCTTGCCGAAGCCGTCGGGCATCGCACCGGGCACGATCCGCTGGGCCTGCCGTGGCTGATGATGCCGGTGCTGATCCTCGCCGGCATGATCGTGGTGACATTCGTGCGGCCCGATCCCAAGGAGATCGGGATGAATCTCCAGCGCTACTATCCGGGTTACCTGCCGCCGGCACGGCGTTCCGTCGGGGAGCCGGACGACTTCAGCTCCTGGAACCTGCTTCGCAACAGGCCGACGCGGCTTGCGATCCTGTCGAACTGCGCCGGCCAGGGCAACATGGCCATCGTCATGGTGCTGACGTCGCTGGTGCTGTCGCACCACGGCCATTCGCTGACCGCGATCACGATCTCGCACATGTTCCATTCCGCCGGCATGTTCGCCTTCACCATCCCGCTCGGCTGGGCCTCGGACCGCTACGGGCGCGAGTGGGTGATGTATCCCGGCGTCGGCACCGCGTTGGTCGGCGCGCTGTTCGTTGCGTTCTCCGAGGGCTTCCTGACGGTCACGCTCGGCACATTCCTGGTGGGCCTGGGCTGGTGCGCGGCGAATGTGGCCTCGACCGCGCTGATTGCCGACCAGGTCGAGACGCAGCACCGCGGCCGCGCCATCGGCGTGAGCGAGAGCGGGGCGGGCGCGATGACGCTGGTCGCCGCCGCTGTTACCGGCCCTCTGGTCGAATGCGCCAGCCTGCCGGCGGCGGGCATCGCCGCCGTGGCGATTGCGGTGGTGCCGCTGGCGATGCTGGCGTGGATGAAGGTGGCGGAGTGGCGGGCGGCCTAGAGTTCGTCATTCCGGGGCGCGCCGGAGGCGCGAACCCGGAATCCATAGCCCGCAGCGTTACGTCATCAGCACAGGGGTTATGGATTCCGGATCGCCGCCGTTGGCGGCGTCCGGAATGACACTGCGCGTCACTTCTTGATCCTGTATCCCGTCTTGAAGAACCACCACACGATGCCGAGGCAGCCGGCGAGGAACAGCGCGATGATCGCGACGCTCGCCTGCAGGCTCACGTCGGAGACCTCGTAGAAGCTCCAGCGGAAGCCCGAGATCAGATAGACGATCGGGTTGAACAGGCTCACCGTCTGCCAGAACGGCGGCAGCACATTGATCGAATAGAAGCTGCCGCCGAGGAATATGAGCGGCGTGAGGATCAGGAGCGGGATGATCTGCAGCTTCTCGAAGCCGTCCGCCCACAGCCCGATGATGAAGCCGAACAGGCTGAAGGTCGCGGCGGTGAGCACCAGGAACGCCAGCATCCAGACCGGATGCGCGATCTTGAGCGGCACGAACAGGCCCGCGGTGGCGAGGATGATGAGGCCCAGGATGATCGATTTGGTTGCGGCGGCGCCCACATAGCCCAGCACGATCTCGAACGCCGACACCGGCGCCGAGAGAATCTCGAAGATCGTGCCGACGAAGCGCGGGAAGTAGATGCCGAACGAGGCATTCATCACGCTCTGCGTCAAGAGCATCATCATGATCAGCCCGGGCACGATGAACGAGCCGTAACCCACGCCTTCGATCTCCGGCATGCGCGAGCCGATCGCCGCGCCGAACACCACGAAATACAGCGACGTGGAGATCACCGGCGACACGATGCTCTGGAAGAAGGTGCGCCCGGTGCGCGCCATCTCGAACTTGTAAATCGCCCAGACCGCGCGGTGGTTCATGGTGCGTTTCCTGGGTCCTTCCTCACCAGATCGACGAAGATGTCCTCAAGCGAGCTCTGTTCGGTGTGGATGTCCTTGAACCGGATGTTCGCGCGCATCAGCCCTTCCAAAAGGCGCGTGATCCCGGGCCGCTCGGCCTGAGTGTCATAGGTGTAGGTCAGCACCCGCCCATCCGGTGACAGCGTCAGGTTGTAGCTGGCGAGCTCGGCGGGAATAGCGTCGAGCTTCTGCTGCAGTTCGAGCTTGAGCTGCTTCTTGCCGAGCTTGCGCATCAGCGCGGCCTTGTCCTCGACCAGGATCATCTCGCCCTTGTTGATGACGCCGACCCGGTCGGCCATCAGTTCGGCCTCTTCGATGTAGTGCGTGGTCAGGATGATGGTGACGCCCGAGGCGCGGAGCGCCCGCACCACCTCCCACATGTCCTTGCGCAGTTCCACGTCGACCCCGGCGGTCGGCTCGTCGAGGAACAGGATCTGCGGCTCGTGCGACAGCGCCTTGGCGATCAGTACGCGCCGCTTCATGCCGCCGGACAGCGCCATGATCTTGGAATCCTTGCGGTCCCAGAGCGACAGGTCCCTGAGCACTTTTTCGATATGCGCGGGACTGGACGGCTTGCCGAACAGGCCGCGGCTGAAGCTGCAGGTCGCCCACACCGTCTCGAAGGCGTCGGTGGTCAGCTCCTGAGGCACGAGCCCGATCATGGCGCGCGCGGCGCGATAGCCGCTGATGTGGTCGTGTCCGTCGACCGTCACGCTGCCGCCCGAGGCATTGACGATGCCGCAGACGATGCCGATCAGCGTGGTCTTGCCGGCGCCGTTCGGCCCCAGCAGCGCGAAGATCTCGCTGCGCCGGATCTCCAGGTCGATGCTTTTCAGCGCCTGGAAGCCCGACTCGTAGGTCTTGGAGAGATTTTTGATGGAGATGATGGATTGCACTCGAAGATGCCCGGCGACGGTCAGCCGCCGGGATATGAGCGCTCCGCGCGGAAATTTCTACCCCGCAATTAAACTTAGTTCTGTTTGGCGAGATTGCCCTCGGCCACGATCTTGCCGTAACGGGCGCGGTCTCTTTCGATGATCTTGCCGAATTCGGCCGGACCCACGATGTTGAGCTCGGCCCCCATGTCCGAGACGCGTTTGTTCAGCGCCTGGTCCGATTGCAGTTTCTGGAAGGCTTGGGCCAGTTTGCCGATTACTGCGTCGGGCGTCTTGGCGGGGGCGAGATAACCGAACCAGACCGCGCTGGTCATTTCCGGCCGGCCGACCTCCGCCATGGTCGGGACGTTCGGCAGCACCTCGACGCGCTTGGCGTTGAGCGTGGCCAGCGCGAGCAGCTTGCCTGCCTCGACGTGTTGTTTGATCGGCGGGATGACAAGGAACATGGCGTCGAGCCGGTCGGCCAGCAGATCGACGATCGCCTGGGCGGCGGCGTTGTAGGGGACCGGCGTGATGTTCATGCCGGCGGTCTTCTTGAACAGCTCCAGCAACAGGTGCAACTCGCCGCCGAGGCCCTGCACGCCGAACGAAATCTTGCCGGGGTTGTTCCTGGCGTAGGCGACGAACTCGTCGACCGTCTTCACGCCAAGGCTCGGCCGCACGATCAGCAGCACTGGCTGGAAGACGCCGATCGCCAGCGGCCGGAAGTCGCGCGCCGGCTCGTAGTCCATCTTCTGCGGGAAGTGCTCGACCACGGCGATCGCCGACGGCGACGTGAACAGCAGCGTATATCCGTCGGGTGGCGCTTTCGCCACCATCGCGGCGCCGATCCGGGAGCCCGCGCCGGGCTTGTTCTCGATGACGAGAGTCTGGCCGATATGCTTTTCGACGGCGGTCGCGGTCACCCGCGCGGCGTTGTCCATGCCGGCGCCGGCGCCGACCGGGACGACCACCCGGATCGGCCGGTTGGGGTAATCGCCGGCGTCCTGGGCATGGCTTGGGGCGGCGATGCCGAGCGCCAGCAGCAAATACGAAAATCCTGCAATCCGCATGATGTCCTCCCGGCCTCATTCAGCTTGATCGGTTGAGCGCGCATTTCGACATTGACGTTCTCAGTTATTCGTTGCAAAGTCAACGATGATTTATCAACGAATAACGTTCCATGTCCAGAAAAGCCCATGCTTCCCGAACGACGCCGCCGCTGCCGCTCAATCGGCGCTTCAGCTATCGCCTCAACATGATTGGCCGCGCGCTCGGGCAGGAAATGCTGCTGCATGTCGGGCGCGAGTTCGGGCTCAATCTCGCCGAATATCGAATTCTGTCGGTGCTCGCGGACGGAAAGCCGCCCTCGATCAGGGACATCGCCGCCCATACCCAGCTCGACAAGGCGCATGTGACGCGCGTCCTGGCCGATCTTATCCGGCGGGGCTTTGTGACCCAGATCGTCGATAAACGGGATCGGCGCCTGCGCGTGGTGGAACTCACGCAGGCGGGACGGGCGACGATAGCGGCCACGCTGCCACACTCGATCGAACGTCAGAGGCGGCTGGAGCAGCGCTTGACGGAATCGGAGTTGCGCATCCTGTGGAGCGCGCTTTCGGTGCTTTCGGAAGAAGCGGAACAAATGTTGGCCGAGGAAGCGCAGAAGGGGGCTCGGCGCGGACGCGATGTGGGTCTTTCCGAGCCTGCGAGCATTCCGGGCCGCCGAAAGTCCACGCGCTGAGATCGGGCGTCCTTGGCCGGAGCCGAAGCGACAAATCAATCGCCGCAAAATACAATCGTAAGGCGCGACGCCCAAATGACCCGCGCCTCGATATTTGAAAGGGAACTGCGATGCGTCATCGCGATTTTGGCCTTCTCGTTTGCGACCCTCATCGCGCGACGCCGGGCTTCACGCTGTTCTCGCCGTTGAACGGCAAGGCGACCTACATCATCGGCCTGCGCGGCGACGTGCTGCACCAGTGGCAGCATCCGCTGGTCAACGGCACCTATGCGTATCTATTGGAGAACGGAAATCTGCTCTGGTCCGGCCGGCTTCCGGAAGGCCCGCAGCACATGGGCGGGCGCGGCGGCCTGCTTCGCGAATACGACTGGAGCGGCAAGGTGCTGTGGGAACACAAGCACGTCGGTCAGCATCATGACTTCCGCCGCCTGCCGAACGGCAACACCATATTCCTCGGCTGGGAGGTGGTGCCGCCGGAGATCGAGAAACGAATCCCCGGCGGCTTGCCCGGCACCGCGCATCCCGATGGCTGCATGTATGGCGACACCATTGTCGAGATCGCGCCCGACGGCAAGACGGCGTGGGAGTGGCACGCCTGCCGCGACATGGAGGTGGAGAGCTATCCGCTCATATCCAACCAGCTCCGCGACGAATTTGCCCACGCCAACGCCATCTCGCCGCTGGAAAACGGCGACATCTACATCAGCTTCCGCCGTCTCAACATGATCGGTCTGATCGACAAGCAGAGCAGGACGATGAAGTGGCAACACCGCGACGACAGCTTCGGCATGCAGCACGATTGCGCGCCGCTGCCGAACGGCAACATCACGCTGTTCGCCAACGGCATCAACACCACGACCAATCCGTTCTCCCGGGTGATCGAGCTCGACCCGCGCACCCACAAGACGGTGTGGGAATATCGCGCCAGGCCCGCCTACACGTTCTTCAGCCCGCATATCAGCGGCGCGCAGCGGCTGCCCACGGGGAACACGCTGATCTGCGAGGGCCAGTGGGGCCGGCTGTTCGAGGTGACATCCGAGGGCGAGATCGTCTGGGAATACGTCAGCCCCTTCATGGGGCCGGACCGCGCCGGCGACCCATCCAACGAGGTGTTCCGCGCCTACCGTTATGCCGCGGATTCGCCTGAGATCCGGCATCGGGTGAAGTCGATCTAGACTCCCGGGCACGGGCCGGACAGCCATGCCCGCACGGTCCTTAAATTCTTCGCCGCACCGTGCTACATGGACGGCAAATCACATCAATGCGGGACCCTACAACATGACCGCGCAATCGCTGGGTTATCTCGGAGTTCGCGCCAAGGATCTGGGCGACTGGGGCACCTACGGCTCAAGGATGCTCGGGCTCCAGCGCATCGACAAAAGCGCGCGCACGATGGCCTTCCGCATGGACGACCGCCAGCAGCGCATCATCGTCGATGCGGATGGCGGGGAGGGCTTGAGTTTCTTCGGCTGGGAGGTGGCGGATGCCGCGGCCCTCGATGCAGTCGCCGGGCGGCTCGAACAGGCCGGCGTTTCTGTGGCGCGCGGCTCCCGCGCGCTCGCCGACGAGCGGCGGGTCAGGGATCTGATCGTGACCGGCGATCCGGTCGGCAACCGGCTCGAACTGTTCCATGGGGCGGAGACCACGGCCGAGCCGTTCAAGCCGGGCCGCAACATCTCCGGCTTCCGCACCGGCCCGCTCGGCCTCGGCCACGTGGTGATGCACACCGCCAACACCGACGAGATGGTCAGGTTCTACCGCGACCTGCTCGGCTTCCGCCTGACGGATTACTACTCGTCGCCGTTCAAGGCGACGTTCATGCACCTCAATCCGCGCCACCACAGCCTCGCCTTCATCGAGACCGGCAAGAACGCGGTGCATCACATGATGATGGAGCTCTACAGCTTCGACGACGTCGGGCAGGGCTATGACATCGCGCAGGGCGAGAACCGCGTCGCGACCACGCTCGGCCGCCACACCAGCGATTTCATCACGTCGTTCTATTCGTGGACGCCGTCGAACTTCATGGTCGAATACGGCTGGGGCGCCCGCGATATCGACGTTGCCGGCTGGAAGGCTTACGAGCGCAAGGAGGGCCCGAGCATGTGGGGCCACGACCGCACCTGGCTGTCGAAGGAAGATCAGGACAAGGCGCGCGCGCTCCGCCTCGGCAATGCCGAAAAGGGCTTCCGCCAGCCGGTGCAGGTGATGGACGGCAATTACAATCGGATGCCCGGGGTTTGCCCCTGGTGGGACCAGATGAAGGCCCAGGCGGTCGGTTGAGTGGTCGGCCGAGCCTCTTTCGTCCGGGCTTTCTCCTGATACTCTAGCGGCGACCAACAACGGGACATGCCCAGGAAACATCCATGACCGTCCAAGCTCTCGGGTATATCGGAGTCCGCGCCAAGAATCTGGAGGACTGGGCCGCTTACGGCCAGAACTTCCTCGGTCTCCAGAAGATCGACAAGAGCCGCCAGTCGATGGCGTTCCGCATGGACGACCGCAAGCAGCGCCTCGTCGTCGATGCCGACGGCGGGCAGGGCATCGGCTTCTTCGGCTGGGAGATGGCCGACGCGGCGGCGCTGGACGATCTCGCCATGCGGCTGGAAAAGATGGGCACCAGGGTCGCCCGCGGCTCGCGCGCACTCGCCGACGAACGGCAGGTGAAGGACCTCGTCGTCTGCAACGATCCCGAGGGCAACCGCCTCGAATTCTTCCATGGCGGCGCCGTTGCTTCCGATCCTTTCAAGCCCGGCCGCAACATCTCCGGCTTCCGCACCGGCTCGCTCGGCATGGGCCATGTGGTGATGCACTGCGAGAGCCTGAAAGAGGTGATGCCGTTCTACCAGGAGGTGCTGGAGTTCAAGCTTACCGACTACTGGCTCCGCCCGTTCGCCGGCTACTTCTTCCACGTCAACGGCCGCCATCACTCGATCGCGCTGGTCGGCACGGGCAAGAAGATGACCCACCACATGATGCTGGAGCTGTTCAGCCTCGACGACGTCGGCCAGGGCTACGACCTCGTGCAGAACGATCCGGAAAAAATCGCGGTGACGATGGGCCGCCACTCCGGCGACTACGTCACCTCGTTCTACACCTGGAAC
>CAMAWG010000084.1 GCA_945861855.1 Rhodoplanes serenus
TCGATGCCGATCCCTCCATCCTGACCAGCCCCTGCGACGGCATCGTCGGCGCGGGTGGGGCAATCGCCGGGACCGATCTCTATCAGGTGAAAGGATTTCCCTACACGCTGCCGGATTTACTGGGTCGGTCGCCGCTCGCGGGCGATCATGTGAATGGCTGCTTTGTGACGCTGCGGCTGACGTCCGGGATGTACCATCGCTTCCACGCGCCGCACGATTGCCGCGTCGAGCAGGTCAACTACATTTCCGGTGACACCTGGAACGTCAACCCGATCGCACTCAAGCGCATCGAGAAGCTGTTTTGCAAGAACGAGCGCGCCGTGCTGCGCACGAGGCTTGCCGCCGGCAGCCATGTCGTCACCCTGGTGCCGGTCGCGGCGATATTGGTCGCCAGCATCAAGCTGCATTTCCTTGACGTGCTGCTCAATCTCAAGCACCGCGGGTCGAATGTCATGGCCTGCGACGCGCCGTTTGAAAAAGGCCAGGAGATGGGCTGGTTCGAGCACGGCTCGACCATCATAGTGCTGGCGCCCAAAGGCTTCTCGCTTTGCGACAATGCCCGGGAGGGCTCGATGATTCGCATGGGCCAGCCGCTGATGCGGCTGCCCTGATTCAGCGCGCCGGTCGCAGCGTTGCCTGCTCGATCACGCGGAACGACGAACTCTCATCGTTCTGAAGCACCAGCGAGATACGTTCGATCGCAAGCTGGCGATCCTTGCACGCCCGGCTCAGCGCTCCCTGCAACGTCGCCAGCACATCGTTGCGCCGGTCGAGATCGACCTTGCTGGTCAGGGTCATATGGAATCTGAAGTCGGTAAACAGATAGGGATAGCCCCAGCGGTCGAGGTTCTCGATCTGGCTCTGGTTCAATCCCGACGCCACCCGCCGCGCGCGCTCCTGCGCCGACATCGGGGCCCGGAACGCATCGAAGATCGTCGTGCACTTGCTGGCCAGCTCATCGAGCGCCGGTGAAGCTGTCGCAGGCACGATCGCGGCAAAGCCGCTGAGCATCCGCACCGTGGGCGTCAAAGCCGGGATGGCATGACCCAATCCTGCGAAGCTGTGGAGCGCGCTGACGAGCTGGGCCTCCGTGCACGAGGGGGACAGTTGGAACGGCGCCTTCAGCGTCGCGTGAAATCCGTACCGGCGCGGCTCGGCCGTCAGCCTGTCCCACAGATCGGGCTCGGCATCGAGAGCGGCCGGACGATCCACCTTTTGGCCGGTGTAGCAGTCGTAGCCCAGAACGGCGCTGCCGAATCGAAAGAACTCGGTTTCTATCGCCGGAACGAAATAGATCGCATAACGCGGCAATTGAACGCCCGATCAATGGCTGGTGTTGAATGCAATCGTCATCCCGCTGGTCGCGTCGGCCTTCGGGCGCTCGTTGGCGAAAGCGTGACCCTCGACCATGTAGTAGACCGCTTCCGCGATGTTGGTTGCGTGGTCGCCCATGCGTTCGATGTTCTTGGCGCAGAACAGGAGATGAATGCCAAAGGCGACCGTGCCGGGATCTTCCATCATGTAGGTGAGCAATTCCCGGAACAGCGAGGTGTACATCGCGTCGATTTCCTCGTCGCGATTGCGGACGTCGATCGCCTTGGTGCCGTCCTTTTCGGCAAAGCTGTCCAGCGCATCCCGGAGCAGGTGGAGCGCAAGCTCGGTCATGTGCGCCACGCCACGGAGCGCCTTGCGGGGCATGAGTTCGCCGTTCAGCCCATCCACCCGCTTGCCGATGTTTTTGGCGAGATCGCCGATCCGTTCGAGCTCGTTTGCGATCCGCAGGATGCCGACGATTTCGCGCAGGTCGATGGCCATCGGCTGGCGCGTGGCGATGGTCGCAATCGCCTTCAGTTCGACATCGCGCTGCCGCGCATCGAGCAGGCTATCGGCGAGGACCACGCGCTCACCATGCGCACGATCGCCCTTCACCAGGGCATCGACGGCTTCGATCAACTGCCGTTCCGCCAAGCCCCCCATTTCGGCAATCATCCGGGTGAGCTCGAGAAGGTCCGCGTCGAAAGCCTTGGTCGTATGGTCTGTGATTGCGATTGCCATTGTCATTCCATTGCCGCGCCGGCCTCAGTGCGGCTCACTATCGAGAACTCGCTGGCGAAGGCCCGCGGCCCAACCTGCATGAATGAGAAATCGTGGCCTACATTCATCGCCTTTGCGGGCCGCTCGAAGGATCTGAATTCCTGTCAGCACGTCATTGGCCAGGGTGGAATTGTCCGCCGAGTTCAAGCACATGCCCAAGTCACAAGACTCCAAAACAAATGATGATTCGATGACATTGGAATGACAACGAATGCAGTTTCGGCTGCGGCGCGGCGGTCATTGCGACGCGCCTGCTGCGCTCTGTTCGTTGGTTCCAGACATCGCCAAGCCGGGCTCGGCCGACCGTACCCGCGCGGCCGGATGCGACGGCTGGTTGGCCCAGTGGATGATTTCAAGACGGCCGTCGAAGTGCTTGACCACCGCCGTGCAGCTTTCGACCCAGTCGCCGCAATTCACGTAGATCAGCCCGTCCAGTTCCCGTATGACGGCATGGTGGATGTGGCCGCAGATCACGCCCTCCACATGGTGGCGGCGCGCCTCGTCGCTCAGCGTCCGCTCGAATTCACCGATGAAATTGACCGCGTTCTTCACCTTCAGCTTGATCCAGCGCGACAGCGACCAGTACGGCAGCCTGAGCAGGCGGCGAGCCATGTTGAAGTAGGTGTTGAGCAGGATCGCCAGGTCGTAGGCGTGGTTCCCCAGCAAAGCCAGCCACCTGGCATGGCGGATGACCACGTCGAACAGGTCGCCGTGGATGATCAAGTAGCGGCGGCCGTCGGCGGACAGATGGATGGTCTTTTCGACGACCTCGATGCCGCCGAAATGTGTTCCGTAGAAATCCCGCATGAACTCGTCATGGTTTCCCGGGACATAGATGACGCGGGCGCCCTTGCGCGCCTTGCGCAGCAGTTTCTGCACGACGTCGTTATGCGACTGCGGCCAGTACCAGCCCGACTTGAGCTGCCAGCCATCGACGATATCGCCGACCAAGTAGATCAGATCGGCGTCGTAATCGCGCAGGAACTCCAGGAGCTTGTCGGCCTGGCTCCCGCGCGTGCCGAGATGGATGTCTGAGATGAACAGTGTCCGGACGCGCAACGCTTCGCTGTCAGTCGGTTCGAATGCGGGCGTGGCCTGGACGTTCATGATCGACCGATCGGTGATTCCTGTTGCGGCAGGATGACTGTCACGATGGACGCTCTTGCCCCGCCAATGTCATGGCATTGCCGCGCCATTCGAATTCATTGCCGACCCAGGCGGCAATCCAAAGGACCGGGAGCAGGGCGTCGCGCATGATCCACGCTGCGATGGCGCGCGCGGACAACGGCCATCCCGCGGCCCGGGCCAGCAGCGCCTCGGCCCCGTACCATGCGAACGCGACCGCGAGGACAGTGCCGATGACGGGCCAGCCGGCCGCGGCCGCGACCCATGCCCCCGCGAGGATCGGGAAAACCGCTCCCGCGCAGACTTCGGGCATGAAAAACCCCTTGAACGTGTCGCGGCGCAGACGCGCCCAGCGAAGCTGGCGCCGCCAGACGTCAGTGGCGCGGCGATGGCCGAGCGGCTGCACGAACGGCGCCTTGACCAACCGCACCTTGAGGCCGAGTTCCCGAACGATCTTGGTGGCCGCGGCATCCTCGGCAACTTCGCGCCCCAGCGATTTGATGCCGCCGACCCGATCCAGCATTTGGCGGCGCCAAAGCATCGACTTGCCCTGGGCAAAGCCCATGCCGAGGCTGTCCGCGAAACATTGCCAGCGAGCCTGGTAGGTGTTGAGGAACGCGCACTCCAGTTCGGCCCAAAGGTTCTGGGGCGCATATCCGATCGGCGGCGAGCAAACCAGCCCCGTGTCCGGCGTCCAGGCCAAAAACATGCACTGCACATGGTCGCTTCGCATCAGGACGTTGCTGTCGACCATCAAGATCCAGTCGTGACGGGCGGCCTGCCAGCCCTTGACCAGGTTGTTGAGCTTGGGATTGGCGCCGATCTCCGCGTTTCCGATCAGCAGCCGCGCTTCGACATGCGGGTGTTCCGCGATCAACCGGCGCACGATCGGAACGACCGGATCGCCGGCGTTCGCCACGCAGAAAACGATCTCATAACAAGGATGGTCGAGGCGGAATGTGGATCGCAGGGTTTGTTCGACGAAATTTTCCATCCCGCACACCGGCCGAAGGATGCTTACTGCGGGGGCTCCAACCGGCAGGGAAGAACGCTCGGGTCTGCGGAGCCGCATCATGACCGTGAGGATGCTGCCGAAATGGAGAAGGGCCGCGGCCGCGCAAAATGCGCTCGCCAAGAGAATCAGATGCTCCATCCAAATCTTATCGCCCGGACTGATGACACGGCCGTGACCGCAACGGGCTCTTGCGGGAACTCATGCCGGTGAGACGAGCCGCAGGCCCATGGTTCCTGCCACGATCAGGACCAGGCAGCCGATACGCCCCCAGTCCGCCGATTCGCCGAACAGGATCATCCCCGCGATCGCAGCCCCGGCTGCCCCGATGCCGGTCCACACCGCATAGGCGGTTCCGAACGGAACCGACCGCAGCGACAAGCCGAGCAGAGCGAAGCTCATGGCAATCGCGATCAGCGTTGCGACGCTCGGCCAGAATCGCGTGAAGCCTTCGGAATATTTGAGCCCCAAGGCCCAAACGATCTCGAGCGCCCCCGCCGCAAAGAGAAATAGCCAGGCCATGAGAACCCGCCGATCCCGATTCGCCGGATGAGTAATTCGTTATCATGTCGCTCCGGTGAATCATGCTAGCGCGAGTATCATCAGGGTCCGTCATCAGAGTGTCACAACCAGCCGACAATCATCCTGTATGTTGAACGCACATTTTCCCATGAGGATCGCTGCGTTTCTTGGTTACGTCGCCGTATCGTCGCCGATGCTTGCCGCCGACGTCAGCGTTCGCGAATATCGCAGCGACGACACCTTGCTGACGTTGGGCTCCTACACGTTCGAGGGCGGCAAGACATTGCCGTTGACGGTCGGCATCGGCAGCGGCGCATTTCGCCATCCCGGCGACCCGTCGAATGTGATGTGGACCATTGGCGACCGCGGACCCAACCTCA
This sequence comes from Rhodoplanes serenus, assembly GCA_945861855.1. Classification (GTDB taxonomy): domain Bacteria; phylum Pseudomonadota; class Alphaproteobacteria; order Rhizobiales; family Xanthobacteraceae; genus Z2-YC6860. Next base: position 5,134 of record CAMAWG010000084.1, read on the forward strand.
CCTGCAACGAAATAAAGGCGGTCGCAGACTTCGAGCCTGCCGCCTGCCGCGAGGTCAAGAATGGCCGGATTTATCCAACGCTCGACGATCCGCAGAGCTTCCGCCGCGACCCTTCGTCCAAGCAGAACGATCCGCGCATCAGCGAACTGATGGCGATCGGGCTGGACCGGCTGATCGTGCTCGAACGCACCGAGAAGACGACCAAGCTGAACGAGATCCAATTGTCGGGCGCGACCGACATATCCGGTACGCGCTGGGACGACGCGGCGACACAGCCGACGCTGGAGCAGAGCGACGTGGGCAAGGTCGGGATCGTCCCCGTCGGCAAGGCGCTGCGGCTGGACACAGCGGACCTGCCGCAGATCGTCGGCAAGACCGAGGGCATGGCCCTCCTCGGTAACGGGGCGCTCGCTCTGATCAACGACGACGATTTCGGGATCACCGGCGCGCGCACGCAGGTCGTGGTGATCCGGGGCGCCGGTATTGCGCGTCAATAGCCAGCGGTCCGTGGCCTGATCAGGCCTCGGTTATCTCCAGAACGGCTTGGCCTGGTCGAAGCGGGAATGCGCCTTGGCCGCGCGATCGAGCAATCTCGCGATCTGCGCCTGCTGATCGCCCATGATGAGGCCTGCGGCAAAGGCGCGGTGACGGTTCTGCTCCGCGGTCAAGCTGCGCCCCGGCCGGGCGAGGATATCCGCGCAGAGTGCCTTGCGCGTCATGATGTCGTTGAAGCCGCCGAGGCAATTCTGCAATTGCTTGAGCGCCGAGCGGAATTTCTCGCACCGCTTCTCGGCCTTCTTGCCCTGATAGACATGGGCGAAGAATTCGGCTGCGTATCGCGCCTTCTTGATCTGAATACGCAATTGGTGCAGTTGCTCCGGACTGAGCTCGCCGATCTCCACGCCCCGCCGCCGGATTTTCTTTCTTCGCCGCGAAAGCTGCTCCGCCGCCAGCGTCTCGATCGGCACGGTCCGGCGCGCGCTCAGCAGCGGGTCGTCCGAGGTGCACCAGGGTCCGGTTTCGATCCATTCGGCGGTGTCGAGAACGAGCGTGCGGAATCGGGATGATTGAACAGCCTCACGCGCCCGCCGATAGCTCTTGAGACGCTCGCGCGCGAACATCCGGCTGATGCTGGTAAATCCGGGCTCGTTGGCCTGCTGCTTGCGGAGCGGCCGGAGCACCTCGATCAGAAGCGAATCCAGGTCGCGCGCCGGCGCGAACTCCCGCCCGAGCCATTTCAACTCGGCCTTGATCGCCTCGACCCGATCGTCGCTCACGACGCCGGAAAACAGCGAAATGGCCGCGCGCAACCGGCGCAGCGCGATTCGCATCTGATGCAGCGCTTCGGCGTCGCGTTTGATCGTCCCAGGCTCATTGGCCAGCAGTTGGCGCAAGCAGGCCCGGCCGATCAATGTGAAGGCGCGGCCGGCGCCGATACCGGCGCTCAACTCCGGCTCATAGGCCTTCTCGGCGGCAGCCGGTGCGTTCTCAACCAGATCGTATCCACGCTCGGACTTGCTCTTGACGTCGAGCTGAGCGGGCACGAGATCGCCGATGGCGCGCGCGAGCTTGAACAGCTCGGCGGGATTGCCGTGCTTGAGCTCAAGCTCGATCTCCGAGACCGTGCACGACGAATCGCCCGCGACGATCCGGCCATTGTCGAACGCGAGCGCGATGTCGGTGTCGTTGCCGTTCAGCCGATAGGTCGTCCGCTCGATCCGGGTCTCGAAAATCGGCTTCAATGCGCCGCGAATATCGTCGGTCAGCACCGGTCCGAGCGCGGTATCCGTCACGCTGGCGAGATTTGGCCGATCGCCTTCGATCGGTTGCTCCCATTCCGAGCGTTCGAATATCCCTGAGCCGCGATGAGCCGATTTGATGGTCTGGATGCGCTCCTCGCCGATGTGACGCACCCGCAATGTCAATCCGTGACCACGCAGGAACAGATCGTCGGAATCGAAATAAACCGAGACTTGGGCCTCAATCGCTGGATCGTGAAGGACGGCCGCAAAGTCCGGGTGTGACCGAAGCACGGCCATGTCTTCGGGATCGACCCGAAGTTTCAACTCAATTTCCTTCGGATCGCTGTCCATGACGCCAACAGAACGAAAATCAGATTGCACCCGGCGCGCCGAGCGAACCTCGACACTGGCTTGGTCATTATTTTTCGGAAGACACTAGAGCGTAACGGGAGTGATGCGGCAATTCTGAAATGAGTCCGTTGTCATAAAACTGTCACACATGACAGTCCGATTTGATGCTGGCGTTGTGGTGCGTTGCTGCGACCGCCGGGTGAATTCCTGCGGCGAATGCGCTGTTCAAGCGCCGCCGCTGGATTCGTGGCTGAATCCGGGACGACGGCGCTTCCACGTCTGACGAGATCGAGTCTTGAATTGTCTCAACCGGCGCCAACATGCGCGGACAGGCGTCGGGGCATCCGGTCCGGATCGCCAGTCGTCGTGCGGTATAGGGACACCTTATCCTTCACGAGACCGAAGCAGCCAAGCGCCAAACTCGTCCACACTGCTGCGCTGAAATATAACGACATCCACGCAATCTCATCCTGCCAATCAGCGATGTCGTGCGTGACGATCCAGCGCGTGATCGCGTCATGCAGGCCAGAGAAAAGTCCGAAATACTCGCGTCCGCTGGCGACATCCGACTGCCACCGGCCGAAATACATCGGCACATCGACTGTGAACATGAACGCTGCATAAGCCGTAATGCCGACGATTGCAGATCCGATCGCCAGCCGGACGACGCCGTTGAACTTGCTCAGCAACAGCGAGAGGGCGCCGGCGATGAGCAGAAACGTTACAGCCCAAAGCGAGTTTTCGACCGCATTGCCAAGATAGTTTGTGGTGATCACGGCGTACCAGGAACTGCATTCCGCGATCAGGATCAGCGGGATAATGACGATCGAGATGTTCCGAGCCGCGTCGGATTTCGACAATTTCGCGAGATAGTGCAGGACAATGGCCCACTGCACCACGAAGCAGATCTCCGCCACGGTCGCAACGGATCGCCCGACGAAGACGCTGGAAAGCCAAGTATCGAAAAGACAGATTCTCTGAACATCGGCTCGCGGCAGCACCGATCGGAAGGCGCAGCCGAACACGTAGGCCGCGGCCAGGAGCACCATGAGATCGACGCGGAACGTGCCTGAAATAGAATTGAAAGCGCGCTTGTAGAACAGGCGATAAAGCATCAGCCAAAGAACGCTATTCGCAGCCGCGACGATAAGCAGGAAGCCCCACCAGATTGCAACGGGATTTGACCAAGTGAGCCAATCTAAACTCATACGCAAACTCCAGCGCGGCTGTCACAAAACTATAACAATCGAGACTAGTGTGAACTCGGCACCGGAGCAACGCGCTTTAAAAATCCAGCACCCATGTTCGGCGCCCAAGAGAATTGTGACATCCAAATCGCGCAGCATTGCCGCCCGCGAGATTGTCCGTGGGCCTCCCAATGGCTCAGCGTGGTCGCTGGAGTCGATTTGATTCCGTCGAAGGAAGACGCAAGCACGGACACACCCACCCCGCCGATGCGGCGAATAGTGAAGCGCTGACCCGGGCCACAAAATTCATAGCCACTCTGTTCTTGGGGCGGGGTCGCTACGACAAACGCGAAGCCCCGACTTTGGAGGCCGCGCAGATCGCCGCCAAAGATCTGTCAGCCTTGCATCAGGGCGGTAGGAAAGTCTTCGCGTTCAGGGGCTCGTGAGGATTTGGGGAGCGCCGATGAGCGTCTTGAGTATCAAGGAGGCCTATATTCCCCAAATTTTTGTTTAAGTCATTGATACGGCTAGGGTCGCGCGCTTCCCCAAGGAGCGCCAACGGCCAGCCTGCCGCACCTATATCCCGCCCGAATTTGTCCGCGCATCGTGGTAATCTCCGCATTGTAGTCGGGGCGAGGAGCAAGCTTCTGACGAAGCGTGAAATTCGAAGGAGCAATCCATGCTCAGGCCTGACCAAAACACCTTCGCCACCCAGACCGGCCCCGGCACGCCGATGGGCGAGATGTTCCGCCGCTACTGGGTTCCGGCGATGCACGCCGAGGAATTGCCGGAGAACGAATGCCCGCCGGTGCGGGTGAAGCTTCTCTCCGAGCGGCTGCTCGCCTGGCGCGACACGCAAGGCCGCCTCGCGCTGACCGACGAGTTCTGCGCCCACCGCGGCGTGTCGCTGTGGTTCGGCCGCAATGAGCACAATGGGCTGCGCTGCCCCTATCACGGCTGGAAATACGACCACACCGGCCAGTGCGTCGAGGTGCCGTCCGAGCCGTCCGAGAGCGGCTTCTGCCAGAAGATCAAGCTGAAGTCCTATCCGCTGATTGAGCGCGGCGGGATTCTCTGGGCCTACATGGGTCCGCCCGAATTGCAGCCGCCGGTTCCCGAGTTCGAATGGGCGACGCTGCCGGCCGCGCATTGCTACAACACCAAGCGGCTGCAGGAGTGCAACTACCTGCAGGCGATGGAGGGCGGCATCGATTCCAGCCACGTCTCGTTCCTCCATTCAGGCGACATGCACCGCGACCCGCTCCATCGCAACACCAAGGGCGCGCACTATCAGGCCGACCAGAAGCCGAAGTTCGAGATCGTGGAGTCCTCCGGCGGGCTGTTCATCGCCGCGCGGCGGAACGCCGAGGAGGGCCACTACTACTGGCGCATCACCCAGTGGATCATGCCCTGGTACACGATGGTGCCGCCCTACGGCCACAACGCGCTGAACGCGCACGCCTGGGTGCCGATCGACGACGAGACCTGCTTCACCTGGACCTTCACCTACCATCCGACACGGCCGCTCTCCGACATGGAACTCGACGTCATGCGCAAGGGCGGCGGCATCCATGTGCCGCTCATCCCCGGCACGTTCCGGCCGATCATCAACAAGGACAACGACTACAACATGGATCGCGCGGCGCAGAAGCGCGGCGAGACCTATTGCGGCGTGCGCGGCATCGCCATGCAGGATGCGTCCGTGCAGGAAAGCATGGGGCCGATCCAGGACCGCTCCAAGGAGAACCTCGTCTCCACCGACAACGCCATCATCATGGCTCGGCACAGGCTGCTGAAGGCAGCGCGCGAATTGCAGAAGGGCGCGCCGCCGCCCGGCCTCGCAACGCAGGGCCAGCGCGTGCGCTCGGCGACCTTCGTGCTGCCGGTCGATGTGCCGTTTGCGGAGGCCAGGCGCGACGACCTGACGGTGCGCGACGGCGTGCCGCACACGTCGATCTGATGCAGTGAATCTGCTCCGTCATGCCCGGCCTTGTGCCGGGCATCCACGTCTTTCTAAGTTCAAAAACAAGACGTGGATGGCCGGGACGAGCCCGGCCATGACGAACGAGAGGGCGCAGTTCGGTATGGCAGGAGAATTGGATCATCGCGCGGCCGGCGGGCGCCGGCTGAAGGACAAGGTCTGCGTCGTCACCGGCGCGGGGCAGGGGATCGGCCGCGCCACGGCGAAGCGGCTCGGCGCCGAGGGCGGCACCATCGTCGTCGCCGACCGGGTCGACGAGGGCGCGACGCAGACCTTGAGCGAGCTTCACGGCGGCGGCGTCGAGGCGATCAAGGCGCTGGCCGATGTCGGCACGCTCGACGGCGCCAAGAACCTGATGCAGCAGGCCGTCGCCGCCTACGGGCGGATCGACGTGCTGGTCAACAACGTCGGTGGCACGATCTGGATCAAGCCGTTCCACCTCTACACCGAGGAGGAGGTGAAGCTCGAGCTCGAGCGCTCGCTCCACACCACGCTGTGGTGCTGCCTCGCGGTCCTGCCGGTCATGATGAAACAGCAGTCGGGCTCGATCGTGAACATCGGCTCGCAGTCGACGCGCGGGCTCTACCGGCTGCCCTACGCCACCAGCAAGGGTGGCATCCTGGCGATGACCAAGGTGCTGGCGATGGAATACGGCCGCTACAACATTCGCATCAACGCCATGGCGCCGGGCGGCACCGAGATTTCCGATCGCGTCGTGCCGCGGCAGTTCATCAGGGCCGGCGTCACGGTCGACGAGCCCGCGGCCGAGGCCGAATACCGCCGCGAGATGGCCGAGGACATCCGCAATCAGCAGGCGTTGCGGCGGCGCGGATTGCCGGAGGAGCAGGCGGCCGCGATCGCTTTCCTCGCCTCGGATGACTCAAGCTTCATCACCGGCCAGGTGATCAACTGCAGCGGCGGGCAGTCGTAGCGAAGCGCCCGATCTCTCCGCGTCATTCCGGCCGAGCGAAGCGAGTGCCGGAATCCATACCCCGCAGCGCTGCATCATCAGCACAGGGGTTATGGATTCCGGATCGCCGCTTCACGGCGTCCAGAATGACGTTGCGAGGTATTGCTAATCCAGCTTCGTAAACCGCAATCTGAGCGCATTCGCGATCACGCTGACCGACGACAGCGACATCGCCAGCGCGCCGACCATCGGCGAAAGCAGAATCCCGAGCACCGGATAGAGCACGCCCGCCGCGACCGGCACCCCGCCGGCGTTGTAGATGAAGGCGAAGAACAGGTTTTGCCGGATGTTGCGCATGGCCGCGCGCGACAGCACGCGGGCCCGGACGATGCCGCGCAGGTCGCCGCCGAGCAGCGTGATGCCGGCGCTTTCCATCGCCACATCGGCACCGGTGCCCATGGCGATGCCGACGTCGGCAGCGGCGAGCGCAGGGGCGTCGTTGACGCCGTCGCCGGCCATCGCCACCACGCGGCCCTGCGCCTTAAGCTTCTCGATCACTGCACTCTTGCCCTCGGGCAGCACCTCGGCCTCGACCTCGGCGATGCCGAGCTTTCGCGCGACCGCTTGCGCCGTGGTGCGATTGTCGCCGGTCAGCATGACGATGGCGATGCCTTCGGCCTTGAGCGCGGCGAGCGCTTCGGCGGCGCTCTCTTTCACCGGATCGGCGATGGCGATGACGCCCGCGAGCTTGCCGTCGATCGCGGCGAAGATCGCGGTCGCGCCCTCGCTCCGCATCCGCTCGGCTTCCGCTTCAAGGCCGCCCACCTCGATGCCGAGCTCGCCGAGAAACCGCGCGTTGCCGAGCGCGACGCGGCGGCGCTCGACCATGCCGATCGCGCCTTTTCCCGCCGGCGAATCGAAGCCGCGCACGGCGGCAAGCTCGATCTTGCGCTCGGCCGCGGCTTCGACGATGGCGCGAGCGAGCGGATGCTCGCTCGATCGCTCGACGCTGGCCGCGAACCGCAGCATTTCGGCTTCGTCGAAGCCGTCGGCCGCCTTGATCGCCACGACCTTGGGCTTTCCTTCCGTCAACGTGCCGGTCTTGTCGATCACCAGCGTGTCGACCTTTTCCATTCGCTCCAGCGCCTCGGCGTTGCGGATCAACACGCCGGCCTGCGCGCCGCGGCCGACGCCGACCATGATCGACATCGGCGTGGCGAGGCCGAGCGCGCAGGGGCAGGCGATGATCAGCACGGTGACCGCCGCGATCAGCCCATAGGCGTAGCGCGGCTCCGGTCCGAACGTCGCCCAGGCGGCGAAGGCGATGAGGGCTACCGCGATCACCGCCGGCACGAACCAGGCTGCGACCCGGTCGGCGAGGCGCTGGATCGGCGCGCGCGAGCGCTGCGCCGCCGCCACCATCTGCACGATCCGCGCCAGCATGGTGTCGCGGCCGACCTTCTCGGCGCGCATGACAAAGCCGCCGCTGCGGTTGATCGTGCCGCCGATGACCTTGGCGCCGACGTCCTTGCCGACCGGCATCGATTCGCCGGTCACCATCGATTCATCCAGCGTGGAATGGCCTTCGACCAGCACCCCATCGACCGAGACCTTGTCGCCCGGCCGCACCCGCAGCCGGTCGCCGACCTTGATCGTATCGAGCGTCACCACCTCGTCGCCATGTTCGGTGACGCTGATCGCTGTCTTCGGTGCGAGGTCGAGCAGCGCGCGGATCGCCCCCGACGTCTGCTCGCGGGCGCGCAGCTCCAGCACCTGCCCGAGCAGCACCAGGACGGTGATGACCGCCGCCGCCTCGAAATAGACCGCGACCGCGCCGCCGTGGCCACGAAACGCCGGAGGAAACACTTCGGGCGCGACCGTGGCGACGACGCTGTAGATCAACGCCACGCCGGTGCCGAGCGCGATCAGCGTGAACATGTTGAGGTTGCGGCTTACCAGCGATTGCGCGCCGCGCACGAAGAACGGCCAGCCTGCCCATAGCACCACCGGCGTCGCAAACGCCAACTGCGCCCAGTTCGACAGCGATGGCGAAAGGATGTGCCAGCCAAACAGGTGCCCGCCCATCTCCAGCACCACCACCGGCGCCGTGAGCAGAACTCCGATCCAGAACCGCCGCGTCATGTCGGCGAGTTCGGGATTGGGGCCTGCGTCGGCCGTGGGCATCTCCGGCTCGAGCGCCATGCCGCAGATCGGGCATGAGCCCGGCCCCTCTTGCCGCACCTCCGGGTGCATCGGGCAGGTGAAGATCGCGCCCTCCGGAGCGGGCTGTGCCTGCTCGCGCTGGGACGGATCGAGATATTTGCCGGGATCGGCCGCGAATTTCGTCCGGCAGCCGCCCGAACAGAAGAAGTAGGTCTCGCCTCCATGGAGATGGCGATGCGGCGTCGTGGCGGGATCGACCGTCATGCCGCAGACCGGATCGAGGACGCCGCCCGCGACCGCCTTGCCGCCGTGCGCCGCATGAAGGTGGCCCTGGGTCGTCGCCATCGCGCCTCGCATCGGGCTTGAAACAAATACCCTAGGGGGGTATATAGCCTCCATGCAGACGAATGCCAAGGCGTCGATTCGGAAGCGCCTGCAGCGCATCGAAGGCCAGGTGCGCGGGCTTGCGCGCATGGTCGATGAGGACCGCTATTGCATCGATGTGGTGACGCAGCTTTCGGCGGTTCGGGCGGCGCTTCGGAGCGTCGAGGACGAAGTCCTGCGCGACCACGCGGGCCATTGCATCGAGCACGCCATCGCCAGCGGCAACAAGACCGATCAGCGGCGCAAGGTTGCCGAACTCATGGATGTGTTGAAGCGCTCGGCCCGGTAGATCGGATCGTCCGTCAGGCGGTGCGCTTCTGCAGCCCGATCAGCAGCACGGCGGACACCGCGAGCCCCACCACCAGCCCGTTGGAAAAGTCGGGCAGCGCCCGGATTTCCTTCTCGACGATGGTCGAAGTGGCGATCAGCGCGCCGACCCCGCCCTGCAGATAGAGCAGGACCACTGCGCCGGCCGCGAGCGCCAGCGCCAGATTTCGGAACAAGGATGAAACCACCAGGGCGCTGACCAGGATGGCCGCGACCGCGATACCGACGATGAACTCTTGGCTCTGGAAAGCCGTCAGATTCAGATTGAGCATGTCCACCTCCACGACGCGACGTCGCGCTTAGCTTCGAGGTGGCCTCCTCGTCGACCGTTAATCTGCATCGTCTTCGGCGCGCGCGCAACAAGGCTTAACCAAGGACTAGGGGGCTCGATGCCAAGCCATACTAAAGCTAGCGGGCACGGCGCCGCGGCCGGGTTTAACCTTTGGTTATGGTTAAGGGCGGGCGGGCCAGAACCCAGCCGGAGTATGGGTTTGCGGCGGAATGGGCGCCGCCGGCCTGCTTTCGCTGCGCATCTGCCAGCTTGCGCGGTTCGTGGACACCCGCCCGCGCATCTGGCAAATCCTGAAATCGAAGCCGCGCAGCGGGACGCAACGGATCCGGCGCGCGGACAGGGAGGCGGACCATGAACGAGACCAAGATCAGTTTTCAGTCGGGGCCATTCAAACTCGCGGGCACGGTCCGCGTGCCGGACGGCGTGAAGCCCGGCGAGCGAAGGCCCGCATTCATCGTCATGCACGGCTTCGGCAGCAATTCGAGCTCGTCCAACGTGCTTGAGCCCTGCAAGATGTTCGAGAAGCTTGGCTACGTCACGCTGCGCATCGACATGCCCGGCTGCGGCGAGAGCGAAGGCCCGAGGGGCAACCTGATCTGCCTGGAGCAGGTGCAGGCCGCGAGCGACGCGCTCACGTTCCTGGCTAAGCATCCGAACGTCGAGGGCGACCGCATCGGCATGATCGGCTCGAGCTTCGGCGCCGCCATCGCGGTCTATGTCTGCGGCGTGGACAAGCGGGTGGCCGCGGCGATCTCGTCGGGCGGCTGGGGCGACGGCGAGCGCAAGTTCCGCGGCCAGCATCCGGGCGAGGCGGCCTGGAAGAAGTTCACCGACATGCTGGCGGAGGGCAAGCGCCACCGCGAGAAGACCGGCAAGTCGCTGATGGTCCCGCGCTACGACATCGTACCGATCCCGGTGCATCTGCGCGGTCACCTGGCGCAGAACTCCATCCTGGAGTTCACCGCCGAGACGGCGCAGAGCATGTACGACTTCCGCGCCGACGACGTGATCGGTAACGCCAAGGGCCGGCCGATCCTGCTGCTGCACTCGTCGGTGGACTCCGTCACGCCGACCGAGCAGTCGATCGAGATGTTCAAGCGTGCTGCCCAGCCTTGCGACCTGCACTTGTTCGCCGAGACCGACCACTTCATGTTCGCGGAGAGCAACACCCGCGTCCGCAGCGTGATCTACGACTGGCTGGACAAGTATTTCCCGGTCACCGCGCGCGCGGCGGCAGCCTGACGCGTGGCCGAGTCCCGCCGCTATCCGGTGGCGGCAATGCTCGCGTTCACGCGCGACGCTTTGCTGGCCTCCGGCGTTCCCGCAGCCGACGCGGAGATCGCCGCCAAGCAGATGATCGAGGCCGATCTCACCGGCTTCGACGCGCACGGCATCTTCCGCCTCAGCTTCTACGTGTCCAATATCAAGCAGGCCAGGGTCAATCCGAAGCCCAGCATGAAGGTGCTGCAGCGCGCGCCTTCGACCGCGCTGCTCGACGGCGACAACGGCATCGGCCATCTGGTGATTACCGCCGCCTCCAATCTCGCGCTCGACTTGGCGCGAGCGACCGGCGTGGGATGGGTCGGCGTGCGCAACTCCAACCATGCGGGCGCTGCGGGCATCTATCCCGAAATGATCGCCTCGCATGGCATGGTCGGCATTTACGCCGCGGTCTCCACGGCCAATCACATGGGCCTGTGGGGCTCCGCCGAGGCGATGCTCGGCACCAATCCGATCGCCATCGCCATTCCGGCCGGCAAGGAGGCGCCGGTGGTTCTCGACATCGCGACCTCGGTCGCCTCGTTCGGGACGATCCGTCAGTACGCTATCTCGGGAACGCAGATGCCGGAAGGCTGGGTGGTCAACAGCGCCACCGGAAAGCCGATCACCGATCCGAAGAGGGTGTCCGAGGGCGTGCTGCTGCCGATCGGCGGCCACAAGGGCAGCGGGCTCGCGCTGATCATCGGCCTGCTGGCGGGGGTGCTGAACGGCGCGGCCTTCGGTCATGACGTGGTCGATGCCACTGGGCCCGGGACGGGAGCGAGCAACACCGGCCAGTTCGTGGTCGCGCTCGACGTGTCGCGCTTCATCGCACCCGATGTCTTTGCCGCCGAAATGGACCGCCATCTCGGCGAGCTTCGCGCGTCCGCCAAGCTGCCCGGATTCGATTCGATCCGGCTGCCGGGCGAGGACCGGCGCAGACGCCGGGCGGACCGCAGCGCCAACGGCGTGCAGCTGCCGCCGACGCTGATCAAGCAGCTCGACGAACTGGCAGCGAATCTGAAGCTTGAGCCGCTCGGCGCGCGGAACTAGGGAACGGCAGGCGCCAGCCCTAAGGACGCTTCGCCGCCGCGGTGGCAGCACGGAAATAGTAGTCTTCGCTTCCGGGCAGCGACCCGTAGCTGAAAGGCTGTTGCCGACGCTGCGTCATTTGGAGCACGTCGTCGCGCACGTGATCGAACAGCCGGCGGATCTCCAGCCCGGGCGTCTTCATGCGCTTGATCAGGGCGGCCACGAACGGGCTGCTGGCGCCATCCCCATCGAGTGCGACTTGCCCGTGCTTGGCGGCGAACACGACGAGTGTTCCGGCCTCGGGCTCGACGTTCGTCAGCCCGCGGCCGATCGAGCGCGTGGCAACTGACCGCCGCATCTGATTGACGAAAGGATTGTCGCGGCAGGCATCGAGCATGACCAGCCGCAGCCGTTTGGCGCCGCCGACGGCGCTCATCACCCGGTCGAGCGGAACGGCCTCGAACTCAACGTCACGATCCGTCGACAAACGCGCGTCAACCGGGATTAGATAGTTGGTTCCGTTCAATTCGAGACCGTGACCGGCGAAATAAACGACGGCCCAATCGGCTTTCTCCGCCTCCGCCGCGAAGCTCTGCAAGGCGTCGGTCAGCGTCTCGCGCGTCAAGTCGCGCTTCAACAGCACCGTCTTGAAGCCGGCCGAGCGGAGCGCGGAAGCGATGTTGTCGGCGTCGCGGGTGGGATTTTGCAGCGCCGGAACGTTTTTGTAACCGGCGTTTCCGATCACCAGCGCAATGCGCGCCCCGGCGGTGACAGTCGCAGGCCTCGCAACCGGCGCGTCCGTATCGATCGTGGTGGCGGATTTCACCACCTCGCCCGCCGGCTGCGTCGTTCTCGGCGTTGCGACATTGGCCGGATCGGGTGCCGCGCTGGCGGTTTCGAATTTTTTGAGCTGCTCACCCGCTGCCGTTGACGATGGCAGAACATTGATTGTCACGCTGTTGGTGACCTTGCGGCTGCCATTCAGAGTTACTGTGTAGGACACCGTATCGGTGCCGATGAAATCCGGCTTTGGCCTGTAGCTCAGAACCGCGGCAGGCATCTCTTTGCCCAGACATTGCGTGCGCTCCGGGCGAACACTGTTGCCTCTCGGAATACTGGTGCCGGCCGAGAGACTTGTTATGCCGTTGGCCGCAATTCGATCGATCTTGATCGAGGGCAGGCCATTCGGAGTGCAATCCTCGTTCCACTGGCTGTGTCGGGCAATGACGATGGGCTCTCCGCCCACCGTCGAATACTCGCGGTCCTCAGCGGCGGCATAACCTGGAAATGCAAAATCTGCGGCCAGAACGATCCAGACGACTGACGCGATTCGCGCCGGGCGGACCGGAAAAACGCCAATGAGACTGCGGGCAGGGCGCATTCCAAGAGCGTGCATGAGCCGCCTCGAAGCAATCGGATCGAGCCTGAACATACCACGGCTGTTCTTGTCGCCGGAAGGGCCAAACCGCTCAGCTTACGGCTTGTTGTTTCCGTCGACCCAGGCGCGGACCTGCGGCAGCACCTCGGGCAGCAGCGCTTTGACCTGCGCCCGCGTCATGCCGGGCTTGATGCGCCGGTCATAGAGAATGTTGAGCAGGTACTGGTCGTAGAGGTCGAAGAATCCCATCTGCACGTCGTCGTTGAACATGGTCCACGGCACGGTGGTGTCGTCGTTGATCGGACCGATCGACTGCAGCAGCTCCTCGTAGATGCAATCGAAAAAAACAAAATCGCCGGCATCGCCGACGATCAGCACGTCGGAACGCAGGATGCGGGAGTTCTCGTCCTTGCGGAAGCCGGACAGGCATTGCGGTTCCAGCGAGCGCTGGATGCGGCGGGCCCGGTCGATCCCGTAGAGCGCGCGGATCGCGCGCGCGAGGTCGCGGTCGCGCACCAGCGATACGACGACTTGGGCCTCGTCGCGCTTGCCGGTCATGGTGATATCGAGGTCGCGGATCCGCGCGCGGATGTCGGCGACGACCGCAGCGACCTGCGGGCTGCGGTCGGGCTGCATCCGGTTGTCGACATAGACCCGGATCGGCCCCTCGTATTTGCGGATACGGTCGACGCCGGCGGCGACATGGAATTCGGCGCCGAAGGTGACCTTGAAGAACCCGTCGGCGATTTCAGCGTCGGTGAAGGATTTGCGTTCGGCCGCCCGGCGATGGGCGATCTCGGCATTTTCGGACGCGGCCGGTGTCGCGTGGGCCCATGCCAGAAGCGCGCCGAGCACGACGACGCAGGCTGGAGCCCAGCGCCGCGTGATCGCGGATGCGACGAAAGGGCGACGGAGCCCGCCGAACGTCATGATGCCGTGCTCTGATACCGCCCCACGCGTGCGCATCATGGCCATTGGACGGAAGGGGTGCAATGCCTGCCGGACATGGGCAGCCCGGAGGTCATTGTCCATCGCTCCGGGCGGGCGCGTTAACCACTCGGTAACCATTCGAGCCGCACTAAGTGTCTGTCCGGGAACAATTTGAATTCCTTGAATCAGTTGTGATTCAAGAGTGGTGGCCTGATTCGAGGAGGGTCACCGATGTGGACGGCGAAGAACCGCGGACGTTACGACCGCAGCAAGTTGCGATACCCGAGTGACCTGAC
>CAMAWG010000085.1 GCA_945861855.1 Rhodoplanes serenus
AGCGAATCGCGGAAGCTCTTGTCCACCGCCTCGGTGCGGTTCTTCGCGGCGTAAATGAGCCGGTACACCTCGCTGCCGAAGCGCAGCACATAGAGCCGGAACGTCCACTGGTCGCCCGACGCGGTCGCGGTCGCGGCGGGAAAGCCGCCCACCGTCATCTCCTCGATGCTTTTGGTTTCGATGTTCTCGATCCAGCCGGAGGTGAGATACTCCGGCAGCGTCTGCTCGGCAGGCACCCGCACCACGTCGAGGCGCAGTGCCTGCGCGCCATTCTCCTTCACGCCGAACACCGCGTGCGGCGTGTTGTCGAGCGTGAAGCCGTCCGGCGCGGTGAAAGTAAATCCGAGCTTGGGATGCAGGAAGCGCCGCCCGCGCACGAAGCCCTCGCTCGGGTCCTCGCCATAGGTCAGGCCGTCGAGCAGTTGCAGATATTCGTTGCGGTCGCGCTGGGCCCCGCCCGGGCCGGTGTACTGGCGCGCGGTGGCGACCGCGTTGGTGACGCGCTCGGGCGTCGCCGGATGCGACGACAGGAAGTCCGGCGCGCGCGGATCGATGCTGGCGCGCGCCGCGCGCAGATGCGCGTTCGCGCCCATCGAGGTGAGGAAGCGCTGCGCGCCATAGGGGTCGTAGCCCGCGCGCGCGGAGATGCCGACGCCGATGCCGTCGGCCTCGAACTCCTGGGCGCGGGAGAAGTTGGCGAGCGCTATCTTGGATTTGGCGAGAGCTAGCGCGCCGAGATTGGGATCGCTCAGGAGGTCGGTGGCGACGCGGTTGACGAGCTGCGCCTGCCGCGCCTGGTCCTCGCGGATCGCGGCGTGGCGGGCGATCACATGCGCCATCTCGTGCGAGAGCACCGAGGCAAGCTCCGAGGTATCGTTGGCGAGCGCGATGAGCCCGCGGGTGACGTAGAGCTGGCCGTTCGGCAGCGCGAAGGCGTTGACCGCGGGCGAGTTGAGGATGGTGACCTCGTACTTCTGCTCCGGCCGCTCGGAGGCTGCCACCAGCTTGTCGACGGTCTTCTCCAGCATGGCCTGCACCCGCTGGTTCTCATAGGCGCCGCCATAGGCGCCGAGGATGCGCAGGTGCTCGCGCTGCTCCGACGCCGACAGGAGCACGGCGCGTTCCCGCTGCGGGGTGGGCAGCGCATCGATGGTCGGAATGTTCGCGGTCGAGCAGGCGCCGAGCAGGAGTGTCAGCGCCGCGAACGCCGCATAGAGGCGCGAAGGTGGCGCAGTTCGACCGTGAACATCGGTGTTTCGCGCTTGCGTCATGGCGCCTGGTTGCGCTCCGCGATCTCGATCTGCTCGGGCGTCACGGCCTCGATCCACGGGCCGCCGCGCTCCTCGATGGTGCCTCGCACCCTAACATGCTGGCCCGCCAGCTTCTTTAGCTCCATCCCGGCGGCCGTGAATGTGCGCTCGCTGCGTTTCGGAACCGTGACCGTGAAATCCTCCGACCAGCGGCGCCCGAAATTCACGTAGATCGTGCCGCCGCTTTCGCGGACGGAAAGAACCTTGCCCTCAACCACGGCGAAATGGCCCCGAATCGCGAGGATTCCGGCAAGATCCTCGGCATTTCGCATCACATAATACGGGTCCGCCCAAAGGCCAAGTCCGGCACGGCGGGCCGTGTTTTCGGCGCCTAAAAAGGCCGCAGCGCAGGCTTTGTCTCCGATATGCGCCGAAACCCGAGCCTGTCCCTGCGCCAGCAGCGCCTGCTGCACCGATGGCCCGGATTTGGCGGGTTGCATCGCCACCAGGGCCACGACCCGGCCGTACCGGTCGGTTTCCGCCCCCAGCCTCATCAGGGCCACTTCTCGCCCGGAAACCAGCGCTTCCAGCGCCGCCCGGGCGCTTTCCGGCGCCTCGATGCCGGCCAGCCGCACCTCGCGGCCGTCGGTCATCCTTACGGTGCGGCCGTCCATGACCGCCTGCACATGACCGGTGCCGATGGCCTTGAGATTGCAATACGATTTGTCGTCCGCCCGCGCCGTGGCCGCCAACAAAGCGGCCAGCGCGACACCGAGAGCAGCACGATGGTGCAACGAACGCTCTCCGAACGCCGCCTCAGTCCCCGATCAGGGAAGGGCTGCGGATGGTCTTGAATTCGTTTTCGAGCACGGCGTCGGTGGGCTTGATCTGGTGCCCGGCCATGCAATGGGGGCACCACACCCAGATGCTCAAATCCATGGCGCGCATTTTGACCAGGTCGTCGGTCTTGGTCTCGATCGCGGTCGTCACGTCCTCGCCCGTCGTCGGGCAACGGTAGCACACAACGCCCATACGCTTACCCCTACGCCATTCCTCCGTCAGGATGCGGGGTGGCGGTCGGGAGGGTCAAGGAGATTCTAGGCCCGCCTGGATTTTCGGGCGGCGGCGCGGCGAACAGGCAACACGTCAGCGCGTGGGCTTTTTCCGCGGTTTCGGCGCGCTTTCGTCGACGCGGCGCACTTCCGTATTCATGCCGACGTCGTTGCGGCGGCGCTGTTCGAGCGAATCCGCGTTGTCCAGGGAATCGCCGCGCGTCGCGCGCTCGGCCATCGCGTCGAACTCCTGGCTCCATTCGCCGAGCGAATAGCCGAACCACGGCGACTCGGGCTTCAGCTTGGGCAGGCCCAGCTCCTCCCAGATCACCTTGGCGCGCTCCATGTATTCGCGCTTGGGCAGCGAGATCGGCGGGAAGTCCTCCTTCAGCGTGGCGTCGATCAGCACCGAGGCATCCTGGCCGCCGTTGCGGAGGCTCCGCGGCCCATGGCCCTGGTCGCGGTGCGGCAGCACGTGCATGTCGAGGCTGGCGTTGGCGCGGTACGACATTGCCCACAGCAGCGCGTCGGCGTTGGTCGGGTCGATGTCCTCGTTGATGGCGATGACGAACTTTCCCGCGGCGCGGTGCAGGACGGCTGCGCCATACATCGCGCGCCAGACCTCCGTCGTTGGCATGTCGCGCTCGCAGACGATCGCGATCACCTTTCGGATGTTGGTCAGCGGCTCGTGCATCGAGACGCGCTTGATCCCCTTGATGCCGAGCGTGTTGCGGAGAAAATTGAGGAACAGCGGCTCCATGCCGATCAGCTTGATCAGGCTCGATTCGGATGGGGTCACCTGGGAGATGATCGAGGTGAGGATGGCGTCCTTCCGCCGCGTGATGGCGGTGACGTCCATGTAGGCGTTGAACTCCTGCAGGTTGACGTGCCCGTGCGACTCGCCGAACGGCGCCTCCGGCTCCAGGAATTCGGTGTCGATGAAACCTTCGATCACGATCTCGGCCTCGGCCGGCACCAGCAGATCGACGGTCTTGGCCTTCACCACATTGATCGGGTGCCCGACCAGCGCGCCGGCGACGTGCAGCTCGTCGAGCGTCTCCGGCAGTTTCTGCACCGACGCGAAGGTGACGACCGGCGGCGCGCCGAGCACGACCGCGCAGGGCAGCTTCTTGAAGCCGCGGTCGCGCAGCTTCTGCCAGTGGTTGTAGATGCCCGGCCGCAGCTCCAGCGACGGATTCATGCCGAGCCGCCGCCGCGCCTTCACCTGGCCGCGGTAGTTGCCCATGTTCTGCACGCCGGTGTCGGGGTCCCTGGTGATGTACTGCGACAGCGTGGCGTAGGGCGCGACGTCCCAGCCCGGCGTCGAGATCGGAATCGGCAGCCCGTCGAGGCCCTTGCCGGGCTTGTCGAGGTCCTTGCCGGTGATGACGATCTCGTGGCATGGCGCGTTGGTGACGATGCGCGGCGGGATCGGCCGCGCCGCCGCCGCGACCCAGCGCGCGTCGATCTCCTCGAACGGGCAGTTCACGCCGATGCGATAGATCTCGCGGTTGGCGGCGAGCCCGCCGACCAGCACCGGGATGTCGTACTTGCGGCCCTTGGAGTCGGTGACGTTGGTGAACAGGAACGCCTTGCGATCCTTCTCCTCGATGCCGCCGCGGAACTGCCAGCGCACCAGCGGGTGCATCTCGGTGTCTTTGTTGATGGGGCGGTCGACGTAGATGAGCTGGCCGGCTTTCTCCAGCGCGCGGACGTGGTCGTGCAGGTCGGGGTAGGGGGGCTTTTTCGATTTGGCCGCGGCGCCGGATTTGCGCTTGGGTTTTGTCGTGGCGTCCATAGTCCGAATGTCCTGTCCGCAGCGTAGGATGGGTTGAGCGCAGCGAAACCCATCTTGCCCTCAAATGCAATGTGATGGGTTTTGCCTTCGGCTCAACCCGTCCTACGCACTTTTGGATTGCGTGTTATATACCGCTTCACCACAGGTTGGAGGGAGTGGTCATGTATACGGCGCCAATCAGTGCAGATGAGCTAAAGCAATACTGGAACGCTCTCGATGCAATGACTGAGGGGGAAAGCATGGCGTGCATTCCTCTTTGTTATATGCCGCCTTGGAATGATGTGTGTTCCCAGCTCAATTGGCAGTCCTACCTTCTCGACGGCGGCTACTTTAGCCAAAAAAGATTTGGTTATTGTGGTGTGTATCGGCTGTTTGCTCTTGCCGCTGAGAATGACCTTTCAAGACCGGCGAAATTCAATCGAGTTTGCGGGGCAGACACCACCGGCACACTCTATATTGGCGAAGCGGGTTTCTTGCACGAGCGTCTTAACAAGTTGCGGCGATCCATGACTTCGCACTCGGAGCATTCTCATAATGCGGCGCGCATGCTGAGGAGCATCCCCGTACTCAAAATGCCGCCGGAGAAGCTTGCTGTTGCCGTGTTGTTCACGGGGCGCTCGACACGTGGGGTCGAGAGCGACTTGCTGCAAGCATATATGAACACCTTTGGCGATACGCCTCCATTGAACTATAAGCTTTGAGCAAGCGTAGCCCGTAGGGCGGATTAGCGAAGCGTCATCCGCCAATTCGTCATCCGCCTACAAGGGCTCGCCGAACTCGCCGTTTGCCTCAAGATCGCCCGCCCAACGCTGCTACGGGCTGGACATTCTTGACTTGGTACTGATAATCCGTATCTATCATGAGTAACGACTTTGAATGGGATGAAGCCAAAGCCGTCGAAAACTACGCCAAGCACGGCGTAAGTTTTGAAATGGCAACACTGGTCTTCAAGGACCCATTCGCAGTCGAGCGGCTGGATGACCGCGAGGACTATGGTGAGGACCGCTTCATCCTGACTGGTATGGCAGAGGGCGCGTTGCTCACCGTCGTCTATGCCGAAAGGAACAGCCGAATCCGGATCGTCTCGGCACGTCAGGCAACTAGGCATGAGCAAGATGACTACTTCGTCGAAAACAACTAAACGGCCGTTGCGTCCGATGACGCAAAAGCAGATCGAGGCCGCCGCCAAGGCCGACCGCGACAACTGGCCGCTTTCGGCGGCTGACCTGGGCCGCATGAAACGCACCCCGCAGGTGAAGATCATCCGGCGCGCGCTGGGGATCAGCCAGGAAGACTTTGCGGCGCGCTATCACATTCCGATCGGCACTTTGCGCGATTGGGAGCAGGGCCGCGTCGTGCCCGATCAGGCCGCGCGCGCCTACCTGACCGTCATCGCCCGCGACCCGGAGACCGTCCGCAAGGCGCTCGATCGGCAGCATCCGTGACGGGGCATACGATGACCAAAAGACCGAAGAAGACCCGCAGCACGCGCAGGCTCGGCACGCTCGATGATTTCCTGGCCAAGGAAGGCAAGCGCGAGGAGTTCGAGGCGGTGGCCGTCAAGGAGGTGCTTGCCTGGCAGATCGGCGAGGCGATGAAGGCCAACAAGATGTCACGTCAAGGCTTGGCAGTGCGCATGAAGACGAGCCGCAGCCAGGTGCGGCGCCTGCTCGATCCCAAGGACGGCAACGTGACGCTCGCCACGCTTCAGCGCGCCGCAAAGATTGTCGGGCGGTCGTTGCGGTTGGAATTGGTGTGACGTGGAGTTGCTGCGCGTGCGGCGCGCTCCCTCTCCCCGCAAGCGGGGAGAGGTGAAGCAAGAGTTCACCCCATATACCGCCGCATCCACTCCGCGAGGTCCTTCACCGCCGTCTGCAGCGGAAACTCCGGCTCAAACCCGAGCGTCTGCTTCGCTCGGCTCAGATCGGCATGGCTGTCGCGGTTCGACAGCGACACCCCCGTGCCCGCCGGCGCTTCGAACTTCACCTTGGCGCCGGGCACCACCGCCTGGATCGCCGCCGCCATCTCGTTCGGCGTGGTCATCGCGCCCATGGTGATGTTGAACACGCCGCTGCCCAAGTTCTTGGCGTCGAGCGCCAGCACCGTGCCGCGCGCCGCATCCTTGGAATAGACCCACTCCATCACGCCCGGCGGCACGGTCGCCTCCTTGCCGGCGAGAGCGCTCCGCATCGCCTCGCGGATGATGTTCGACGGCCCGCCGCCGCCCGCGCCGCTCCACGGCCCGAACACCGCGCCGTAGCGGAGCCCGGCGAACTCGATGCCGCACCACTTGGCGTAGTTGAGGCCGAGGCTCTCGACCGCCTGCTTGGTCGCCGAGTAGAACGTGGTCGGGCGCGGGAACGCCTCCTCCTTGCCGAAATTGCCGCCGTCCTCGCCGCCTTCGAGGTAATGGTTGAGCACGCTCGACGACGACACCACGACGCGCTTCAAGCCCGTCACGCGCGCCGCCTCCAGCACGTTCACGGTGCCCATGATGTTGAGGTTGATCGCCGAGTACGGGTCCTTCTGCGCGCCGAGCGTGAGCAGGGGATTGGCGGCGGTGTGCGCGATCCTCGTGATGCCATGGCTCTTCAGCACGTCGACAATCGAGAGCGGCCGCAGCACATCGCCCGCGACCAGCGTCACCTTGGCCAGATCGACGATCTGGCCGATGGCGGCGGGCTGCGCCGCGTGGTCCATCAGCACGGGCTTCTCGCCGCGCTCGACAAGAATTCGCGCGACCTGCGAGCCGATCAGCCCTGCTCCGATCACCAGTGTTGTCATTTGATCTCCCTCATCTCCACGAGTCATTCCGGCCGACCCCGGACCTGATCCGGGTTCGCGGGCTTCGCCCGCGCCCCGGAATGACCATAGCTGGTATGCTCGCCTACAGACCCATTTTGCAGTATTCTTTATACGAACCGCCCAAGGAGAAGCCCGATGGCCATGAGCGTCGGCGTGCTGGATCATTACAACGTATCGACCCGCAAACTCCAAGAGACCGTGCAGTTCTACGAGGACGTGCTGGGGTTCTCGAACGGCCCGCGCCCGCCGTTCAATTTCCCCGGCGCCTGGCTCTACAGCGCGGGTCATCCCGTGCTGCACATCAACGACATCGCGGGGACCGACAAGGAGCAGCGCCCGGATTCAGGCGTCATCGATCATGTGGCGTTCGGCAGCCGCGGCTTCGAGGCGACGCGGCAGCATCTCGCCGGCAAGGGCGTGCCGCACCGCGTGAACCAGGTGCCCAACTCGACGCGCTGGCAGATTTTCCTCCGCGACCCCAACAACGTGGAGATCGAGCTGAATTTCGAAACCAAGAACGAGATTGCTGCGTGAGACGTTCGAGTTCGTCATGGCCGGGCTTGTCCCGGCCATCCACGCCTTGCTCAGCGAGGAAGAAAGGCGTGGATGCCCGGGACAAGGCCGGGCATGACAGCATCTGAGGCAGCGCGTGTCGTTTCCATAAAAAACAACGAGGACCTGATGGCGAAATATCTTCTGGTGAGCTTCAAGACCTGCCCGTGGGTGCAGCGCGCGGCGATCGTGCTGCGCGAGAAGAACATCGAGTTCGAGTTCCGCCATATCGACCGGGACAACCGGCCCGACTGGTTCCTCGCCATCTCGCCGCACAAGAAGGTGCCGGTGATGAGCATCGACGGGAAGGTGTCGCTGTTCGAATCGAACGCCATCGCCGAGTATCTCGACGAGACGATCGCGCCGCGGCTGCATCCGGACGATCCGGTTCAGCGCGCGATCAACCGCGCCTGGACCGACTATGTGCCGACCTTCTCGGATATGGTGACCGGCCAGGCCTACGCGGACGACGAAGCCGAGTACAAGGCGGACGTCGCGAAAATCCCGCAGGCTTTCGAGAAGCTCGAGGGCGCGCTGAAGGCGCAGAGCCCGCAGGGGCCGTTCTTCAACGGCGCGAAATATTCGCTGGTCGATGCGGCCTACGCGCCGTTCCTGCAGCGCTATGTCTTCCTCGACCGCATCAAGCCGCTCGGCGTCATCGAGAAATTCCCGCGGGTGAAGGCTTGGACGGAGGCGTTGCTCAAGCGGCCCTCGACGCATTCGTTCCCCGAAGCCGAGTTCGAGCAGCTCTACCGGCTGAACGTGAAGCTCCGGAAGAAATATCTGTCGCAGTTCATTGCTGATGTGGCGGTGGCGGCGGAGTAGCCGCCGCAGCACATGACCTGTTCGCCGTCATTCCGGAAATCGCGCGGAGCGCGATTATCCGGAATCCATAATCCCTGTGCTGATGACGCGAACGCTGCGGGTTATGGATTCCGGGTTTGCTCGAGGAGCCTGTCATCGGGCCGGCCCAAGTGGGCCGGACCCGTTGGCGAGCGCCCCGGAATGACGATGGAGAGTCTGCGCTACGCCGTCACCTTTTGCCGCGCGATCCAATCGTCCTTGAGCTTTTCGCGCAGCACCTTGCCGCGGTCGCTTTTCGGCAGCTCCTGCACGAACAGCACCTGCTTCGGCGCCTTCGCCGGCGGCAGGAACTTCAGGCTGTGCTCCAGCACCATGGCCTCGGTCAGCGTCTTGTCCTTGGGCACCACGTAGCAGACCACCTCTTCGCCGTAGATCTTGTCCGGCACGCCGACCGCCGCGGCCTCGGCGATGCCTGGAAGCTTGATCAGGATTTCGTCGATCTCCAGCGGCGCGATGTTGACGCCGCCGCGGATGACCAGATCCTTGGTGCGCCCGGTGACGCGGACGAAGCCGTCCGGGTCCAGCACGCCGAGATCGCCGGTCTTCATGCGCTTGCCGAGAATGGGATCGACCGAGCCGTCGTCGAGCAGAGAGCCGATCGCCATCTGCGGCCCGCCGACGGTGATCTCGCCTTCGACGCCCGGCGGGCATTCGCTACCGGCGCCATCGACGATCTTCAACTCCTGGTGCGGCGCGGGCGGGCCGACGGTGCCCATCTTCTTCTTGTAATGACGGTTGCCGCAGATCCAGCCGGTCTCCGACATGCCGTACCATGTCAGCAGGGTAAGGCCGTACATCTCCTCGAATTCCGTCCACTGCTGCGCGGTCAGCGGCGCCGATGAGCAGCTCATCAGCCGCAAGGTCGGCACGTCCTTGGCGGTGAAGCCGAGCGGCTTGTTGAGCAGCATGTTGATCACGGTCGGCACACCGGCCGAGAAGGTGATGCCGTATTTCTGCACCCATTCGAAGAAACGGCTGTGCGAGAAGCGCTTGGCGACGTGCATGGTGATGCCCTTCTCGAGGAACGGCATCAAGGTCACGATCTGCGGCGAGTTCCAGCCAAACGAGCGGTATTCCAGGATGCTGTCGTCCTCGGTCAGGCCGAGATACTCCAGGGTGTTGAGGCCATTCATCCACATGATGGCGTGATGCAGGATGATGATCTTCGGCCGCGCCGTCGTCCCCGAAGTGCAGACGACGAGGGCCGGGTCCACGGGGTCGTTGCGCTCGGGCAGGCTCGCCGCATCGGCGGGGCTGAGCGCGGAGAAGAATTCGTCCTCCGGGTCCTTTTTGCCGTCGGGCGACCAGTTGCCGAAGCGCACACGCGGCGCCTTGTGATCGCCCACCATCTTCTGGACGTCGATTTCCTTGTGATAGATGACCAGTTCGGGACTCAGCGCTACGGTCAGCGGCACCATCTGTTTCTCGTTCATCTCCAGATTGAACGGGCAGACCACGGCGCCGAGCCGCCAGGCGCCGAGCCAGATCAGGAGCATTTCGAGATTGCCGTCCGACAGCAGCAAGACCCGGCTGCCCTTCTTGATGCCCTTGCCTTTCAGATAGCCGGCAATGTCGATGGCGATCCGGTCGAGGCGCTCGAAATCGATCGCAGTGCCGGTTTCCAGATCGACGATGGCGGTCTTGTTCGGATCGCGCCTGGCGTATCTCGCCAGAAGCTCGGCGACGGGCTGGTAAGGAATCGCGAGCTGGTGATCTCCGAAAGCCCCTGACATCGTTCACTCCCTGTACGCAGCCGGGATTATTTCCCGGTCATTCGAAATTCGGTTCGACGCGCTTTTCCTTGGCGCTGATCCGCTGGTAGCGAATCTGCGCCTTGGTTTCGATCATACGCATATGGCCGAGCGTCACCAGATGATTGAGGTGCGCGATGGCCTCGCCCATGGCGAAGCCGATCTGATGCCCGTCAAGGCCCGGCGTGAACATCACGTCGATCAGGTCGCCGGCGCAGGTCTCGGCGCCGGCCTTGTCGAGGATGACGTTGAGGCGGATGGCGTGATGCACGGCGAGCTGGCGCAGGCGGTGCTGCACGTTGCGGAACGGCTTGCGATGCGACGGCAGGATCAACGTGTCGGGGTGAAGCACGTCGAGGAAGGTCTTGCAGGTTTTCAGGAACACGCCCACGGCGTCGAGCTCGGGCTCCACGTGCCAGGTGCTCACGTTCGTGGTGATGCTCGGCAGGATCTGGTCGCCGGCGACCAGTATCCGGCGCTCGGGGCAGTAGAGCGAGACATGCTCCGGTGCGTGGCCTTCGCCGATCATCACGCGCCATTGGTCCCGGCCGATCGGGATCAGATCGTCGCCGCGGATGCGCTTGTAGTTCGGCGGCAGCGTCACGCCGTCGCTGTACAGCACGACGCCGTCGAGAAACCGCTGCACGCGCGCCTCGTCCAGCCCGTGGCGGCGGTAGAAGCTGCCGCGTGACTGCACGTGGTCGGTGTGGCGGTTCATCACCGCCAGGTTGGCGGTGAGCCATTCGCCCTGCGTCATGCGCGGGCGCAGGCCCCATCGCTCGCAGATCCAGCCGGAATTGCCGATGTGGTCCGGATGGAAATGCGTCACGATCAGCCGCGTGACCGGCCGGCCCTCCAGCACATTGTCCCAGATGCCGGTGATCTGGGCGCGCACGTCGTCGCGGATATAGCCGCAGTCGATCATGGTCCAGCCGTCGCCGTCGCGAAGCAGCCAGAGGTTGACCTGCTTCAATCCGACGAACGGCACCGGCGTGGAAATCCAGAAGATGCCGTCGGCCACTTCGGTTGCGGTTCCCGGTGCCGGATAATCGGAGAACGGGAATTCCAGGCCGTCGATGACAGCGGCGGGCGGCTTTGGATTCGTTTGCGCGTCCATCACGTCACCGGCCACTTCAATTGCACCATCTGGTCGACCTTGAGATGCTTGCTGAAGCGCATGACCGCGACCGGAATCTCATCGTAGAGCTTGCTCTCGTCGATCTTGGTCAGGCTGCCGTCCGCTACCACCTGCTCGCCCGCGACGAACACGTCGCGCACCGAGTCGCCGGTGGCGCTGTAGACCAGGTTGGCGACCGGGTTGATCAGCGGCTGCCACTCCGGCCGCTTGGTGTCGAACAGCACCACGTCGGCCTCCTTGCCCACTTCGATGGAGCCGATGCGGTGGTCCATCAGCGCGGCCTTGGCGCCGTTGATCGTCGCCATCTCCACGCCGGTTTCCGGCGGCATGACGCGCGGATTGAGCCGCATCTCCTTGTAGCAGCAGCAGGCGAGCCGCACCTCCTGCGTCATGTCGACGATGCCGGAGGAGGCGTGGTCGGAGCCGATCGCCACATTGACGCCGAGCGCCATCAGCTCGGGCAATTTTCCGACGACGAAGTTGCCGTAGCCGTTATGCAGACTCGACGATGGCGCGCAGACAAGCGAGGGCTTGCGTCGAGCCAGCATCGCCACCTCCTGCGGCTCCAGCCAGCCGGAGTGCACCACCAGCATGCGCTCGTCGAGCACGCCGAGCTTGTCCAGCCGCTCGATCTCAGCGAGCCCGCCGCGGGCGATGCTGGAATCGTGGGTCGAGTAGGAAAAGCAGGCGTGGGTTTGCAGCAGCGTGCCGTATTTCTTGGCGAGTTTGTCGAGGCCGACGATCAATTCGTCGGAAGCATTGTTGAGGCCGCGGAAAGAGGCGCTGGCGCCGAGCCGGGGATTGCCGGACTTGGCGTACTTTTCCAGCACCGCTTCGGCGCGCTCCAGTGCGGTGGCGGTGTTCTCGATCATCCGCTCGGGCAGGAGCCCCATCACCGATTTGGTCAGGTCGAACGAGGAGCGCGACACGATCATGCGGATGCCGGTCGACATCACGCCCTCGACCGACGATTCCGGATGGTAGTTGCCGGGATCGACGAAGCAGGTGACGCCGTGCTTGAGCAGCTCGGTGGCGGCCAGCGTGGCGGAGATTCGCACGTCGTCGGCGTCGAGCGCCGCCTCGTAGGGGTACATGCGGTCGAACAGGAACGACTGGGCGTTGGCCTCGTCGGCAAGTCCCCGCGAGAGCTGGAACGACGAGTGCAGGTGGCAGTCGACGTAGCCCGGGGTGGCGACGGTGTTCCGGCCGCTGACGATCTTCTGGCCGGTGTAGCCCTTGGCGATGTCCGCCGACTTGCCGATCGCGGCGATCTTGCCGCCATGCACGGCAATCGCCGCATCGCGGATGATGCGGCGGCCGGAATCGACGGTGATCAGCCAATCGATGTCGGAAATAATAAGATCGACGTTTTGCACCACGCTCTCCCCGGTCATTCCGGCCGAGCGCGAAGCGCGAGAGCCGGAATCCATAACCCCTGTCTTTCCATCACCGCACCGCCGGGGTTATGGATTCCGGGTTCGCGAGCTTCGCTCGCGCCCCGGAATGACGGCGGTGCAATGTCGTGAGCGATTACTTCTTGTCTTCGCCGACGTAGGTGAGTTCGTCGGCGATCTTCAACTCGATCAGCACGTTGTCGTCAGTGGAATCCTCGCACAGCATAGAGCGGTGGCCGATACCCTTGGGGATGAACAGCATGTCGCCCGGATGCATGATCTTCACGCCCATCTCGGTTTCCCACTTCAGTGCGCCCTTGACGCAGAAGATGATTTCGTGGGCGTCGATGTTGCGATGCCAGAAGCCCATGTCGTGCTTGCGGCGCTTGGAGACGTCGACCTTGCATCCGTTGGAGGTGTAGAGCCGGAGCGGCGTGCCGTCGGCCTTGTCGATGTTCGACGGCGAGAACTTCTCGTCGAAGATGTTGAACATGCGGAAGATCTCCGCCATCTCCAGCACGCCGGCGTTGACCACCGGCGGTTCGTTGTGCGCCAGCACGACGTTCTTGCCGTTGATGGTGACGAGTTCGCGGTAAACCGGCTTCGCCTGCTGCGCCGCGTCTTTCTTGGTCTGTTCGTTCATGACTTGGCTCCTGTTGGTTCGTTGGCGTTGGTCAGCCCCGCCGCTTCCTTTAGCGCCGCCATGATGCCGGCGTAGCCGGTACAGCGGCAGATGTGTCCGCCGAGGACGTCGCGCAACTCCTCCTCGGTCGGTTTCGGATTGCGGGCGAGGTAATCTGTGAATGACATCAGAATGCCAGGGGTGCAGAAGCCGCATTGCAGCGCGTGATGGTTCTGGAACGCCTGCTGCAATTTGTTCAGCTTGCCGCCGGGTCCGGCGAGCGACTCCACGGTCGTCACCTCGCGGCCCTCGGCCTGCATGGCAAGCGTCAGGCAGGAGCGCACCGCCGTGCCGTCGATCTGCACCGTGCAGCAGCCGCAGACGCCGTGTTCGCAGCCGACATGGGTGCCGGTCGCGCCGAGCGAATGTCGCAGGAAGTCGCTCAACAGCATGCGCGGCTCGGCGTCGGCCGACATTTTCCGGCCGTTGAGCGTCAAGCTGATCCGCACCCGCTGATCCTTGTTCACGCGGCGCATTTCTGTGCCTCCGCGATTACGACGGGCGCGAGATTGCGCAGGATGTCGCGCCGCAGCTCGGCCGAGGCGTGCAGGTCCTCGTAGCCTACGAGCTCGCTGGCGATCTTTTCGATCGCGTCCTGCATGCCGCTGACTGCAATGCGCTGCACGACGGGCGTTCCCGCCATGCCGCCGATGCCAAGCCGCAAGTGGTCCTTGTCCTCGATGAAGGCCGCGACTGCGACCATGGCGAAATCGCCGTGCCGCCGCGCCACTTCGCGGAACGCCACGCCGCGACCGGTATGCACCGGGAAGCGCACGGCGACGATCAGCTCGTCCGCCTCGCGCGCCGTGGTCAGCATGTCGATCTGGAAATCCTTTGCCTTGAGCACGCGTTCGCCGCGCTTTCCGCGCAGCACCACTTCGCCTTCGAGCGTGGCGAGCGACAGCGGGATTTCCGAACTCGGGTCGGCATGCGCGATGGAGCCGCAGACCGTGCCCTTGTTGCGGGTCTGGAAGTGGCCGACGAAGGGCAGGGCTGCGGCGAGCAACGGCAGTTTCTTGGCCAAGTCCGGCCAGGCCAGCAGCCTGTTCTGCGTCACCGCGGCGCCGACCTCGATCCTGTCGCCGAGATCGCGGATGTGGCTCAACTCCGCGATCCGCGCGATGTCGATCAGCATTCCGGGATCGGCCAGCCGCAGGTTCATCATCGCCATCAGCGACTGCCCGCCGGCCAGGATGCGCGCCTCGTCGCCATGCTCCGCGAGCAGCGCCACCGCCTCATCCACCGTGTCGGGCCGTACGTAGTCGAACGGACGCGGCTTCATCGCACGCCTCCGTGCTGCGCCATCAGCGCGTGGATGCGCCGCGGCGTTGCCGGAAGCTGCACGTCCTTGACGCCCAGCGCGTCGGCGATGGCGTTGGCGATGCAGGCCGGCACGCTCATGCAGTTGCCTTCGGCCAGGCCCTTGGCGCCGAGCGGCGTGAACGGCGACGGGGTTTCCTGGTGGATGATCTCGACTTCGGGAATCTCGCTTACGGTCGGCACCAGATAATCGGCGAACGTGCCGGTGAGGAACGCGCCTTCCTCGTTGGTGACGAACTCCTCGTAGAGCGCGGCGGCGACGCCCTGTGCGAAGGCGCCGCGAATCTGGCCGTCGGCGATCATCGGATTGAGGATTTTTCCGGCGTCGTGCATCGACACGTAGCGATCGACCTTGACTTGATAGGTGATCGGGTCGATCTCGATGCCGCACATGTCGAACACGAAGCCGTAGGTGAACGACGTGTTGATGCGGTCGTCGCCCGACGGCGGCGCGAGCTCCGGCGGATTCCACACTCCGGTCTCGCTGATGACCGGCGCCATGCCGTCGGGCAGCATCACCGGCGACCAGTGCGAGGTGCCGGCGATGCGGCTGAACGAGACCGCGTTGTCGGGATTGCTGCGGCTCCTGATCCTGCCGCCCACCAGCTCGACGTCGTCCGGCAGCACGTTGAGCTGCTTTGCGGCGATGCCCTTGAGCTTGGCGGCGATCTGGCTTGCCGCCATGTGCGCGGCCACGGCGGTGCCCGGTGTGAAGCGGCAGGAGTAGGTGCCGGCGGCGATCGACCATTGGTCCTTCGCCGTATCCATTTCCAGCGTCACGTCGACGTCGCCGGGCGTCAGCCCCAACTGCTCGGCGACGATCTGCGCCAGCACGGTCTCGTGGCCCTGTCCCTGCACGGTGACGTCGGCGGTCACCGAAACGGCACCCAGCGGATCGAGATTGACCGTCACCATCGAGGTCGCGCCGTTCTTCGGCCCGGCCTTGTCACGTGCCTCGGGCGTCAGGAGCGTCGAGAGATAGCCCATGTTGGACATGGCCGGCTCGACCACCACGGCGAAGCCGATGCCGTATTTCCGGCCGGCCGCTCGCGCCTCGTCGCGGCGCTTCTTGAGATAATCGAGGCGGCCGCCGCCGATCGCGGTTTCGACCGCTCGCGGATAGTCGCCGGAATCGTAGAGCGACCCCGCGGCCGCGTGATAGGGGAATTTCTCCGGCGGCACCAGGTTGCGCTTGATCACTTCGAGATGGTCGAGCCCCAGTTCGATGGCGATGCGCTGCACCAGCCGCTCCAGCGCCAGATAGAGCTGCGGCCCGCCGAAGCCGCGAATGAGGCTCGCCGGCATCTTGTTGGTGAGCACGACGCGGTTGATGACGTCGATATTGGGCACGTCGTAGCCGCCGGTCACCGCGCCGTGCATGCGATAGAGCGGCCCGGGCATCGGCGCGCGCAGGAACGCGCCGTAGTCCTCGAGCTGGTCCATCTTGAGCCCGAGGATCTTGCCGTCCTTCGTCACCGCCGCCTCGATCTCGGTGACGCGGTTCGGTCCGGAGCTCGCGGCCAAGAGATGCTCGGCGCGGTCCTCGACCCATTTCACCGGGCGGCCGGTGATCTTCGCCGCGAGCGCGGCCAGCACCACATAGGGAAACACCGAGAGCTTGATGCCGAAGCTGCCGCCCGAATCCGGCGGGATGCGCAGCCGCATCTTCGGCCCAGGCACGCGCAGCGCCCGTGCCATCACCGGATGCGTGCTGAACGGCCCCTGGAAGTTCGCCATGCAGTCGTAGCTGTCATTGGCGGGGTTGTATTGCGCGACGGCGACGAAGCATTCCATCGGCGTGAACGACAGCCGGTGAAAGTCCACCGTCAGCTTGACGATCCTGTCGGCCCTCTCGAAGGCGCTCTTGGTGTCGCCGTAGGCAAACTTGCGGACCGAGACCTCATTGGTCTTTGCGTCCGGATGAAGGATCGGCGCCGATGGCTTGCAGGCGGCGACCGGATCGACGATCGCCTCAAGCGGCGCATATTCGATCTGCACCAGCTCGGCCGCGTCTTCCGCGAGGTAGCGGCTCTCGGCCACGACGAGCGCCACCGGCTCGCCCGCGAAGCGCACGCGGTCGACCGCGAGCGACCATTGATGGATCGGGGATTTCAGCGCGACCAGGAACGGGTCGGAAATCTTGCGAATGTCGTCGCCGGTGATGACCGCCCAGACGCCGTCCTTCGCCAGCGCTTCGGCTGGGTCGATGCTGACGATATCCGCATGCGGATGCGGCGAGCGGATGACGTGGGCGTGCAGCGTGCCGGCCGGGACGGGCAGATCGTCGGCATAGCGGCCGCGTCCCGACAGAAGCGCAGGGTCTTCCTTGCGGGCGACACTCGTGCCGAGACGCTGGGACACAGAACTCACCTCTGACACCGCTCCGGGTGCTGACGGCTGGCGGGTGACACAAAGCCCTGATTTCAGCCGGGAATCAAGCGTTGACCGGGGCGCGGGCCATCTCCATAACCCTCGCGGAATGCCTTGATTGCGAGCGATGGTCCGGCGAGAAGAATCGGCCGGCGGAGAGCGACGATGCCGATCGAAATTCCCGCGCCGAGCGCCACTTTCGAGGTTCCACTTGAGTACGGGGCGCGTATTCGCATGCGCCGGCACGGCAATCCGGATGGCGTGCGTCTCCTCGTCACGCACGGCAACGGCTTTGCCGCCGACGCCTACTATCCGTACTGGCAGCACCTGCTATCCAAATTTGACGTGGTGGCATTCGATTTTCGCAATCATGGTCAAAACGTCCCGGTCGTGCCCGCGAACCACAATTACGCCCAGCTCGCCCGCGATCTCGAACGGGTGGTGCAGGAGGTCAAGTCGAAGCTCGGCCCGAGGAAGACCGCGGGCATCTTCCATTCGATGTCGGCGCGCGCCGCGATGAAGCATGCCATCGAGATCGGCTGGCGCTGGGACGCGCTCATGCTGTTCGATCCGCCCGACGTGCCGCTCAAGGGCCATCCGCTCTATATGGCGATGGAGGTGTTCGAGAACAAGCTGACCGAATGGGCGAAGGGCCGGCGCCGCCACTTCAACTCGATCGACGAACTGACCGAGGAGTACAGGCAGTCGCGCGCGACCGGGCGCTGGGTCGAGGGCGTGCACGAGTTGATGGCGCGCTCGGTGCTGCGGAAGGCGCCGGACGGCAACGGCTACGAGTTGGTGTGCGCGCCGGAGAACGAGGCGGCGATCTACGCCCAGGCGCTCACCCTCGATCTGTGGCCCAAGGCCAGCGAGTTCGGCGGTCCGGTGAAGCTCGTCGGCTGCGACCCCAATTTCAAGGGCGCGCCCGCGACCGGCCCGGCCAACCAGGCGCTCGGCATCGAGGGCGGCTATGACTACAGCTTCGTCGAGGGCACCGGGCACCTGCTCCAGATCGAGAAGCCGGACGAGTGCATCCGGCTGACGCTGGAATTCCTGGGCAAGCACGGGCTGGCGTAGCCCTCTCAACTGTCATTCCGGCACTCGCGCTGGCGCGCTCGGCCGGAATGACGGCCGGGGCAATTTAATGAATTGCTTCGGTGGCCCGTGGCGCCGCACTCTGGTATTCAAGCGGCACGGTCCCGTAGCTCAGCTGGATAGAGCGGCGGTTTCCTAAACCGTGGTGTCAAGCCAACAAGTTATTGATGTTCCTCGCGCTCCTCGATTGTTAGGAATGCGCTAGACATTGAAGGCGCGATCCCGGCACGACTCGAACGTGCGACCCTCAGTTTAGGAATTAGAAGTGGCGCGTGAACATGCGCGCGCATAGCATCTCAGAAACCCTTATTTTTCAAGGGCTTATTCCATTTCGGCGTGGTATACGTGTGCACGCAGACTCCCCTCTGCGCACGATAGCCGAGAGCCAAATCGGAGCCAAAACATATGCCTGTCGCTCACCTCACGGACATCGTGGTGCAGCGGCTTAGCAAGCCGGGCACCTACTACGACGAGACAACGCCGGCCTTCGGCATTCGCATCGGCAAGAACCGCAAGACTTGGATCGTCATGCGGGGCGCCGACCGCATTCGCACTCGGATCGGCCGCTACCCCGCGACCAGTCTCGCCGAAGCACGCAAGCAAGCCAAGAAGCTTCTGACCGAGCCCGTGCAGCGTAGGGGGACGATCACATTCGGGACCGCCTACGAAGCTTTCAAGAGCGATCACTGCGCGAAGAAAAAGGCCCGGACTCGGGAGTGCTACCAACGCGTGCTCGACAAGTATTTCCTGCCCAAGCTGAAGGGAACGAGACTAGCCCAGGTCACTGACCAGACCATAGCCGACATCACCGATAAACTGGCCGACACCCCAAGCGAACAGGCTCACTGCCTCGCCGTCTTGCGGACGTTCCTGAAATGGTGCGTCCGCCCGCCCCGGCGGTACATCCCGCACTCGCCCCTCGACGGCCTCCAGGTCGTGATGGGCAAGTCCCGTGAACGGGTCCTGAAAGACACCGAGCTGGTCACGGTCTGGAAGGCGGCCGAGAAGCAAGGCTACCCGCATGGGACCATCGTGCAGCTCCTCATCCTGACCGGCCAGCGTCGCGGCGAGATCGCCAATCTTCGCCGGCAGTGGATCGACCCGAAGGCAAAGACGATCACTCTCCCCGGCTGGGTCACGAAGAACGGTATCGAGCACACGCTCCCGTATGAGCGGCTGGTCGCCGACGTGCTTGAAACTATTCCGCGCCTCAATAGTACCGACCTCTTGTTTCCCTCACGCGTCTCCGACGAGCGCCCGATATCCGGATGGAGCAAGTTCCGCA
>CAMAWG010000086.1 GCA_945861855.1 Rhodoplanes serenus
GACCGACAGGTCGATGTGTTTTGCTACCGCCGTTGATAAGGCGCTCGAGAATATCGATTGCATGAGTGCGATCCTTCGCTGCCAGACAAAGAATCGCTTTTATGAATCAACTCAACGCCTTATCCAACTGCGTCGAGTACTATGGTTCGAGCCACAGTTCGGACAGGCGCGTTGCCGGCACGGCCTCGATCGAGCTCATGTTGTTGGTGGCGCCAACGTAGTCCCGCCGGATGCGGCCGGTGTTGTGAATCTGGAATGCGTTGGCGAAGAAGCTCAGACCCTTCAGGCCTGCGGCCTTTTCCATATCGACGGACAGGATGGCTTCGAGCTTGCCCTGGTCGACGGTGCCGCGGCGCGTGCCGCCGTGCACATTCGCCAGCAGATCGTTGGTGTAGATCAGGCTGTAGACGACGCCGTGATCGCTGAGCCATTTGCGGATGCCTGCGGGATCGCCCTGGCGCGG
Source organism: Rhodoplanes serenus (assembly GCA_945861855.1). Lineage (GTDB taxonomy): Bacteria > Pseudomonadota > Alphaproteobacteria > Rhizobiales > Xanthobacteraceae > Z2-YC6860. The sequence continues at coordinate 464 of CAMAWG010000086.1, forward strand.
CAGGCTGGTCGCGATCGATGGCGGCGTGATGCCGTTGGCATCGGGCTCCGCCGATTGAGCGGACGCCGCGGACGTGACGAGCAGCAGCGCCCCCACCACCCAGCCATGAGCGGTCGCGCGAACCATTCCCGCCCCACTCACGTGCCCCACGCAGCCCCCATGACCGAACCCGTAAGCAACATCGCTAGAGTAATACCAATTCGCAACAATGCTGTGATCACAGATTATGCGGGGCGGACGAGGATTAGCGCGGATTTGGGCGGATACCGACCGTTCAGGCCGGCATCAACCCGAAAAAACCACGTCGTAGAGCAGCTTGACGTTCAGCGCGATGATGATGACTGCGGTGAGCGCCGCGAGCGCGGTGACCCAGCGCGGCGCAACGAGCTCGCCCATCTTGCGGCGGTCGGCCGTGAACGTCACCAGCGGCACGATCGCAAACGGCAGCTGCAGGCTCAGGATCACCTGGCTCAAGATCAGGAGCTGGCCGGTGCCCTTCTCGCCGTACCAGATGGTCACGATCGCCGCCGGCACGATGGCGATGGCGCGCGTCACCAGCCGCCGCGCCCAGGCCGGCAGGCGGATGTCGAGGAAACCCTCCATCACGATCTGACCCGACAGCGTCGCGGTCACCGTCGAATTCAGCCCGCAGCACAGAAGCGCGATGCCGAATAATGTCGGCGCGATGGCGGAGCCGAGCATCGGCGCCAGGAACGAATGCACCTGTTCGAGCTCGGCCACATCGGTCTTGCCGGCCTTGTTGAAGGTCGCGGCCGCGAGAATCAGAATCGAGGCGTTGATCAGGAGCGCGAACATCAGTGCGATGGTGGAATCCGCCGTGGCGAGCTTGATCGCCTCGCGCCGGTCGGGGACGCTCTCGCCGAAGCGCCGGGTCTGCACCACGCCGGAGTGCAGGTAGAGATTGTGCGGCATCACGGTCGCCCCGATGATGCCGAGGGCGAGATAGAGCATGTCCGGGTTGGTGACGATCTGGGTGGTCGGCGCAAAGCCGCGGATCACCGCGCCCCAGTCCGGATCGGCCATCGCGATCTGGATCGCAAAGCACACCGCGATCACGCCGAGCAGCGTGACGATAAAGGCCTCGATCCAGCGGAACCCCAGGTTCTGCAGCCAGAGAATGACGAACACGTCGAGCGCGGTGATCAGCACGCCGAGTTCGAGCGGAATGCCGAACAGAAGGTTGAGCCCGATCGCCGTGCCGATCACCTCGGCGAGGTCGGTGGCGCAGATCGCGATCTCGGCCAGCACCCAGAGCGGCCATGACACCGCCCGCGGAAACGCGTCGCGGCAGGCCTGCGCCAGATCGCGGCCGGCGCCGATGCCGAGCCGCGCGCACAACGCCTGCAGCAGGATCGCCATCAAGTTGGAAAGGAGCGCGATGGTCAGCAGCGCGTAACCGAACTTCGAGCCGCCGGCGAGCGACGTCGCCCAGTTGCCTGGGTCCATGTAGCCGACCGCCACCAGATAGCCGGGGCCTAGAAACGAGGTGAGCTTCCGCCAGAACGAGCCGGTCGGCTTGGTCGCGATGGTGCCGAACACCTCCGCCAACGAGGGCCGCTGGCGGGCGTGACGCCATCCGCCGGTCACTGGCGGCTCAGATGCGATCTCATTTTTCGGCGGAGTGACCAGCATGAACGGCCCACCAATACGGTTTCCAATGCAACGACCTTAATCTTGTTGCGAATAGTTTGCAATTGCAAAATTGAGTGAAGACCGCCCCCACCCGCAAGGGACTCTCTTGAGACCGTTCAGGCAGCCCGCACAGAGGACGAAAACATCAGTTGGAGACGCGGATATTGGCCTTCTGAACCACCTCGGTCCATCGCGTGGTTTCCGCCTGCAGGAAGCGGGTGAACTCCTCCGGCGTGCTGCCGCGCGCCTCGGTGCCGATAGCCGCGAATTGTTCCACCACAGACTTCTGCGCCGCCGCCGCACGGATCGCCGCGCTGAGCTTGTCGACCACGGCCTTGGGCGTCTTCTTCGGCGCCAGCACGCCGACGAAGTTCTCGGCTTCGATGCCGGTGAACCCCGCCTCCTCCATCGTCGGCACGTCGGGCAACACCGCCATGCGCTTGTTGCCCAGCACCGCGATCGCGCGAAGCCTGCCGCTCTGGATCAGCGGGAACGAGTCCGCCAGTTGGCCAAAGCCCGCATCGACGTGGCCGCCGATCAGATCGTTCAGCGCGGGCGCGTTGCCGCGGTAGTGGATCTGCGACCATTTGACGTTGGCGCGCAGTTGCAGGAGCTCGCTCGCCATGTGGTTGATGCTCGAAGCGCCGCCGGTCGCCAGCGAGAACTTTCCGGCATTGGTCTTGGCGTAATCGATCATCTCCTTCACGGTCTTGACCGGCAGTGTGGGCCGCACCACCAGCACGGTTCCCGACGACGAGATCGAGCTGACCGGCGCAAAGGCCTGCTCCCAATGATACGGCGGGTTTGGCAAGGTCAACGATCCGTACACGACCGGCCCGTTGGAGCCGACCAGCAGCGTGTGGCCGTCGGGCTCGCTCCGCGCTACATAGTCGCCGGCCAGCATGGCCGCGCCGCCGGGCTTGTTCTCGATGAGGATCGGCTGGCCGAAGCCGTCGCCGATCGCCTTCTGCACGATGCGCGCGGCGACATCGACATTGCCGCCGGGCTGATAGGGAATGACGAAGCTGATTGGCTTGGATGGAAATTGCTGAGCCTGCGCGGGCTGCGTGAGTACGGCGGCGAGCGTGCAGGCGCATAACCATAAATGGCGGCGCATCCGAATCTCCTCCCGATGACCGCGCGCCCCGCCGGCAATGCGGCAGGTTGGCGGCCCGCATGCAGTCTGATGTGTTGTCCGGCAAACGACAATAGCGCAGTCTGCGGCAACCGTGGCCGGCTCGCCGGCAAAGCCGCGGACGATCGATGGAGGAGACTTTGCGTCCAGTTCATCTGCTCGGAAGCATTCCGCTCGGCAGCAACCGCGAAGTGTTCGAGGCGGTCGCCGACACGCTGGGCCAGCACGTCACCCGAATTCCCGACGGCGAAACCGGCAAGCGGACCGGTTGGATGCGATGGCTGCGCGAGGTGTTCGAGCAGGACCCGCAGCTCGAACTGTCCGGCGGCAGCGTCAAGACCCACGCCACCGGCTACACGTTCCAGCAGTTCCGCCCCAAGCCCGGCGCCGATGTGAGGGCGCTGCGGTTTCGCGAGATCGGCTACGCCCGCTTCGCCAAGGATTCCTATGCCGAGTTCGCCAGGCTCAAGCAGGCCGGGCGGATCGCCAACGCCGTGCGCTTCCAGGTCGCCTTCCCGACGCCGATCGGCGTGCTGTGGAGCTACATCGCGCCGGAGGTGCAGCCTGCGCTGGAGCAGGCCATGATCGACCGGTTTCTGGCCGAGGTCCGCGACATCCTCGCAGCCATTCCCCACGATGAGCTGGCGATCCAGTGGGACATGCCCCACGACATCCTCGCCCAGGAGGGCGCGCGCCCGACCATCGTTGATGGCAGCCGCGAGGGACTGGTGCGGCGCTGGGCGCGGATCGCCGAGCACATTCCCTCCGCCGTCGATCTCGGTTTCCACTTCTGCTACGGCGACAGCAATTCGACCCATGCGGTCGAGCCGCGCGACGTCGGCATCATGACGGACTTCGCCAATGCGCTCACGCGCGGGCTTGGCCGCGACATCAGCTATATCCACATGCCGGTGCCGCGCGCGCGAAACGACGAGCCGTTTTATGCGCCGCTGAAGAATGCGCAATGGAATTCACGGACCGAGCTCTATTTGGGGTTGATCCATCTGCAAGACGGCATCGATGGCGCCAAGGCGCGCATTCGCGCCGCCGCAGCCTCACGCGGCGATTTCGGCATCGCCACGGAATGCGGCTTCGGCCGCCGTCCGCCCGAAACCGTGCGGCCGCTGATGCAGCTCCACGCCGACGTGGCGGCCCTGCCCTGACGCTGGCCGGGCGGAACGAACCCGGTTCCCATGGGTTGTCGGACGCTCCAAGGCTCCAGGTTCCGTCTCTGGGATCTGGGGTCCCAAACCGTTCACAGGCACCCATTGCGTCCCACATGCGCCCGCTGACCGAGATTCCGCGCCGGTTTCTCATGGTGTTTGTGCTGCTGCTGTTGGCGGGGGCGTCGCCCGCCTGGGCTGCCGATCAAGGCGGCCTTCATCCGTCCGAAGCGATCTTCGTCATCCAACTGATGGTCCTGTTGCTGGTGGGGCGGCTGTTGGGCGAAGCCTTGTTGCGGATGGGGCAACCCGCGGTGATGGGTCAGCTCATGGCCGGCCTGGTGCTTGGTCCCTCGATCCTCGGCGCGCTCTTTCCCGAGGTGCAGCAAAGCCTCTTCCCCGGCGGCAAAGAGCAGAAGGCCATGCTCGATGCAATCTCGCAGTTCGGCGTCCTGCTGATCCTGTTGCTGACCGGCATGGAAACCGACCTCAAGCTCGTGAAAGCAAGCAGCCGCGCGTCCATCTCCGCATCGGTGTTCGGCATCGTCATACCGTTCGGCCTCGGCTTTGCGCTCGGCGAGTTCCTGCCGGACGCGATGCTGCCAGACCCCGGCAAGCGGCTGATCACGTCGCTGTTTCTCGGCACCGCACTGTCGATCGCCTCGGTGAAGATCGTCGCAACGGTCGTGCGCGAGATGAACTTCCTGCGCCGCACCGTCGGTCAGGTGATCCTCGGCTCGGCCATCGTCGATGACACGATCGGGTGGATCATCATTGCGGTCATCTTCGGCCTCGCGATCCAGGGCCATGTCGATCCTCTCAGCATCGCCAAAAGCGTCATCGGCACGATTGCATTCATGGCGTTCAGCCTCACCATCGGGCGGCGGCTGGTTTCGCAGATCATCCGCTGGGTCAACGACACCTTCGTCAGCGAATTCGCCGTCATCACCGCGATCCTGATGATCATGGGCGCGATGGCGCTCACCACGCACATGCTCGGCGTGCATTTCGTGCTGGGCGCCTTTGTCGCCGGCATCCTGGTCGGCGAATCCCCGATCCTCACCCGCCACATCGACGAGCAGTTGCGCGGGCTGATCCTCGCGTTCTTCATGCCGGTGTTCTTCGGCACGGCGGGGCTCAGCGCCGACCTCACGGTGCTGAAAGACCCTCACCTGTTATTCCTGACGCTCGGCCTGATCGCCATCGCCACCATCGGAAAATTCGGCGGCGCCTTCGTCGGCGGCGCGCTCGGCGGGCTGTCGCGGCCCGAGGCGCTGGCGCTAGCGACCGGCATGAACGCGCGCGGCTCGACCGAGGTGATCGTGGCGACGATAGGCCTGTCGATGGGAGCGCTCAGCCAGGATCTGTTCACGATGATCGTCGCCATGGCGATCCTCACCACGCTGGCGATGCCGCCGAGCCTGCGCTGGGCGCTCGCGCGCCTACCGATGCGCAAGGACGAGAAGGAGCGGCTCGAACGGGAGGAGATGGAGGCCAAGGGCTTCGTGTCGAAGCTGGAGCGGCTGCTTGTGGCGGTCGACGACAGCCCCAACGGCCAGTTCGGCTCCCGCATCGCCGGCATGATCGCGGGCACCCGCTCGATGCCGACGACTATGATGCACATCACCTCGGCGCGGAAAAAGCCTGACGGGAAGAAGCCGGACAAGGGGGAGGAAGACGAAGCCAAGGAGCGCGCAGAGGCCTCGGTTCAGGTCCTGAAGGACGCCGCCGAGCAGATCAAGAAGCGCAAGCCGAAGGAGCAGAAGGACGACAAGACGCTTGACGTCACCGTCATTCCCAACACCACGATCGAAACCAAGGTTGTCGCCGAGGAAGCCGAGAAGGGCTACGACCTTCTCGTCGTCGGGCTGGACAAGACCACGGTTCGCGACAACACCGGATTCCACCCCAACGTCGTTCAGCTCGCGTCGGGATTCGACGGCCCGCTCGTCATCGCCGATGCCCGCGACGGGCTTCTGAACGATCCTTCGGACGCCAAGCTCAGCATCCTCGTGCCGGTGAACGGCACGGCGCCGTCGCGGCGCGCGGCCGAGGTCGCCTTCGCCATGGCCCGCGCCGCGCGGGCTCCCGTCACGGTGCTCTATGTGGCGCCCACCGCCAGCGGCGGCAAGCGGCGCTCGCGGATGGCGGACGCCATGCTCAAGGATATCGTCGCGCTGGGCGAAAGCTATGACGTCGATGCCAAGACCGCAGTGCGCGCCGAGGCCACGGCGGACGAGGCGGTCCTCAAGGAGATGGCCAAGCGCCGCCACAATCTCATCGTCATGGGCGTCGAGCGCCGCCCCGGTGAGAAGCTGTTTTTCGGCGAGACCGCGACGGCGATTTTGGAAAAGTCGGATCGCTCGATTGTTTTTGTTGTGAGCTGAGACTCTCGGCCGTCATTCCGGCGCACGCCGAAACAACAGACGGAAGGCCTACTTCCCCTCGCCGCCTCCGTTCTTGCCGTTCTCCGCAAGCCGGCCGAACTTCAGATTGGCGAGGAAGCGGTCCGGGCGCACCCGGCCGGCGTCGCCGCGATTGCCGCGCCAGGCTGCGAGTTCCTTCAGCGAAAGATTGGACGTGCGGCCGCCGTCGCCGACCCAGTTCAATCCATCGCTGCCCTTGAACGTCGTCACGTCGGAAAGCCCGCCGTCCTTGTGACGCTGCAGGCGCACGCCGCGGCCGCGCGCCATCTCCGGCACCTGATCGAGCGGGAAGATCACCATCTTGCGGTTCTCGCCAACAGCGGCGGCAAGTTCGCCCTCGACCGGCGCCACCGCGCGCGCGGCGTCCGGCGCTTTGACGTTGAGCACCTGCTTGCCTTTGCGGGTGTTGGCGAGAACTTCATCCTCAGCAACGACGAAGCCGCGGCCGGTCTTGCTCGCCACCAGGAACTTGCGCCCGCCATGATAGCGGAACGCGGAAATGAGTTCCGCGTCCTGCTCCATGTCGGCGTAGAGCCGCACCGGCTCACCGTGACCGCGCCCGCCCGGCAGTTTCGAGGCGTCAATCGTGTAGAAGCGGCCATTGGTGGCGAACACCAGGATCTTCGAGGTGGTCTCCGCCGGGAAGGCGAACTTCGGCCCGTCGTCGGTCTTGAATGCGATGCCGGAAATGTCGGCCTGGTGGCCGCGCAACGCGCGGATCCAGCCCTTCTCGGAAACGACAACGGTGATCGGCTCGCGCACCACCATCGCTTCTTCGACCGCGGCCTCGTCGTGCTCGGGCGCTTCGGCGAAATCGGTGCGGCGCTTACCGAGCGGCGTCTTCTTGCCGAAGGTCTCGCGCACCGCCTTGACCTGGTCGGCGACCGTCTTCCACTGCTCCTTCTCGGAGCGAATGAGCTTCTCGACCTCAGCCTTCTCCTCGCGCAACGCCTTGTTTTCGGTCTTGATCTCCATTTCCTCAAGCTTGCGCAAGTTGCGCAGCCGCATGTTGAGGATGGCGTCGGCCTGCACCTCCGAGAGCTTGAACGCCTTGATCAGGACGGGCTTGGGCTCGTCCTCGTTGCGGATGATCTTGATCACCTTGTCGAGGTTGAGGTACGCGACCAGGAAGCCGCCCAGCACCTCCAGGCGATGGTCGATCTCGGCGAGGCGGTGCTTGGAGCGGCGGATCAGCACCTCGCGGCGGTGATCGAGCCACTCTTTCAGGACCTCGGCCAGGTCCATCACCTTGGGCACCTTACCCTTGGAGAGCACGTTCATGTTGAGCGGAATGCGGCTCTCGAGCTCGGTCAGCTTGAACAGCGACTCCATCAAGAGCCCGGCGTCGACCGTGCGCGACTTCGGCTCGATGACGACGCGCACGTCCTCGGTCGACTCGTCGCGGAACTCGGCGACCAGCGGCAGCTTCTTGTCGTTGAACAGCTCCGCCATCCGCTCGATCAGCCGGGTCTTCTGCACCAGCCAGGGGATCTGCGTGACGACGATCTGATAGGTGCCTCGCCCGGTGTCTTCTGTTTTCCAGCGCGCGCGCACGCGGAACGAGCCGCGGCCGGTGGCATAGGCTTCCGCGATTGCCGCCGGCGTGTCGATGATGATGCCTCCGGTCGGAAAATCCGGACCGGGGATGTATTTCAAGAGCGTCTTGGCGCGCGCATTCGGATTGTCGATCAGGAACAGCGCGGCGTCGCAAAGCTCGGCCGCGTTGTGCGGCGGGATCGAAGTCGCCATGCCGACGGCGATGCCCTGTGAGCCGTTGGCCAGGAGATTGGGGAACGCGCCCGGCAAGACGATGGGCTCGCTCTCGCTGCCGTCGTAGGTCGGGCGGAAATCGACCGCATCCTCGTCGATGCCGTCCAGCAGCAGCCGCGCCACCTCGGTCATCCGTGACTCGGTGTAACGCATGGCGGCCGGGTTATCGCCGTCGATGTTGCCGAAGTTGCCCTGCCCGTCGACCAGCGGATAGCGCTGCGCGAAATCCTGCGCGAGCCGAACCAGCGCGTCGTACACCGACTGATCGCCGTGCGGATGGTATTTGCCGATGACGTCGCCGACCACGCGCGCCGATTTCTTGAACGCCTGGCCTGGATCGAGCCGCAACTGTCGCATGGCGAACAGGAGCCGCCGGTGCACCGGCTTGAGCCCGTCACGCGCGTCGGGCAATGCCCGGTGCATGATCGTGGACAGCGCATAGGCGAGGTAGCGCTCCTCCAGCGCCGTGCGCAGTTGGATCTCTTCGACGTCCGAAGGTTCGGGAGGAATCAGCCGCTTGCCCATGGCGGATCGGTACAGCGGCCGGGCGACGCGAACAAGGGACGAACCCGCGTGTTTCCAGGCCCGCAATCCGGCGATTCGCCGGCGCGCCTTGTGGCATGAACCTCACATGAACGCCGCACCCACGGTGAATTCAGACGGTCGCGCTTAAATGGTTGGAACTACAGCCATACCAACGATGTTGTATGGCCTGTACGAAACAAGAAAATGGTCACAACCACCCCCTAGGAAGGTCTCATGCGCAAAATCCTTCTTACGCTCGGTGTCGCCTCGACGATCGTGGCAGCCGCCTCGATCGTTCCCGCCAACGCGATGACTATTGGCACGGCGTCGGGCATCCAGGCCGCCATCGCCGACACCAGCCTGCTGGACGAGGTCGCCTATGTCTGCCGGCATCGCTATTACAGCAGCCGCCGCGTCTGCTGGTGGCGCCCGGGCGGCTATCATCGACCGTATCGGCGTTTCCGCCGCTGGTAACGTCTAGCTTCTAAGTCGCTGATAGAATGGCGGGTTTTGCCTCGGCAAAATCCGCCGTTACCACTTGCGGAACAGGCCCCCGATGGGGCACATTGTGGTTAATGCGGCGCTTCGAGTGCGCTTTGGGAGAGGCCCCCCAGGGCGAAGGAGTGCGTGACGTGCGTAGTCTGTTCATGGCGGCAAGCCTCGCCGCCCTCTTCGTCATATCCGACAGCACCAGCAGCATCGCCGCGTCGGCCGGTCAAAGGGTCAACGCCTCGTATGCGTCCAACGCCGGTTCGCGGGCTAGCGAGCCCGTTCCGGCGAACTGCATCCGCCAGGAGTGCGGGAAGCTGTGGTGCTGGAATATGGGCAACGGCAAGAGCAGCAGCCGCTAAGGCTAAAACGAAGCCGGCCCCGTGTGGCGATCTACTGCGCAATCCGCGCGGGAAGCCGCCGCCCAAGAACGGCTGCGACAAATCCCTCGCGGGCATCCGCGAAGGCGATCCCGCGCGGCTCCAGCACATGGCGCGCGAGAAAAAATCCGGTCAGCGCAAAGCCGTCGGCGATGTCGTCCAGCGACGGCGTAACGGCGTCCGACAGGAACGCTGGCAGACGGAACAGCCGGTCCTGCCAGGGCTCGGCGGCCACGCGCGAGACCGCGCGTCCAGATTTCGGCGACACAAAGCCCAGATCGTCCTCGATGCCGGTCGCGGCGCAGTTCGCGAGGTCGAGGCCAAAGCCCAGCTCCACCAGCATCTGCAGCTCGAAGCGCACCATTTCCATTCCCGCCGTCGCCGGGTCGTCGAGGCGCTCCAGCATGGCGGCGAGGTGGTCGTGCACCTCCGGGTGCGGATCGCGCTCGGGCAAGAGGCGGCACAGCGCGCCGAGATGCGTGACGCCATAGACGACATGCGAAGCCGCGAGCTGCGATGCGCCGTGCAGGCGCAGCGGCTCCACCGTATAGTGCCCGAGGTGTTCGTCGAGCCGCGCGCGCCAGACCACGCGCACGGTGTTGCCGGGCTGCAGCAGCGGACGGAGCCGCGAGCCCCCGCCGCCGCGCACGAGGCCGAGATGGCGGCCGTGCCCGCGCGTCATCACCTCAACGATGGCGTTGGCCTCGCCGTGACGCCGCGTCCCCAGCACGATGCCGTCGTCGGTCCATTCCATGACTTTGAGTCTTAGTCCCGAACCCCTGAGTCCTCAACGCCTCTTGAGCGCCAGCGGCCTTGGATTTTTCCGCTGCGCCTCGTCGTCGTCGATGACGAAGCAGCGCGGCCGTTCCGCAACCGGCACCGCCTTCGAAGTCGCGCAGCGCTGGAACACCATGAGATCGGCCGGCTGGCGGTAGAGCAGATAGGGATGGATCAGATAGCGGCCGGAGCCGTCGGAAAAATTGCCGAGCCGGTCGATCTTGCCTTTGACGCTGGGATCCACCGCCAGGATTGCCTCGCGCAGCGCCTCCCCCTCGATAAAATTCTCCGGCAACTGGTCGAATGGGCCGTCGAGAGTGGTGTTGAGCCGCGACTGGCGCTCGTGGACGCCGATCAGGATTTTCCGGCCGTCGGCTTGATAGAAGGCAAAGCCGGTGCGCTTGCCGAGCAGGATCGGTTCGCCCGCCTTGACGGCGGCGAACTGGTCGGCGGCCGGCGCGATTTCGTCGAGAACGAAATGAAAGACATTCAGCCTTGAATTGAAGACAAGGAAAAAACGCAATCCCGATTCGTCGAAGATCGGCCCCAGAAACCTCTCATCGGCCTTGATCGTGCCCGGCGGCGGCCTGACCTTGGACAGATCGTTGAGGACGAATGTGACATCCTTGCTCCCGAACGCGACGCGATAGGTGAGCGGCCCGGCCTTCTCCACCGTGACGCCCTGCTCACGCCCCAGCACCGCCCGATGGTTCTTCGGATTGGGATTCCAGTCGGTCGGCTGCTCGCTGTAGGCGAAGTTCACCTTGCCCTGGTCGCGGTCGGCGGCGGCAAGCCGGATGTTGCCGGCATAGGGCACGCCCCGGTGCGTGAAGCGCAGGTAGAAGTAATTCTCGGTCGGTGAGACCTGCACGTGCTCCGGCAACTGGCCGAGCACATGGCCGAACACCGCAAGCGGATCGTCGATCGCCAGCGCGGCTTGACGCAGCGCATCCGCGGCGGCGGGCTCACTGGGCTGCGGCGGTGCGCGCTCCTGCGCCGGCGCGGCAGCCATGCTTCCCGCGAGCAGCGCCACCGCGACCATGCCAGCCTGCGCGATCATTCTTTCGGAAACTCCAGACCCATCTGCCGGTAGCGCTCGGGATCGTCGCCCCAGCCCTCGCGCACCTTCACGAACAGGAACAGGTGCACCTTTTTCTCCAGGAGTTCTGCAAGCTCGCGGCGCGACGCCTCGCCGATCGCCTTGATCGACTGGCCGCCCTTGCCCAGCACGATCTTCTTCTGGCTGTCGCGCTCGACGTAGATCGTCTGCTCGATCCGCACCGAGCCGTCCTTGCGCTCAGTCCAGCTCTCCGTCTCGACCGTGGACTGATAGGGCAGCTCCTGGTGCAGCTTCAGGTAAAGCTTCTCGCGCGTGATCTCAGAGGCGAGCTGCCGCACCGGTGCGTCGGAAACCTCATCTTCCGGATAATGCCAGGGGCCTTTCGGCACATGGCTCGCCAGCCATTGGCGCACATCCGCCACGCCGTCGCCCTTGGTGGCGGAGATCATGAAGGTCGCCTCGAATTTGGCCGCGTCGTTCGCCGCCTGCGCCTGCGCCAGCAGCTTCGCCTTCTCCACCAGATCGACCTTGTTGAGGATCAGCACCTTCGGCTGGCGGACCTCTTCGAGCTTCTTCAGCAGCGCCTCGGCGTCGTCATTGAGGCCCGACTTGGCGTCGATCAACACCGCGACCACGTCGGCGTCGTGCGCGCCGCTCCAGGCGGTCGTGACCATGGCGCGGTCGAGCCGCCGCCGCGGCGCGAAAATGCCCGGCGTGTCGAGGAACACGAGCTGGGCCGGGCCTTCCATCGCGATGCCGCGCAAGAGCGTGCGCGTGGTCTGCACCTTGGGCGTCACGATCGCGACCTTGCTGCCAACGAGCGCGTTGATCAGCGTCGACTTGCCAGCGTTGGGCGCGCCGATCAGCGCGATGAAGCCGCAGCGCCTGTCGGCCGCTTCGGAAGCCTGGGCGCCCGCGGCTTCGTCATCCATCGGCACGATCCGTCCTGACGCCCTCGCGATTGAGCATGGCGGCGGCGGCCGCCTGCTCCGCCACGCGCTTCGACCGGCCGACGCCCTCGGCCGGCTCGCGGTTCGGCAGCGCCACGGCGACGCGAAACTCCGGATCGTGGTGTGGGCCGGTGCGCTCCACCTCCTGATAGGTCGGCGTCGGCAGGCCGCGCGCCTGCGCCCATTCCTGCAGGATGGTCTTCGGATCCCGTAGCGGCCGCACCGGCGCCCGCATGCGCTCGCCCCACAGCCGCTCGACGAGCTTGGCTGCGCCATCGTAGCCGCCGTCGAGATAGACCGCCCCGATCAGCGCCTCGCAGACGTCGGCGAGAATCGCGGTCCGCATCCGGCCCCCCGCGTTGGCCTCCGAAGCGCCAAGCCGCAGCGCCGCTCCGAGTTCGATCGCGCGCGCCACGTCGGCGCAGGACTCGCGCCGCACCAGATCGGCCAGCCGCCGCGACAACTCGCCTTCGTCGGCCTTGGGGAACGCGCGAAACAGCATGTCGGAGATGATCAGACCGAGCACATGGTCGCCCAGGAATTCCAGACGCTGATAGCTGTTGGCCCTGCTGCCGCCGGCCAGCGCCGAGATGTGGGTCAGCGAGCGTTCCAGCAGATCGCGGTCGTTGAAGCGATAGCCGATGGTCTTTTCCAGGACGCTCGCGGCGGCAGCGCGCTTGCGGGTGCCGCGTTTCGCCCGCACGGCCGGTTTTTTGGCGTCGTTCGCGCTTGCAGCGGCGCGTTCGCTGACCTTTGGCGCCGGCTTCGGGGCGTCCGACTGAGCCTCTGATTTGGCGCCGCGCTTCATCGCACGATCGAGAACAACCGGCTCCAGCGCACCGAGAAGGGCCAGCGCCAAATCTCCCACGCCCGTTCGCCCTCGTAGACCGAGAAGAAAATCAGTTGCGCGCGGCCGACGATGTTCTCGAACGGCACGTAGCCGACCTGCGGGAAGCGGCTGTCGGTCGAGTTATGGCGGTTGTCGCCCATCATGAAGTAGTTGTCGGCCGGCACGCGATAGACCTCGGTGTTGTCGGCCTGCAGATTGTACGGCAGATCGAGCGTGGTGTAGCTCACGCCGTTCGGCAGCGTCTCTTTCCAGCGCCGCACCCGGGTCGAGCGCCTGCCCTCATCCTCGTCGATGAAATCCTCGATGCGTTCGCGCGGCACGGCCTTGCCATTGATGTTGAGGATGCCGTCGATCATCTGGATGGAATCGCCCGGCAGCCCGATCACCCGTTTGATGTAGTCGGTGCTGTCGTCCTTCGGCAGGCGGAACACCACGATGTCGCCGCGGTCGGGCTTGCTGAAGGCGCCGATCCGCCCGGAGAACAGGTTCGGCGACAGCGGCAGCGAGTAGTGGCTGTAGCCGTAGGAGTATTTCGACACGAACAGGTAGTCGCCGACCAGCAGCGTCGCCTTCATCGAGCCGGACGGAATGTTGAACGGCTGGAACAGGAAGGTGCGGATCACCAGCGCGATGATGCCGGCATGGACCAGGAGCCGGATGAATTCGCCGACACCGCCTTCTTTGCGCTTTGCTCCGCTCGTCACACTCATCGGCCTCTCGTCCCAGGCAAAAGCCCCGCTGCCTTGTAGCCGCTGGGACATTCAGGCGCAATCAACCGGACCGGCGTCGCGCTGACCTCGCCAGGATTAAATTTGATCCATGATTTCAGAACGTTGATCCGGAATTTGGAGTGCGCCTGCGGGGAGCCGGCGAGACCGTTCGAGCCCACTTGTCGCCGCCATATTTAAGGGTTTTGCGCCGCCGCGCCAGCCGCAATGGACGCAAAAATATGCGACAGAGTGACGGCTGCCCCGCCCTCAGCGGCAGCGCGGCGCGCGCAGGTCACGGCTCCTTTTCGACCGGATTGGCCGAGATCACGACGAACGCCACCGCCATCGGCCCCTCGTCGGTGATGGTGAGGTCGATCTGCGCCTGCCAGCCCTTGGGCGTCAGCGCATCGAGACGCTTTCGCGCTCCCCCGGTCAGCGCCATAGTCGGCCGCCCCGAGGGCAAGTTCACCACGCCCATGTCGCGCCACCACACCCCGCCGCGGATGCCGGTGCCGAGCGCCTTGGCGCAGGCCTCCTTGGCGGCAAAACGCTTGGCATAGGTCTCGGCGCGGTTCTTCCGGCGATCCGCCTTGGCGCGCTCGATGTCGGTGAACACGCGCGTCAGAAAACGATCGCCGTGCCGCTCCATCACCTTAGCGATGCGGCGGACGTCGGTGATGTCGGAGCCAAGGCCCAGGATCATGGAAAGCTCACGGGCCGACCCTCGCGCGGCCGCGGTCCATCGCCGCACGCATCACCTTGACCGTCGCCGGCAGGCTCGTGAACACCGCCTCCCCGACCAGGAAATGCCCGATGTTGAGCTCGACGATCTCAGGCAAGGCCGCAATCGTCTCGGCGCTGGCGTAATCGAGCCCGTGGCCGGCATGCACCTCGAGGCCGAGCTGTCTCGCCAGTTTCACGCCCTCGCGAATGCGTTGCCATTCCGCGTCGGCTACAGCCTTGTCGCCGTCGGAGAGCGCGTGACACCAGGCGCCGGTATGGATCTCGATGACCGGGGCGCCCAGCGCCGCGGCGGTCTCGATCTGTTTCGGGTCGGCGGCGATGAACAGCGACACCCGGATGCCGACCGCGCGCAGCGCCGCGATCCGGGGCCCAAGCTCGGCGCGGGTTGCGGCCGCGTCGAGGCCGCCCTCGGTGGTACGCTCGGCGCGCCGCTCGGGGACGAGACAGGCGGCATGCGGCCGGGTCCGAACCGCGATGTCGATCATCTCCGTCGTCGCCGCCATTTCAAGATTCAGCGGCTTGTCGATCTCGGCCTTGAGCCGCGCGATGTCGTCGTCGCTGATGTGGCGGCGGTCCTCGCGCAGATGCGCGGTGATGCCGTCGGCACCGGCATGGATGGCAAGCTTGGCCGCGCGCACCGGATCGGGATGCCGTCCGCCGCGGGCGTTGCGGATGGTGGCGACGTGGTCGATGTTGACCCCCAAACGAAGATGCGGAACCCCCGGCACGTCCTTCCCCTAACTTTCGTTTTCGATAGCGCCCGGCATCACCCCGTGACCCGCTCGGCCGCCGCCACCACCTTCTTGGCGCGCAACTGCGCGATGATGGCATTGAGGTGCTTGAGGTCATAGACCTCGAGATCGATCATGCAGTCGGTGAAGTCTGGCGAGCGCCGCGTCATGCGGATGTTGTCGATGTTGCCGTCGTGCTCGGCGATCACCTGGGCAATCTGGGCGAGCGTGCCCGGCTCGTTCACCGACTGCACCTCGATCCGCGCCGGGAAGCGCTGCGGGGTGCGCTCGTCCATATCCCAGCGCACGTCGAGCCAGCGCTCCGGCGTCTCCTCGAACTCCTTCAGCGACGCCGACTGGATCGGATAGATCGTGATGCCCTCGCCCGGATTGAGGATGCCGACGATACGGTCGCCCGGCACAGCCCCGCCGTTCGGCGCAAAGCGCACCGGCAGGTCGGAATTGATGCCGCGGATCGGAATCGACGCCGCGGTCTGCTCCGCCGTCGGCACCTTGAACTTCACCGCCTTGCCTTTCTTGAGCCCGAACCATCCGGTCTCGGACTTCGGCGGCGGCACCGCGGCGATGCGCTCCTCTTTGTAATCGGGGTACATGGCGCGCCCCACGTCCGAAGGCCGCATCTCGCCGCGGCCGACGGCCGCGAACACGTCGTCGATCGAAGCCCGCGCCAGCCGCGGCAGCGCGCCCTTGAGCTTCTCGTCGGAATAATCGCGCTTGGCGCGCTGGATCAGGCGCTCGACGATGCGGCGTCCGAGCGCCGCATATTGCGTGCGAACGGCGTTGCGGGTCGCCCGCCGGATCGCCAGCCGCGCCTTGCCGGTGACGACGATCGATTCCCAGGCGGATGGCGGTGACGTCTGCGCCTTGGAGGTGATGATGTCGACCTCGTCGCCGTTGTTGAGCTCGGAAACCAGCGGTCCCATCTGGCCGTTGATCTTGCAGCCGACCGCATGGTTGCCGACGTCGGTGTGGACCGCATAGGCGAAATCGATCGGTGTGGCCTTGCGCGGCAGCGCGATCAGCTTGCCCTTGGGGGTGAAGCAGAACACCTGGTCGTGGAACAGTTCGAGCTTGGTATGCTCGAGAAACTCTTCCGGGTTCGAGCCCTCCGCCAGGAGCTCGACGGTGTGGCGGAGCCAGGCATAGGCGTTGGATTCGCGCGACAGCATCTCGGTCGGCGAATCCGGACTGTCCTTGTAGAGCGCATGCGCGGCGATGCCGTATTCGGCGATCTCGTGCATGTCCGCGGTGCGGATCTGCAGCTCGACGCGCTGTTTGCCCGGGCCGATCACGGTGGTGTGCAGCGAGCGGTAGTCGTTCTGCTTGGGCGTCGAGACGTAGTCCTTGAACCGCCCCGGAACCATCGGCCAGGTGGTGTGCACGATGCCGAGCGCGCGATAGACCTCGCGCAGCGTCTTGACGACGACACGGAAGCCGAAGATGTCGGAAAGCTGCTCGAAGCCCACCGACTTCCGCTCCATCTTGCGCCAGATCGAATAGGGCCGCTTGCGCCGTCCGGTGACGACCGCGGCCGTGCCGGATTCGGCAAGCTTGCGGGTGAGTTGCTGCTCGATCTCGGCGATCAGGTGGCTGTGGCGGTCGGCCTGCGCATCGAGCCGCTCGCTGACCAAGCGGTTGGCCTCTGGATAGAGCTGGCGGAACGCCAAATCCTCCAGTTCTTCGCGCAGGCTGTGCATGCCCATGCGGCCGGCCAGCGGCGCATAGATGTCGAGCGTCTCCTGGGCGATGCGCGTGCGCCCTTCCGGCGGCATGTGCTCCAGCGTGCGCATGTTGTGCAGCCGGTCGGCGAGCTTGACCAGCAGCACCCGCACGTCGTCGGCGATTGCGAGCAGAAGCTTGCGCAGGTTCTCGGCCTGCTTGGCTTCGCGCGAGACGAGATCGAGCCGCTTGAGCTTGGTGAGGCCTTCGACCAGATGGCCGATGTCGGGGCCGAAGATCTGGTCGATCTCCGCGCGCGTGGTCGGGGTGTCCTCGATGGTGTCGTGCAGGAGCGCCGCCGCGATCGTGGCGTCGTCGAGCTTGAGGTCGGTCAGAATCGCCGCGACTTCGAGCGGATGGGAAAAGTACGGATCGCCGGAGGCGCGCTTCTGCTCCCCGTGGGCCCTCATGGCATAGACATAGGCGCGGTTGAGCAGCGCCTCGTCGGTATTCGGGTTGTATTGGCGAACCCGCTCGATCAGATCATATTGCCGCATCATCGCGGTGGGATTTTGGGATTTCTCAGTCCGGCCAATGGCTTGTGATGGAATCCTTAAGCCACGTTCGAGCGGCGCCCGGCTTCGGGCGGGATTCTGCATGCGTGGCAGATCGGTCTTCGAGCGGGCCATGACACGACCGCGGCCGCCGGCTGCGGGAACATTCATCCTGGAGGCGCGCCGGCAGCCTTCCCTGGCTCAGGATATCACGGCGATTCGACGGCTCCGCAAGGCCGCACTCCGAAAGCAGTTCATGAAACGCGAACGGCCCGGCCATTGAGGCCGGGCCGTGAATAGCGTTCCGCAGCCTTATTCGGCGTCGTCGGGTTCCGGCTGTTCCTCGGGGGGAGCGAGCCCTTCCAGGCCCTTGAGCAGCTCTTCCTCGCTCATGTGCTCGGCCACCACCTGGGTGTCGTCAGAATCGACCGATCCGCCACCGCCGGCAATCAGCGGCACATCGTCGGATTCGGGCTCATCGACCTCGACGTATTTCTGCAGCGAATGGATCAGATCTTCCTTCAGATCCTCCGGCGAAACGGTCGTTTCGGCGATCTCGCGCAGCGATACCACCGGGTTCTTGTCGTTGTCGCGATCGATGGTGATCTGGGAGCCGGACGAGATCATGCGGGCGCGATGGCTCGCGAGCAGCACGAGATCGAAACGGTTTTCTACCTTGTCGATGCAGTCTTCGACGGTGACACGGGCCATGGGCTCGGGGCTCCTACAACGTGGCGTTGTCCTGAAATGATGGCGTGTAGGTAGCCTCCTGCGACCAAAAGCGCAAGTCCGCATACCTTCCCTGCTCGCTATCATGCCTTACTTGCCCGCCATACCGGGCTTTGTTAGTCAACGTGAGGAACTCAACTGGCATGCCGGAATTGTTATTTTTCAGGGAAGATTTGTGATTTTGGGGTGATCGCGTCTGCATTTTTACGCGACATCTTGCTGATCGGTCCCGACAACGACGGTCCACCCATATCCCGGCAATTGTCCCGGGACACCGCCCTCCACGGCGGTGCGTCTCATTTGCGAACGAGGAATCATGTCTGCACAAGTCGAGAAAATCGCGCTTTTCATTGACGGCGCCAATCTTTACGCCACCGCCAAATCGCTGGGATTCGACATCGACTACAAGCGGCTGCTCCGCGAGTTCCAGTCGCGCGGCAATCTCCTGCGCGCGTTCTATTACACCGCCGTGATCGAGGATCAGGAGTATTCCTCGATCCGCCCGCTGATCGACTGGCTCGACTACAACGGCTACTCGGTCGTCACCAAG
>CAMAWG010000087.1 GCA_945861855.1 Rhodoplanes serenus
CGCCTGCTGGAACACCTGGATCGAGCGCGACAGCGCTCCGATCTCGTCATGGCGCGAGGCGTAAGGCACGTCGACTACCTCGCCCTCGGCCACCCGCTCGGTCACCCGGGTGATTTCGGTGAGCGGCCGGACCACCGCGCGACGCAGGACCAATGCCCCGAAAGCGGCGAACAGGATGGCGAGCGCGCCCAGCGCACTCATCAGCCAGAGAGCCGCCTCGAATTCGCCGGTCAGCGCCGCATGCCGCCGCGCATTGACGGTCGCCACGAGCGCGAACGCCACGGTGGTGGTGGCGAGCAGGGCGAAGATCGCGTAAAGCTTGGCCGCAATGGACAGATTTGGAAAACGGGCCATGAATACCCCGCGCTGGATCGCGGGCAGAGTGGCGGCAAGATGTTAACCTTTCGTTTACGCTGTCCGTCCGGGGTTTAGGGATTTCCGATGACATTGAACGTCGCGGTGCAGTTGGACCCGATCGAGCGGATCATCATCCGCGGCGATTCGACCTTCGCGCTGCTGCTCGAGGCGCAGGCCCGCGGGCACAAGCTCAGCTATTACACGCCCGACCGCATGGCGATGGTGCAGGACGGGGTGTTCGCCACCGTGCAGCCGCTTAGCGTTCGCGACAAGGCCGGCGATCATTTCACCCTGGGCGAAGGCAAGCGCGCGCTGCTGTCGTCGTTCGACGTGATCCTGATGCGGCAGGACCCGCCGTTCGATCTCAACTACATCACCGCGACGCATTTCCTGGAGCGCATCCATCCGAAGACCCTGGTGATCAACGACCCGGCGTCGGTGCGCAACGCCCCCGAGAAGGTGTTCGTCACGCATTTCCCGCAACTCATGCCGCCGACCTTGCTCACCCGCGACCTCGCCGAGATCAAGGCGTTCCGCGCCGAGCACGGCGACATCGTGATGAAGCCGCTCTACGGCCACGGCGGCGGCGCGGTGTTCCGGCTGACCCGGGACGACCTGAATTTCGGCTCGCTCTACGACATGTTCACCGCGACCTTCCGCGAGCCCTGGGTGGTCCAGAAATTCCTTCCCGAGGTGCGCGACGGCGACAAGCGCATCATCCTGGTTGACGGCGAATACGCCGGCGCGGTGAACCGGGTGCCGGCGGCGGACGACCTGCGCTCCAACATGGTGCGCGGCGGCTCGCCGAAGGAGACCGAGCTCTCAGGGCGCGAGCGCGAGATCTGCACGACCATCGGCCCGGCCTTGCGCGAGAGGGGCTTGCTGCTGGTCGGCATCGACGTGATCGGCGGCTGGCTCACCGAGATCAACGTCACCTCGCCCACGGGCGTCCGCGCGATCAAGAATCTCGGCGGGCCCGACATCGCCGCGCTGGTCTGGGACAAGATCGAGAAGAAGCGGGCGGGCTAATCTTCAAAACCCCGCCACTTGCTCCAGCGTGCGGCCCACCTCGGTTTGCGGCTTGCGCGTGCCCGCGATTTCCTTGGCGAACTCAGGCCGGGCGCGAAGCCGCTCCTCCCACGCCGCCACGCGCGGATGCATCCGCTTCAGCGGATAGCCCGCGAGCGAAAGCCGGTACGCATAGATGAACCAGGCGATGTCGAGCACGCCCAGGCTTTCGCCCATCAGATAGGGAAGCTGCGTGAGCCGCTGATTGAGCGCGTCGAACTCGACACGAAATCGCTGCGCCGAGGCGCGCACCCGCTCGTCGCTGAAGCCGTCCGTCGCCGCGCGCTGCCAGAACTCGATCTGGATGTCCTTGTCGCGATCCCGCGCGCCCTGGACGGTGCCGGAGCCGTTCGCGGCATAGCTCGCAAGCGCCTCGGCGGGCTTCGGCGGGCCGGGCGGCGCGAACACGAAGCGGAAGCTCAAGGTGCGCAGATCGAGATGCAGGTCGTCCTCGTGCCTGAGCAGCGCCGCGACCTCGTTCTCATGCCCGACCGGAATGAGTTTCGGCGCCGGGAACGTCTTCTCCAGATACTGGATGATGTCGTTCCTCTCGATATGCACCGCGCCGTCGTGCACGAGCACCGGCACAAGCCCACGCGGATTGATGCCGAGAAACCAGGGGCGGAAGTTCTCGTTGCCGGGCAGATCGATGGGATGCGACTCCCAAGGGATGCCCTTCAGGTTGAGAAAGATGCGAAGCTTCTGCGAGCACGACGAGCCGACGAAGTGCAGCACGTGCACGCCGGTCCAGCCGAGCACCTCGCGGGTCTCGATGTCGCTGTCGACGAGTTGAACCATGACGCCTCCCGGCTTTCCACACGCATCATAGAGCGCCTCGGGAAGCGATCACGCTAGAGCATGATCCCGAAAAGTGGAAACCGGTTTTCGGACAAGATCATGCTCAAACAAGAAGCTAGAGTCTGATCCGATTCATCGGATCAGACTCTAGTACGCCGGGACGCTCGCCTGCGGCTCGCCGACGTCCACCATGAACACCATGCGCTGCTTGCCGGGCTCGAAATGAGCGACCTGCCAGATCAGCTCCTCGACCTCGGAGCCGGCGGCCTGCGCGTCGATCCGGGCCAGACGGGCCTGATGCAGCTCGATTTCCAGGGTTTTCAGGTCGATCATGGGGGGCGTCCTCTGGGTTGTCGTCGGGGACCGGCCCAGACACTGTAATTGAATCGTTTTGTTCTGCAAATGTTCTTGTCGGCCATAATCGGCTCTGCTACCCTTCCGTGCGGTCGAGGGGCACATGGTCCAGCGTGTCAGCACGGTGGCGTTCGAGGGCATCGAGGCCCGCGCGGTCGACGTGCAGGTGCAGGTCGCGACGGGCCGCCCGCCTTCAACATACTGTAGGCAATTAAATCTCGTGTTACGCTCGACGAATGCCCGCTCCCACGCCCCGGTCCCGAGCCTATTCTTACATTCGAATGTCGACTGACCTTCAGCTGAAGGGGGACAGTCGGAGGCGCCAGCTTGAGAGTTCCACGGCGTACGCTGCCGCTCACGGCCTCGACTTGGTCGACGACGCACAGCTCGAAGACATCGGCATATCCGCCTTCAAAGGGGCGAACATTAAGGAAGGCGCGCTCGGTCGTTTTCTGGACGCGGCCAAGGCTGGCAAGATTGAACGGGGATCATTTCTTCTCGTCGAATCTCTGGATCGTCTCAGTCGACAAGAAGTCAGAAAATCTTTGGCCATTTTTCTGAACATTATCGACGCTGGCATCAATATCGTGACCCTCGCCGACAATCGGACCTACACCGCCGACAATACGCAAGAAATCGATCTCATCACGTCCCTCGTGATCATGAGCCGGGCGCATGAGGAATCGCGAACTAAAAGCCAACGTGTCGGGGCGGCATGGGCAAACAAACGAGCACAGGCACAAACTCGCCCACTGACAAAGTGGTGTCCCGCATGGCTTCGTTTATCTGATGACAGAAAAAATTACGAAATCATCGAAGGCAGAGCGGCAATCGTCCGCACTATCTTCGAAGACACCGTTGCTGGCATCGGCAATTATTCAATCACCCGCAGACTTAATGAACGCAAGGTTCCCCATTTCGGAAAATCGAGAGGGTGGCACAGTTCTTACATTGCAAAGATTCTCAACAGCCGAGCAGTGATTGGAGAGTTCCAGCCACACAGACTCGTCGATGGAAAACGTTCGCCAGAGGGTGAGCCGATCAAGAATTACTTTCCGTCCATCATAGACGAACAGCTTTTCTTTCGAGCGCAACTTAGCCGAACTGAACGATTGCGCCGCGGTTCAGGTCGGAAAGGTGCATTTATCAGTAACCTATTTTCCAGTTTAGCCACTTGCGCGTATTGCCACTCACCAATGAAGTTTGAAAACAAAGGCGCGCCTCCAAAAGGAGCAGCATTTCTTGTTTGCGACAACGCCATACGTGGCTTGGATGCAGCATCGCAAGATGGCGTTACGATCAATTCGAAGCATCGTTTTTGGCTTTCGTTCAAGAGCTTGATTTGGAGGCGCTTGTCCGCAGCGAAAACGAAACAAATAAACGTACCGATCTTGATGAGGAGATTGCGGCCCTTCGTGGTGAGTCCGCATCAATCGAGCAACAAAGAGATCGTACCTACGAGCTATTTGCCAACGCTGGAGCAGCCAGCAGTTTTGTTTCCCAGAAGCTAAATGATCTCGAGCAACGTCGTACGACCCTGGACACTGCGATAAAACTTAAAGAGGGGGAGCGCCTCAAGCTTAATTCTGACCTGAGCGGATTTTATGAGAGCAAAGTGCAAATCAAAACTCTCATCGAGAGGCTTCAGAAACCCGATGATGAAATATATAAATTGCGATCTCAAATCGCTTCCAAACTGAAATCGCTGATCCTGACGCTTACCGTGGCACCTATCGGCGACGTACCGCTGCTACGCCGATCGATTGAGTTTCTTAGAAAGGATAAGTCCGAGACAGACAAATCCGAACTAATCAGCCACATGACAGGGATGCTTCAAAGCGATCGACAAACCCGACGGTATTTTGCAATTTGCTTCAAGGACAAAACTGTCCGTGTGGTTTATCCAAATGTCAACGATCCTCTGATTTTCGATGAGCAGGTATTTGAAACGGAGGACGACATTCGTAGAGCTGACAAATCCGGCAGTGAAAATGTATTCATTCGAAAACGACGTGCACGTGCGCAGCCCTCTAATACCAAGTCCCATTGATCAAAACCCGTGCGCCCATTGGCGCAATCCGATGGACATGATCCTCCAAACAAAGAAATAATCCCGAGGGCCGCTGCATTCGATAAAAGACACAAAAGCACAGACTAAATGGAAAACTCGCATCGGATTATCCGAGTTCCAACGGAACAATTATCGACGACAACTGTAACAATCCTCGCAAATCGTTTTGCGCCCTGGCTGAAATCCAACATTGGATCACCGTCCGCATATCGTCGTGGTCGAGGACGAGGCGACGCAGCGCCAATTGCTGGTCGACTACCTCGACAAACAGAACTTCCGGGTCAGCGCGGCGGAGGGCGGCGTTGCCCTGCGGCGGCTGCTGGAGCGCGAGCTGCCGGCGCTGGTGCTGCTCGACGTGGGCCTGCCCGGCGAAGACGGCTTCGCGCTGGCGCGGTGGCTGCGCGAGAAGAGCGGGCGCATCGGCATCATCATGGTGACCGCCGCCTCCGACACCGTGGACCGCGTGGTTGGGCTGGAGACCGGCGCCGACGACTACATCGGCAAGCCCTACGAGCCGCGCGAGCTGCTGGCGCGGATCAAGAGCGTGCTGCGCCGCTCGACCGGCGCGCAGCCTGCGTCCGGGCCGCGGGTGCGGATGGGGCGCCGGGTGCTCGACCTGGAAAAGCGCGTGCTGGTCGATCCGGGCGACGGCAGCGAGGAGACGCTGACCGCGAGCGAATTCGACCTGCTCAAGCTGTTCGCGGAAAATCCCAACCGGCCGCTGCAGCGGGACTGGCTGCTGGAATCGGCCGCCCACCGCGAGATGGAAGCCTTCGACCGCGCTATCGATCTTCGCATCACGCGGCTGCGCCGCAAGATCGAGGTCGATCCGGCGCATCCGGATTCGATCCGCACCGTGCGCGGGGTGGGATATATGTTCGTTCCGCCAAAGGATTGAGAGCGCAAGCCTTGAACCTTATACTTTCCGCCTAACACTAACCAACGACAGTCATTTTCAGCGTAGGGGGCCTATCGTGAAATCCACCATTATCCGCTGCGCCGCGGTTGTCGCGCTTGCGCTGGCGGCGGTGCCAGCGGCAGCACAAATGCGCGAATACGATCAGCGTGTGCCCCAGGATCCGGACCCGGTGGAACCCGCGAAGGCCGACGCCGCGCATCCGTTCGCGACCATGGCCGGCACCTGGTCCGGACGCGGGACGATCGCCCTGACGGGAGAGATCAAGGAGTCGCTGCGCTGCCGCGCCACCTACACCCACGGCAAAGCCAACAACAGTCTGGCGCTGACCATCCGCTGCGCCAGCGACAACTACAAGTTCGAGCTGAGCAGCAACGTCACCGAAAGGAACGGACAACTGTCCGGCCAGTGGAGCGAGACCGCGTACAAGGTCTCCGGCACGATCAGCGGGCGCGTCAACGGCGGCCGCATCCAGGCCGTGGCGAGGGGTGACAGCTTCACGGCAGCGTTGGCAGTGAACACCAGCGGCAACCGGCAATCCGTCACGATCACGCCCGAGGCCACCTACATCATCAGCGTGCAGATCGGGCTCGGCCGCGCCGCGGCTGCGCCGGTGACGGCGGCGCGCTGAGGGCGCGTCCGGTCACCCGACCGGGCGCTGGGCGTCGATCTCCGCCATCACCCGGCGCAGCTCCGAGGCGAGCGGCCCCAGCCCGTCGCGGCAGCGCGCCCGGTCACCGGCCTTGCCGGCCTGCTCCAGCGTCGCCGCCGCGGTGCCGACGCCCCTGGCGCCGACCGCATGCGCCGCTCCCTTGAGCTTGTGGGCGGCGGCGGCCAGCGCCGCGAGATTGCCGTTGCGCGAGGCGCTGTCGATCTCGCGCTGGGTTTCCACGGCGGTGTCGCAGAATTTGCCCAGCAGCGAATTGATCGCGGACTGATCGTCGCCGAGCCAGGCGCCCAGCACGTTGCGATCGATCGCGCTGCCGCCCGGCACGCCGCTCGTGGCCGCGTGGCCGTTGCCGCCGCGGTCGACCGCGAGCCATCGCTCCAGCGTCGTGCGCAGGCGCTCGATGTTCACCGGCTTGACCAGATAGGCGTCCATGCCGGCATCGATGCAGCGCTCCTCCTCGCCCTTCATGGCATTGGCGGTGACGGCGACGATGGGCGTGCGGCCTTTTTTCTTTCCCTCGCCCTCGGCCTTCCTGATCTGACGCGCCAATTCGTAACCGTCCATGCGCGGCATATGGATGTCGGCCAGCACCGCAGTGTATTGCCCGGCGGCCCAGGCCTCCAGAGCCTCGACGCCGTCGTTCACGCTGTCGGCCGGAAGCCCCATCAGGTCGAGCTGGCGCACCAGCACTTCGCGGTTGACCGGATGATCGTCGACCACCAGCACCCGGAACTGCTCGCTCCTGGCCGGGCGCAAACCCTTGGTTTCCTTTCCTTCCGGCCGGAGCAGCGCCGCGAGCGGCGAATCCGCGGGCGCCGCCTTGAGCGTGAACGTCACGGTGAAGGTCGAGCCCTTGTCCGGCGTGCTTTCGATGGTGACGGTGCCCCCCATCAGCTCCGCCAGCCGCCGCACGATGGAAAGGCCTAAGCCGGTGCCGCCGAAGCGGCGGGTGGTCGAGGAATCGGCCTGCGCGAAGGGCTGGAACAGGCGGGCGCGCTGCTCGTCGTTCAGGCCGATGCCAGTGTCGCGCACCGCGAGCGTCACGCGCGTGGCGCCATCGCCGAGCGGGCTCGTTCCGGCGCGGACTTCGACGCCACCCTTGTTGGTGAACTTCAGCGCGTTGGACAAGAGGTTGAACAGAATCTGCCGGACGCGGGTGGGGTCGCCGACCAGCGCGTCGTTCGATCCGGCCGCGATATAGGCCTCCAGCAGCAATCCCTTGGCAGACGCCTGCGGGCGGAACGTATCGAGCGCGCCGGAGATGAGGCCGGAGAGCGAGAATGCCGTATCCTCCAGCTCGAGCCGCCCCGCCTCGATCTTCGAGAAGTCGAGCAGATCGTCGATGATGCGTAAGAGTGCCTGCGCCGAGTCGCGCATGGTCGCCACGCTCTTGCGTTGCTCCTTGTCCAGGCCCTGGTGCTCGAGGATCTCCATCATGCCGAGCACGCCATTCATCGGCGTCCGGATCTCGTGGCTCATGGTGGCAAGGAAGGTGGACTTGGCCTGGGTCGCCGCTTCCGCTTCGACGCGGGCAATGTCGGCTGCTTCCTTCGCCGCGGCGAGCGCAGCCTCGCGCTGGCGCAGCTCGGTGATGTCGTGATAGACGCCAAGCAGACCGCCGTCCTCCAGCTCGCGGAAGATGTATTCGACGTAGCGGCCGCGGTAGGTGCGCATCTCGTAACGGTTGCCGCCGGGCTTGCGCATCCGCGCGGCGATTTCCGCGACCTTGGCGTCGACATCGATCTTCTCGACCGGCCCGTACTCGCCGCTCGTGATGGTGTGGCGGATCAGCTTCAAGGCGGAATCGCCCGGTTGAATCTTGTCCGGCGCGTAGCCATGCAGCTCGCGGTGGTGACGATTGCTGAACACCCAGCGGAAATCCTTGTCGAACAGCGACACGCCGTCGACCAGATTGTCGAACACCGTCTGCATGATCTGGTGGGTGCGCTCGACCTCGGTCATCGACCTAGCGAGGGCTTCCTCGCGATCCTTCAGCTCGGTGATGTCGCGGCTGACCGCGATGGTATCGCTGTTCTTCAGCGGGATGAAGTGGAACTCGATGTATTTGCCCTCGGCAGTGCGCCGCTCGAAATAGGCCCCGCCCGGCTTGGAGACGAACTCAAAGCGAGCGCGCGCGAGATTCTCGGCCTCCTCGACCGGGCCAAAATCGCCGCGCCGGGCCTGGAAGCGCAGGATGTCCAGCAGCGACGAGTTGGGCTCCATCACACCCGGCGGCAGCTTCAGAAAGTCGATGAGGCGCTGGTTGGTGAACTTCAAGCGATGGTTCGTGTCGAACAGCGTCACGCCGTCGCTCATGTTGTCCAGCACGGACTGCATGACGCTGCGTGCCTGCTCGACCGCCTCCTCGCGCTCCTTGATCTCGGTGATGTCGCGGTAGACACCGAGCACGCTGCCGTCGGACAGCGGGTTGTAGGTGAACTCGATATAGCGGCCGCTCAGCGTGCGGCGCTCGTAGCGGCCGCCGAGCGGGTTGCGGATAACCGCGGCAATCTCCTGGACCTTCTCCTCGATCTCATCGCCCGACAGCGGCCCATACTCGCCGCGCTGCGCCTGGAACCGGATCATGTCGTAACCGGAGGTGTCGGGATGCATCATGTCCGGCGTGTAACGCTGCCGCTCGATGTGCACCCGGTTGCTGAATTTCCACTTGAAATCCCTGTCCCACAGGGTGACGCCGTCACCCATGTTGTCCAGGACGGTCAGCATCAGTTCGCGGGTGCGCTCGACATCCTCCTTGGCCGCCGCCAGCGCCTCTTCGCGCTGACGCAACTCGGTGATGTCGCGGAACACCGCCAGGATGCCGCCGTCGCTGATCGGCTTGAAGTTGTATTCGATATGGCGGTCGCCCTCGCGCCGCTCGTAGCGGCTGCCATCCGGCGCGAGCATTCGAGCCACCACTGCCTCGATCTTGCTCTCGACCTCACCCTTGTTCGCCACCGGCCCGAAATCGCCGCGCTCCGCCTGAAAGCGGATCAGGTCGCGGGCCGGCGCGCCCGGATACACCATCTCCGGCGGAAGCTGGCGCGAGCTATTGCGCTGCCGGTTGATGAACTGCAGCCGCAGATCCTTGTCGAGCAGCGCCACGCCGTCGTCCATATTGTCGAACGCGGTCTGCATGACCTGACGGGTGCGCTCGGCCTCGGCGGTGCGCTCCTGCACCTCGTTGAACAGGCGCAGCGTTTCGATCGCGATGACGGCCTGGTCGGCGAAAGTCGACATCAGTTCGATCTGCTCGGGCGTGAACGGCCGCGGTTTCTCTCGGGTGAGCGCCAGAACGCCGATCGGCGTCCCGTCGCGTAGCAGCGGCACGCCGAGCATCGAGCGATACTCGCCGAACTTCTGCGGGCCGGCCCAGGTGTATTCGGGGTCTTCCATGATATCGCGGATATGCACGACGGCGCCATCGAGCACGGTCCGGCCCGACAGCGAGTTGCGGTTCGGCGTGACCCGCTGACCGAGCATGAAATCGGTCAGTTCGCGCGAATAACCATGGCTCGCGGTCACCTGGAGCGTGTCGCCGTCGAGCTGGAAGATATTGGCGCCGTCGGCTTCGCAGAGCCGCGAGGCGGATTTAACCAGCGTTTGGAGCACGGTCTGCAGGTCGAACCGGCCGCGGCCGATGAGCTTGAGGATGTCGGCCGCCGCCCGCAGCGCCTCCTCGCGGTGCTTGACCTCGGTGACGTCATGTCCGACCGCCAGCACGCGGCCATCGGGCAACGGATTGAATGTGAACTCGACCAGGCTGCCGTTCCCAGTGCGCCGCACGTGGCGGCTGCCTCTCGGATCGCGAATGCGCGCGGCGCGCTCTGCTACGACCTTCTCGACGTCGATGTCGGAACCATAGTCTCCGCGCTTCGCCATGAAGCGGATGCCATCGAAGCCAGAGGCGCCGGGTCCGCCGAACTCGGGCGAGTATGCGTGGAA
This sequence comes from Rhodoplanes serenus, assembly GCA_945861855.1. Taxonomy (GTDB): domain Bacteria; phylum Pseudomonadota; class Alphaproteobacteria; order Rhizobiales; family Xanthobacteraceae; genus Z2-YC6860. The sequence goes on from CAMAWG010000087.1 coordinate 10,180, forward strand.
TTCGTAGAGCTTGCGGTTGACGAACTCGATATTGAAATTCTTGTCGAAGAGCTGAACGGCTTCGTTCATGTTGTCGAGGACGGTCTGCATCGACTGCCGAGTGCGTTCGGCGTCGGCGCGCGCGGCTTCGGCCGCCTCCTTGGCGGCGGCGAGCAAGGTCTCGCGTTCCTTCAACTCGGTGATGTTGCGGTGGATGCTGATGATCGTGCCGTTATCCAGCGGCTTGTAGCTGACCTCGATGTAATGGCCGCTGGCCGAGGGCCGCTCGAAGCGGACACCGCCTGGCGTGCGCATGTGCTCGACGAGCTTCTTGACCTCGCCCTCGACGTCCTCGACCGTGCCGAAGTCGCCGCGCTGGGCCTGGAAGCGGCGCACGTCGCTCAGGAGACAGCCGGGAAACACCACCTCGGGCGGATAATTCTGGAACTCCATCATTCGGTTGTTGACGAAATGCACGCGCACGTCGTCGCCTTCCGGCGTCATCAGCGCGATGCCGTCGTTCATATTGTCGATCATGGTGGCGAGATCGAGCGCGTGCGCTCGATCTCGGCGGTCCGCTCCTGCACCTGCTCGAACAACCGAACGGTCTCGATGGCAATCACCGCCTGATTGGCGAAGGTCGAGATCAACTCGATCTGCTGGGCGCTGAACGGCCGGGCGAGCGCGCGGGTCAGCGTGATCACGCCGATCGGCTCGCCCTCGCGCAGCAACGGAACGCCGAGAATGGCGCGGAAGGCGCCGACCTTGTTGGCCTCCGGCCACCGGTACTCGCTGTCGTTTGAAACGTCAGGGATGTGGATGGTGCGGCATTCGAGCGCGGTGCGGCCGACCATCGTCGTGCGGCCGGGCGCGATCCGCTGGCCGCTCAGGAAGTCATGCTGTTCGCGGTTGAGGCCGTGTTCCGACGCCAGCCGGTAATGGGTATCCTCGCGCCGGAAGATCATCGCGGAGTCGGCGTCGCACAACCGCGTGGCGGAGGCGACACTGGTGTCGAACACCGTCTGCAGCTCGAAGGTGGAGCGGCTCATCACCTTCAGCAGATCGGCGGAGGCCACCATCGCCTCGTCGTCGCGCTTGGCCTCGGTGATGTCGCCCGCCGCGCCGACCATGCGGATGGCGCGGCCATCCGGGCTGCGGACCGCGATGCCCGCCTGCCGCGTCCAGCGCCATTGGCCTGCGCCGTCGCGGTAGCGCAGCTCCATCGAGAAACGCGGGGTGTTGCCCTTGAGATGCTCCGCCATCATGTACTTGAACAGCGGCTGGTCGTCGGGATGAACGCGATCGGTCCAGTCCTTCGGCGTCCGCATCTGCCCTGGCCTGATGCCGAGAATGTCGTAAAGGCCCGGCGCGTAGTAGACGGTGTCGTTGACAATGTCCCAGTCGTAGAGATTCTCGTTGATGGATTCGAGCGCGAGCGCATAGCGCTGCGCCGCGACCACCTCCGCCTTCGCCGATTGCAGTTCGTCGTCGCGCTGCTTGATGTCGGTGATATCGCCGGTGGCGCCGACCATGCGGCAGACCCGGCCCTGGGCGTCGCGCTGGGCGATGCCGTGCTGGCGCGCCCAGCGCCAGCGACCGTCGCCGGCGCGATAGCGGAATTCGGCCTCGAAGCGCCGGGTCTCACCCCGGAAGTGGGCGAGCAGGTTGTCGCGATGCTTTGCCCGGTCGCCGGGATGGATCAGGTTCGCCCAACCCTCGCGCGTGACCGGCTGGCCGGGGGTGAGCCCGAGCATGCCGCGCAGCGAAGGCGAGAAATAGACCTCGTCGGTTTCGACGTTCCAGTCGTAGACATTCTCATTGATCGACTCGAGCGCCAGCGCATTGCGCTCGGCGTTCGCCAGGGCCTCCGAACCCTTGGCTCCTTTCGAGCTCTCGTTCGAGCTCTTGGCCAGGCCTCTCGCCACCTTCGCTTTATTCTTGGTCTTCGCGGCAGCACGAGCCATGCGCGGAACAGCCATCCCTTAAATCTCCCCAACTTGTGAGTGTGGCAGCGGCTTGTATCGTTGGTGTTTCGCGCCGGGGGGTATTTGTATCGTCTGTATCGTCCCGCCTTCGCGCTGCGCGCTACGGCGGGCAAGCCCGCCGAAGTCCGCCTTCGGACGAAGGCCGGGCGATACGAACGATACCAATCGGCGTTAGCGCGACATTCGGGCGATACCGGCGGCTCCTAGGGTGGCCTCATCGAAGAGGGGCCGCGCCATGACCAAGACCATCAGCATCTACGCAGCGCAAATCCTGCTCGGCGTGATTGCGATCGCCGCCGGATACGCCAAGGTCACTGGCGCCGGGCTGATGGTCCAGCAGTTCCTGGCGATCGGCCTCGGCCAAGGTTTCCTGACCATCGCGGGCTGCGCCGAAATCCTCGCCGGCCTTTGCCTGCTGCTGCCGCGCGGCGGCATCCTCGGCGCGGTGCTGCTGACCTGCGTCATGGTCGGAGCGCTCGGCGTCACCCTCGGCCATGTGGCGAGCGCGGTGGCCCAGCCGGTTCCGTCGTTCACCGCCACCAGCTACGAGGCCAATTCCGGCCGGCCCAGCGCCATGCCGATCTTCACGCAGCGGACCGAGCAGAACATCTAATTCAGGATTTTTGTGGGGGAGTGCCCACCGGCCCCGGGGAAACCTGGGGCCGGTGACTTTCAATCCCGGGCATAGCCGATCAGCGGCTTTTTCTTGCGCCCGAGCACGATCAGGATGACGCCCAGGATGCAGGCCACCGCCGAGGCGGGCTGATCGAGGATTGTCGCCACTCCGGCCCGCCAGAACTCGGCGCCGGTGTAGCGTTCCACCAGGACCCGAAACGCCTCCAGGCTGCGGTCATTCAGGATGATCCAGATCTCGCTGGCCTTGGTCAGCAGAATGGTGCCGTCCGAAATGGTGCGGATGCCGTCATAAACCAGGAATATGAATCCCAGGGCGAGCAGCAACATCCCGACAAAACGCAACAGAAACCGGATCATGACTCGAAACCCAGGACTCGCCGCCGCTGACGGTTGAAGTCCGCCTTTAAACCAAGACGGCTGGCGCACCGCTTACCCTGCCCGGCCGGTCGGTTCAATCCTCGCCGTGCCGCCGGGATTGCTTTCCGCTGCCGGTATCTTGAGCAGGGCCGGGCCATTCCGCTAACGTCCCCCCTCGGCCCGGTGGCCGGGGGTAGAGTGTTGAAATGGCGAAGAAATCCAACAGCAACCGGCCGACCTTCACCGATCAGGAAGCATTGGACTTTCACAGCCGGGGCCGCCCCGGCAAGCTCGAAGTGATCGCCACCAAGCCGATGGCGACCCAGCGCGATCTGTCGCTGGCCTATTCACCCGGTGTCGCGATACCGGTGCTCGCCATCGCCGACGATCCGGATAAGGCCTACGACTACACGGTGAAGGGCAATTTCGTCGCCGTCATCACCAACGGCACCGCCATCCTCGGCCTCGGCAACCTCGGCGCGCTCGCCGCGAAGCCGGTGATGGAGGGCAAGGCGGTCCTGTTCAAGCGCTTCGCCGACATCGATTCCATCGATCTCTGCGTTTCCTCCGAGGATCCCGAAGAGATCATCAATTGCGTCAAACTGCTCGGCGCCGGCTGGGGCGGCATCAACCTCGAGGACATCAAGGCGCCGGAGTGCTTCATCATCGAGCAGCGCCTGCGCGAGCTCATGGACATCCCGGTGTTCCATGACGACCAGCACGGCACCGCCATCATCTCCGCCGCAGGCCTGCTCAATTCGCTCGATCTGACCGGCCGCAAGATCGAGGACACCAAGCTCGTCTGCAACGGCGCCGGCGCCGCCGGCATCGCCTGCCTGGAATTGCTCGAAGCCATCGGCTTCAAGCACGAAAACCTCATCCTCTGCGACACCAAGGGCGTGATCTACCAGGGCCGCACCGATGGCATGAATCAGTGGAAGTCGGCGCATGCGGCGAAAACCGATGCGCGCACGCTGGCCGACGCGATGAAGGGCGCCGACGTGTTCTTCGGCCTCTCGGCCAAGGGCGCGGTGACCAAGGAGATGGTCGCCTCGATGGCGCCGAAGCCGATCATCTTCGCCATGGCCAATCCCGATCCCGAGATCACCGCCGAGGAAGTGGCCGAGGTGCGCGACGACGCCATCATGGCGACCGGCCGCTCCGACTATCCCAACCAGGTCAACAACGTGCTGGGCTTTCCCTACATCTTCCGCGGCGCGCTCGACGTGCGGGCCACGACCATCAACATGGAGATGAAGATCGCGGCGGCGCGAGCGCTCGCGGAACTCGCCCGCGAGGACGTGCCCGACGAGGTCGCGGCGGCCTACGGCGCGCGGCCGAAGTTCGGGCCGGACTACATCATCCCGGTGCCGTTCGATCCGCGGCTCATTTCGCATGTGCCGCCTGCCGTGGCTAAGGCGGCGATGGACACCGGTGTGGCGCGCAAGCCGATCGAGGACATGGACGCCTACCGCCAGTCGCTGCGGTCGCGGCGCGATCCGGTCGCGGGCGTGCTGCAGACCGTGTTCCAGGGACTGCGGCGCAACCCCAGGCGCGTGGTGTTCGCGGAGGGCGAAGAGGAACGGGTGATCCGCGCCGCCGCGAGCTTCGTGCACGAACGGCTCGGCACTGCTCTCCTGGTCGGCCGCGAGGAGCCGATCCGCCAGAGCGCGCAGGCTCTCGGTATCGAGCTCGGCAAGGATATCCAGATCATCAACGCGGCGCTATCGAAGCGCAATTCCAACTATGTCGCCTATCTCTATGAGCGCCTGCAGCGCCAGGGCTATCTGATCCGCGACGTGCAGCGGCTGATCAACCAGGACCGCAACCATTTCGCCGCCTGCATGGTGGCGCTCGACGACGCCGACGCCATGGTCACCGGCGTCACCCGCAATTATTCGGTGGCGCTGGAGGACATCCGCCGCGTCATCGATCCCAAGCCCGGCCACCGCGTCATCGGCCTGTCGCTGGTTCTGTCGCGCGGGCGGACCGTGCTCGTGGCCGACACCGCGATCACCGAGATGCCGACCGCGGAAGAGCTGGCGGAGATTGCCGTCGAAGCCGCCGGCGTCGCCCGCCGCATGGGCTACGAGCCGCGCGTCGCCATGCTCGCGTTCTCGACCTTCGGCCATCCGCAAGGCGAGCGTTCGGCGCGGGTGATCGAGGCGGTGAAGATCCTCGATGCACGCCGCGTCAACTTCGAATACGAGGGCGACATGGCGGCCGACGTGGCGCTCAATCCCGAAGCGGCCGCGGCCTATCCGTTCAACCGCCTCACCGGCCCCGCCAACGTGCTGATCATGCCGGCGTTCCACTCGGCGTCGATCTCCACCAAGATGCTGCAGGAGCTGGGCGGCGCCACCGTGATCGGCCCGCTGCTGGTCGGCCTCGACCGGCCGGTGCAGATCGTGCCGCTCGGAGCCAAGGACGCGACGCTGGTCAATATGGCGGCGCTGGCGGCGTTCAATGTGAGTGGGTAACAGGGGCTTGTCATGCCCCGCGAAGGCGGGGCATCCATTAGTCCCAGTATCGGTTGTTATGACTGGATCATCCGCCTTCGCGGATGATGACAGCCGGAGATAATGGAAACGTCATGTCCAACACCAAACTTCGCGGCGTGATCGCCGCCGTCGCCACACCGGTCGCCGAGGACGGCTCCCCCGACACCGCGCGCGCGACCAGGCTCGCGCGCCACCTCATCGACAACGGCTGCGACGGCCTCAACGTGCTCGGCACCACCGGCGAGGCGACCTCGTTCTCGCTGGAAGAGCGCAAGCGCGTGATGGACGCCTACAAGGCCGCAGGCCTGCCGCTCGACCGGATGATGGTCGTCACCGGCGCCGCGGCCACGGCCGACGCGGTGGCGCTGACGCGGCACGCGGCCGAACTAGGCTTTGCCGGTGCGCTGGTTCTGCCGCCGTTCTACTACAAGGGCGTGCCGGACGACGGGCTCGTCGCCTACATCGACACCATCGTGAAGGCGACCGCCGGCAAGCCCATTCCGATCTATCTCTATCACTACCCGCAGCAGTCCGGCCTGCACTGGCACGCGGCGCTACTGAAGCGCCTGCTCGACACCTTCGGCACGCGCATCATCGGCCTGAAGGATTCCTCCGGCGACATGAACTATGCGCGCGAGGCCGCGGCGATCTCGAAAAGCTTCGACGTGTTCCCCTCCACGGAAGCTGTGCTGCTCGACGCGCGCGGCGGCGCCTTCGCCGGCTGCATCTCGGCCACCGCCAATCTCAACGCCGATCTTTGCCAGCTTGCCTGGGCCAAGGGCGACAACGCTGCGCTCAATGCGGCCGTCGCCATCCGCAAGCTGTTCGATGGCAAGCCGCTGGTTTCGGGCGTGAAGGCGCTGCTCGCGCATATCCACGGCGACCCGGCGCTGGCGCGGATGAAGCCGCCGCTCGCGCCGTTCGGTGCCGGCGACAGGGCCGGCGCGGTCGCAGGCTACGATCAGGTGCGTGGCAAGCGGGTCGCGTAGATGGCGCCGCGGAACATTTCGGTCGCGATCGTCGGCGGCGGCATCGGCGGCCTCACGGCCGCCATCAGCCTGCTGCAGGCCGGCTTCGACGTGCAGGTCTACGAGCAGTCGCGCCTCTTGAGCGAGGTCGGCGCCGGCATCAACATCAGCCCGAACGCCTCGCGCATCCTGAACTGGCTCGGGCTCGGAGAGGAATGCGCCCGGGTGGCCTACCGCTCGCCGTTCTTCCATCAGCGTCGCTGGGACGATGGCCGCACGCTGACCAAGGCGCGACTCGCCACCGACATCGAAGATGAATTCGGCGCGCCGCATCACATCTTCCACCGCGGCGAACTGCATGCACTGCTGGCGAAGCCGGTGCCGCGCGAGCGCGTGCATCTCTCCCATCGCTGCATCGGCATCGAGCAGGACGGCAAGAAGGTACGGGCGCGTTTCGAAAACGAGACCGAGATCGAAGCCGACGTGCTGATCGCTGCCGACGGCATCTTCTCGGCGGTGCGGCGCGCCCTGCTCGGGACGGAACGCCCACGGTTCGCCTGCCGCGCCTATCGCGGGCTAATCCCGGTAGAAAAGGTGCGGGATATTCCGCCGGAGTCGACGGCATTCCTCGGGCCCGGCCGGCACTTCATCCACTACTTCGTATCGGCCGGCCGGATGCTCAACTTCGTCGGCCATGTCGAGCAGGAGGACTGGATCAGCGAATCCTGGACCGAGCCCGGCAAGGTGTCCGACCTCCGGGCCGCCTATGAAGGCTTCCACCCGCAGGTGCAGAAGGTGATCGACGCTGTCGACGAGACCTTCATCTGGGCCGTGCTCGACCGCCCGCCGATCCCGCGCTGGACCTTCGGCCGCATCACTATGCTGGGCGACGCCTGCCATCCGATGATCCCGTTCATGGGCCAGGGCGGCGCGATGGCGATCGAGGATGCCGCGGCGATCACGGCGGCGCTGGCCCAATGCGGCGACGACGTCGAGGCCGCCCTCAAGCTCTACGAGACGGTTCGGCTGCCGCGGACCGCACGGGTCCAGAACGTCTCCTGGGAGAACCTGACCCGGTTCCACATGCCGGACGGGCCCGCCCAGGTGGAGCGCGATGCAGCGATGGCCAAAGGCATGACCGACTGGTCCTACAAGCACATCGCCTGGCTTTACGGCCACGACGCGGCGATTCTGGACCCCAGCCCTCAGGTTGCCCAAATCCCCGGTCATTGACGAGAAAACGCCTGCTGCCTATAAGCAGCCCGTTGGCGGCGGGAGTCCTCCCGCCGCTCATGTTTTATGACATCTGACAGGTTTCGATCAGCGTTCATGGCCAACACATCCTCCGCCCGCAAAGCCGCCCGCAAGATCGCCCGCCGCACCGAGGTCAATAAGGCGCGCCGGTCGCGCATGCGCAGCGCGCTCCGCAAGGTCGACGAGGCCATTGCCTCCGGGGACCGCACCAAGGCGCTGGACGCGATGAAGCAGGCCGAGCCGGCGCTGATGCGTGCGGCCCGCCAAGGCCAGGTGCACAAGAACACCGCAAGCCGCAAAGTTTCGCGGCTGACGCACCAGATCGCCAAGCTCGGCAAATAGTCCGCGCGATCGCACGCCGGACGGGCGTGCCAGGCTTCTCTCCGATCCCGAAATGATGGAAGCTTCAGCCGTCGCACACGCTCGCGCGCCGGCGATTCCAGTTCGCCCATCATGTTGCAATGTTGTCACGAGTCGCTGCGAAGCGCGTATATAAGTATTTCTACCTATTCACGCCCTGTGCGATTTTGACCGTTTCGGCGCTCCTGCACGGAGGGGGTTACCCTGTGATTTCGGTCACGGATTTGTCATGTGGACAAAGGGTTTATGAACCATACACAGGCGAGGAGTTGGAGTTTCGGGATTCCCGACCGCGCGACGCGGCGGCGAAAATTTGTTTCTCCGAGCGATAGTTCCAGTGAATTGATGACTGATAATCTCCGCGTTGATTCAAGACGTTGTGTATCGTTTTGCACACTTTTCACAGCTCGCTGCGATCTCGCGAAAATGCCGATGGCGCCTGCGTTCTCGCGCGATGCCATTGCGGCTCATCCGGGCCGTGCTATTTTTAATTTGCGTCCGGGTTGCCTGCGAATTCAGTTGAGGGGGACGTATTCAAGCTCATCGCGGATGAGAATAAGAGAGCTATCACCGGATAGTCTCGGCTCATCCAAGTCCAGCGAAAGAGTTTGAGGCGGCCAACGCTCTTCTGAACTTCGTAACGTCTGTGCGGTGGGGACGGGTACTCCGGGAATGTCCCGATCAATGTTGAAATAGGAGGAGCGGCGTTGCTCGCCTTGAGCCGGTAGGCTCGGGGTGTCGAATCCACGAAAGGAAAGCAACGCAACGCCATGAAGAGAATTACCACGATTGCGACTGGATTGCCGCCTGTCC
>CAMAWG010000088.1 GCA_945861855.1 Rhodoplanes serenus
GCATTGCGAGCCGCCCTCGCAGCTCATCAACAAAGAGGCTCAACACACGGCATCCTTGCTCACCAAGCCAGCGCCGCGTAACGTCAATCTTGGCAGCGACCGCTTCGCAATGTTCAACAAAAAACGGGACATCCCCCGAAAGCCTGCCGCGCCGGCGTATGCCCGAGAAAGTGCACGCTCTCGGAAAGGCCCAGCCGCGCCACCTGGTCACGCAGCGCCGGGCCTTCCTCGCCGTCGCCGGCGATGGCGAGGCGGACCCGCCGCCCTGACCGATAAAGCTCGGCCACGGCATCGATCACCACGTCGATGCCCTTGATGCGGCGAAACTCGCCGACCGCGATTATGTCCGCCGCGTCGGGATTGGGCGCCACCGGCGCCATCTCGGCCGCGCTGATGCCGTTCGGCACCACCCGGACGATGCCGCGCGGCGCGCCGACCATCGTCTTGTAGGCGTTGCGGGCGAATGCGCTTTCGAACAGGAACAGCTCGGTGCGGCGGCCGAGATAGCGTTCGATCGCGCCATAGACCATGCCGCGCGGCGTGTGGCGGCCGAAATGCAGCGAGCCGCCGTGCGGCGTATAGGCGCGGATCGCGGCGGGCGCCGACATCAGCCGCACGAAGGCGCCGCCTTTGGCGCCGTGTCCGTGCAGCACGTCGGCCTGCAGCGACGCGACACGCCGCGACACCCGCAAGAACCCAGCGAGGTCGGTCGGGCCAAGCTCGCGCTGGATCGCGGTCCGGAAAATCCCGAGCTTCATCTGCGGCGCGATTGCTGCAAGCGCTGCGTCGGCGCGCTCGCCGCCGGTCGTGCTATCGCAGACGATGCCGACCTGGTGCCCGCGCGCGGCCTGGCCGTTGGCGACATCCAGGATATGACGGAAAATGCCGCCGACGGGCGTGCGGGTGACATGCACGATCTTGAGAGCTTTCGGATCGGGCATGGTCAGAACCAGCGTTCGGCGACTTCGACGGTGTCGCCGGGGCGGATCGGATGGCGCAGCGGCAGGGTCTGCCGGGCGGGCGCGCCCTGCACCTTGCGGGTGATGGTGACGCGGTCCTTGGTGGCCCGCGGGGTGAACCCGCCGGCGATGGCGATGGCGTTCTCGACCGTCATGTTGGGCACATAGGGGTATTGCCCGGGATAAGTGACCTCGCCCAGCACGAAGAACGGCCGGTAGACCTCGATCTCGACCGCCACGCTGGGGTCGCGAATGAAGCTCTGCTTGAGCCTACTGGCAATGGCGCCGTTCAACTGCGCCGTGGTCATGCCGCGCGCATTCACCGCGCCAATGAGCGGCATCGTCACGGCGCCCTGCGCGTCGACGGTGTAGTTGTTGGAGAGCGCATCCTGGCCGAACACGACGATGCGAAGCTTGTCGCCGGAGTCGAGCGTGTAGGGCTCGTCCTGGAAGGTCGCGGCCACCGGCACGACCTGCTGCACCCGGCGTACGGCGTAGGACGCGGGCTGCGGCGCGCCGTACATCCGCGCGTCGAGCTCGGAGACCGGCATCCGGGCCGCCGCATAGCGCGGCGCCTGCCGGGCGCAGGCGGTGAGCGCCAGCGCGGCAAACAGCAAAACCAAAAGGCGGCGCAGCCGCATGCGAATCCGGACCCACGACACTGAGAATTGACGAGGGATTCACACACTCTATGGTTAACAAAACCTCACCGGGCCAGGCCGCAGGCGTCGCACCCGTGCCGCGGCTTAACGGGGCGGCAACCATAACCGGTCGACAGTGCAGACGACGTGATGTCGCCCGAGTCGGCGGTTATGGGGTTTGCATGCGTGGCGGGGTTCAATACGGCGGTTCGGTTCCGGCCGACGAGGAGATGGGGCTCGGCACCATCGCCCGCGCGCTGTGGCGCAACAAGGGCTCGATCATCGGGCCGATGCTGCTGATCGCGGCGGCGGCCTTCATCTCGGTCAATCTCATCACGCCGCGCTACAAGTCCGAAGCCCGTGTGCTGGTCGAGGGCCGCGAGAATATCTTTCTGCGGCCCGAGGCCGAGAAGCTCACGATGGATCGCGGCACGGTCGACGCCGAGACCGTCACCAGCCAGGTCCAGCTTGTGCTGTCGCGCGATCTCGCCCGCGAGGTGATCAAGGAACTCAGCCTAGCCGAGCTGCCGGAGTTCAACGCTGCGCTCAATGAATTCTCGCCGCTGTCCGTGCTCCGCACCATCGGAATCCTGAAGGATCCGATGTCGATGGAGCTGGAGGAGCGGGTGCTGGCCGCCTACTACGACCGGCTGACCGCATTCGCGATCGAGAAATCGCGGGTGATCACCATCGAGTTCCAGTCGGCCGACCCCGAGGTCGCCGCCCGTGCCGCCAATGTGATCGCCGAAAAATATCTCTCGCTGCAGCAGATGGCCAAGCAGGATCAGGCGCGCTTCGCCGGCAACTGGCTTTCGGGCGAGCTTGAAAAGCTGCGCAGCAAGGTGTCCGAGGCCAAGGTCGAGGACTACCGCGCCAAGTCCAATCTGTTCGTCGGCAGCAACAACACCAGCTTGGTCAATCAGCAGCTCACCGAATTGAGCAGCCAGGTTTCCGCCGCCCGCGCGCAGAAGGCCGACGCGGAGGCGCGTTCGCGCCTGATCCGCGAGGCTCTGCGCACCGGGCAGGCGCTCGATTCATCCGACCTCACCAACTCCGAATTGATTCGCAGATTGTCCGAGCAGCGCGTGACGCTGCGGGCGCAACTCGCCGAGCAGTCCTCGACGCTTCTGCCGCAGCATCCCCGCATCAAGGAGATGCGGGCGCAGGTCGCCGACCTCGACCAGCAGATCCGCGCGGAAGGCGAGAAGCTCGTCCGCTCGCTCGAAAGCGAAGCCAAGGTCGCAGGCGCCCGCCTGGAAACCTTGAGCGCCAACCTCGATCAGTTCAAGCGGCAGACCGCCTCGACCAGCGATCAGGACGTGCAGCTTCGCGCGCTCGAACGCGAGGCCAAGGCGCAGCGCGACCTGTTCGAATCCTATCTCGCCAAGTATCGCGAGGCGACCGCGCGCGACTCCATCGCCGCCGCGCCCGCCGACGCCCGCATTATTTCGCGCGCGGTGGTGTCGAACATCCCGTATTTCCCGAAGAAGATGCCGATCGTGCTGATCGCCGCGCTTGGCATGTTCAGTCTCTCGTCCGCCTTCGTGGTGACCGGCGCGCTCATGAGCGGCGAAACCCACCGGCCCGCGCCGATGCGGTTCGACGACGCTCCCGTTGCGCCAGTGGCTCCAGCGCCGCGTCCCGCCGATGCCAGGAGCCGCGCCAGCGACCGGCTGCCGGCCGCACCCAATCTGCCTCCGCCCGCGTCCGCAGCTTCCACGCCGCCCGACGCGGGCCTCACGATCGACGAAATCGCCGCAGCCCTGCGTCAGTCTGGCGAGCAAGGCCGTCGCATCGCCGTAATCGGCGCCGCGCGCAACGTCGGCACGACGCTGACCGCCATCGCGCTGGCGCGTATGCTGTCGCGCACCGCGCGCGTGGTGCTGGTCGATCTGGCGCTCGGCTCCCCCAACATCGACGTGATCTCGGACGATCCTACCGCGCCGGGCATCGCGGAACTCGTTCACGGCACCGCGTCGTTCGCCGATATCATCACCCGCGACCGCGCGTCGCGGGCGCATCTGGTCGCGGCCGGGCAGGTCGGCAACGGCGCGGCCGACCTGTTGCAGTCGCAGATGCTCTGGGCCGCCTTGGGCGCGCTGGCGCAAAGCTACGACCATCTCGTGATCGATGCCGGCGCGCAGCTGGAGGCGGCGCTCGCCCCGATCGCGGCGACGGCGCCTTTTGTATTGCTGGTCGGCGGCGAGACCGCGGCGAACGCGCTTTCGACGCTCGCCGCTCAGTTGCAGGCTTCGGGCTTCGCCGAGGTCGCGGTCCTGAGCGGACCGCCGCCGGCGCTCGAACAGCCTGCCGCTATTCCTGGCACCCAGTCCGCCGCATGAGGGCGCGAGGCGATCTTGAAGGGCGTTAAGTACAAGCTGTTCCGCGCGGCGCTCAACGCGCTCTATTTCAGCGGCGCGCATATGGCGCTGCGTCCGCTATTCGGCGGCGTGGGCGCCATCCTGATGCTGCACCACGTGCGGCCCTCGCGATCCGACCGCTTCCAGCCAAACCATCTGCTTGAAGTCACGCCCAAGTTCTTCGAGCGGGTGATCCGACGGCTGCGCCGCTCCAAACTCGATCTCGTCTCGCTCGACGAGATGCACCGGCGGGTGACGACCGGCGATTTTCCGCGCCGCCGCTTCGTCTGCGTGACCTTCGACGACGGCTACCGCGACAATCTCGAATTTGCCTATCCGGTGCTGAAGAAATACGAGGTGCCGTTCGCGATCTACGTGGCGACGAGCTTCGCCGACCGGATCGGCGAGTTGTGGTGGCTGGCGCTCGAAGCGGTGATCGCCCAGAACGACATGGTCGGGCTGAACCTGGACGGCCGCGACCGCTGGTTCGAGTGCCGGAGCGTCAAGGACAAGCGCGAGGTCTACGACCACATCTACGCCTGGCTGCGGCAGCGCCCGACCGAGAACGAGTTGCGCCATGTCATACGCGATCTGACGACGCGCCACCGGGTCGACATGGCGGCGTTCTGCGCCGAATTGTGCATGGGCTGGGACGAGATCGCCACGCTCGCCGCCGATCCGCTGGTGACGATCGGCGCGCACACGGTCAACCATCCGATCCTGACCAAGTTCGACGACAGGGCGGTGCGCCAGGAGCTCGCCAACAGCCGCGACGTGATCGAAGCCGCGCTCGGCGTGCGGCCGGACCATCTCGCCTATCCGGTCGGCGACCGCTCGGCCGCAGGCCCCCGCGAGTTCAAGATCGCGGCCGAGCTTGGCTTCAGGACCGCGGTGACGACGCGGCCCGGCGTCATCTTCCGCAGGCACGCCGAGCACATGACCGCGCTGCCGCGGCTCTCGCTCAACGGCAACTTCCAGCGACCGCGCTACGCCAAGGTTCTCATGTCCGGCTCCGCCACCGCATTGTGGAACGGCTTCCGCCCGGTCAACGTGACGTAGCAGGCCCTTTCGACATCCACTTGATCAGCGGCATCGCCGGCAATATCCAGCCGATGCCGGCGACGACGTAATACACCGCGGCGACCCAGGGGTTCTGGAAGATCGGCGGAAACTGCGCGATCGCCATGGCGACAAGCGCCCAGACGATCACCAGCGCCAGGAGCACGAAGGTCCCGATCAGCTTGCGGATGCGTATGGACATGATTGGGGCGCGCCATTGATGCGACGGGGAGGGCGGGACTATATGGTCCGGACCCTCGCGAACCAAGCCGCCTCCCGCAAGCCGCATGATACAACCGCATCCCGCCATCGCACGCCGCCCGGCCATCCGCGCATGGCTCTATGCCGTCGCGGCACTCATGGTGCTGACGCTTGTCGTCGGCGGCGCGACGCGGCTGACGGAGTCCGGCCTCTCGATCGTCGAATGGAAGCCCGTGACCGGCGTGCTGCCGCCGCTGTCGCAGGAGGCGTGGCAGGCCGAGTTCTCGAAGTATCGGCAGATCCCGCAGTACCGCGAGCTCAATCGCGGCATGAGCCTCGACCGGTTCAAGACCATCTACTGGTGGGAATGGAGCCATCGCCTGCTGGCGCGGCTCGTCGGCGCGGCGTTCCTGCTGCCGTTCCTGGTTTTCCTCTGGCGCGGTTGGGTCGAGCCGGGCTTGAAGGTGTGGCTGTGGACGCTGTTCGGCGGCGGCGCGCTGCTCGGCGCTGTCGGCTGGTGGATGGTGTCGTCGGGGCTCGCCGGCCGGGTCAGCGTCTCGCCTTATCGCCTGGGATTTCATCTGACGCTCGCCTGCGCGATCTATGCCGCGATCCTGTGGACCGCGCAGGGCCTTCGCCCGCGCGAGGCCGAACCTCTGCCGCCGCGATGGCGCCGAACCGCTGCCGGGCTCGCCGTCCTGGTGCTGTTTCAAATCTATCTCGGCGCGCTGGTGGCGGGCCTCGACGCCGGACTTGTCTTCAACACCTGGCCGCTGATCGACGGTGCGCTGATCCCGTCGGCCGAGCGTCTCTGGTTCGAGAGCCCGGCGTGGCGGAACCTGTTCGAGAACACGCTCACGGTGCAGTTCAATCACCGCATGGCGGCCTATGCGCTCTGCCTTGCGTCCATCCTTCATGCCGTCGATGTCGTGCGTGCGCGGCGGAGCGGGGCCTTTCTCAACGGCGCGCTGGCGCTCGCCTGCGCCGTCACTTTGCAGGCCGGCATCGGCATCGTCACGCTGCTGCACCAGACGCCGCTGCCGCTGGCGCTGCTGCATCAGGTCATGGGGATCGTGGTGCTGACAATCGCTGTCGTCCATGCCGAGCGGCTGTCGCCGCGGCGGGAGCCGGCGGTTGTGGCGGCAACTCCGCTTGAAACATCCGTCCCGCGAGGAACGACATGATCGAATTGAGTCATCGCGGCCCGGTCGCCATCGTGACGATGAGTCACGGCAAGGCCAACGCGCTCGACATCGAATTCTGCGAAACGATCGCCGCGCAGTTCGAGGCGGTGCGCGCGACGGGCGCCAAGGCGGTGGTGCTGACCGGGCAGGGGCGGATGTTTTCGGCCGGGGTCGATCTGGTGCGGTTGAGCGAGGGCGGGGCGCCTTACGTGCGGCGCTTCCTGCCGGCGCTGCACCGGCTGTACGACACGGTGTTCTTCTATCCAAAGCCGGTGGTCGCCGCGGTCAATGGCCATGCCATCGCCGGCGGCTGCGTGCTGCAGTGCTGCGCCGACCGACGGATCGCCGCGCGCGACGGCGGGCGCATCGGCGTGACGGAATTGCTGGTCGGCGTGCCGTTCCCGCCGCTTGCTTTCGAGGTCATGCGATTTGCTTCGCCGCCGCGGTATCTGGCCGACGGGATGTTCAGCGGCGCGACGTTTGCTCCCGACGTGGCGCTGGCGCGCGGGCTGGTCGATGAACTGGCCGACGCCCCGGCGCTGCTCGACTGTGCTGTCGCCGCCGCGGAAACGCTGGCGGCGTTGGCGCCAGCGGCTTTCGCTCAAACCAAGCAGCAGGTTCGTCAGCCGATCGCCGACGCCCTGGAGCGGCACGGCCGCCGCCTCGAAGGTGCATCGGAGGAAATCTGGACCGCGCCGGAAACGCTCGGCCGCATCCGCGATTACGTCTCGCGCACGTTCAAGAAAGCGTAACACTGTCATTCCGAGGCGCGAGCCAACTGGTCCGCGCGCAACGCAGCCCGATGACAGACTCCGCGAGCGAACCCGGAATCCAGAAGCTCGCTTGTGAATATGTTTCTGGATTCCGGATCGCCGCTTCGCGGCGTCCGGAATGACGCGGAAGGGGTCAGTTCAACACCCCGATCTCGCGCAGATACTTCTGCGCGCCGGGATGGATCTGCGCCCGGCTCGGCGCCGCCGCGGCGGTGTTCTGCGGCGTGGTCTCGCGGCCCTGATCGACCCGCTTCACCAGCGCGGCGTGGCCGTTGTGCAGCGCCTTGGCGAGACGGTAGGCGATATCGTCGGGCAGGTCGGTGCGCGCCAGGATGTAGCACCACGATCCGACCGAATTCACCGGCTCCTTCTGGCCCGGATAGGCGCCGGCCGGCACGGTGATCGGCTTGAGAAAGTTGTGTTTGGCGCTGACCTTCGCCACCTCGTCGGCGGTGAGCCCGACAAAACGTCCGCCGGCCTGCATCACCGTGGTGAACCCCGGCCAGCCGATGCCGCCGCCCCACAGCGCTGCGACCCGGCCGTCGGCGACCATCAGCGGGCCGTCGCCGGCCTTCTCCAGATAGTGCGGCTCAAAATCCTTCTCGCGATCGAGGCCGAGACCGTCGGTGACGTAGCGGCCGAGCAGCGTCAGCCCCGACGCGCGCGTGCCCCAGGCAATGGGCTTGCCGACGAGGTCGCGGAGCGTCTTCGCCGGGCTGTCGGAGCGCACGGCGAACATGCCGGGGTTGGAATAGATCGCCTGGACGATCTTCAGCTTGGTCGGCGCGCGGCCGATGCCGGCGAAGGCCTCGTAGGCCGGCTCGCCCGCGACCAGCGCGATGTCCATCGAGCCCGCTTCCAGGAGGCCGATGTTCTCGGCGCTGCCCTTGGTGTTCTGGGTCTCGACATTGAGCGACGGGTCGGTCTCGTTGATGACGGCCGCAGCGTTGTCGCCGAAGAACGGGAAGCCGCCGCCGGGCGTGGCGGTGGCGAGTGAAACGCGCGTTGGATCAGCCATCACGCCGCCGCCAGCGCCTGTTCGAGATCGGCGATGATGTCGTCCTTGTCCTCGAGCCCGATCGACAGACGCACCACGTCCGGTCCGGCGCCGGCCTGCACCTTCTGCGCGTCGGAGAGTTGGCGATGCGTGGTCGAGGCCGGATGGATGATCAGCGAGCGGGTGTCGCCGATGTTGGCGAGGTGCGAGAACAATTTCACGTTCGAGACCAGTTTCACGCCCGCGTCGTAGCCGCCCTTGAGCCCGAAGGTGAACACCGCGCCCGCGCCCTTGGGCGCGTATTTCTTGGCGAGGTTGTGGTAGCGGTCGCCGGCCAGCCCCGGATAGCTCACCCAGGCGACGCTGCCGTGCTGCGACAGCCAGTGCGAAACCGCGTTGGCGTTGTCGCAGTGACGCTGCATGCGCAGCGGCAAGGTCTCGACGCCGTTCAGGATCAGGAATGCATTGAACGGCGACAGCGCCGGCCCGATGTCGCGGAGACTCAGCACCCGGCAGGCGATGGCGAAGGCGAAGTTGCCGAAGGTCTCGTGCAGCACGATGCCGTTGTATTCGGGCCTGGGCTCCGACAGCATCGGGTAGCGGTTCTCGCGCGACCAGTTGAAGGTGCCGGCGTCGACGATCATACCGCCGATCGAGTTGCCGTGGCCGCCGAGGAATTTCGTCAGCGAATGCACGACGACGTCGGCGCCGTAGTCGATCGGCTTGCAGAGGTAGGGCGTGGCCAGCGTGTTGTCGACAATGAGCGGCACGCCGGCGCGCCGCGCAATGTTCGCGACCGACTCGATATCGGTGATGACGCCGCCCGGATTGGCAATCGACTCGATGAAGATCGCCTTGGTCTTGGGCGTTATCGCCTTCTCGAACGAGCCGAGATCGTCGGGGTCGGCCCAGGACACGTTCCAGCCGAAATTCTTGAACGCGTGGTTGAACTGGTTGATCGATCCGCCATAGAGCTTGCGCGACGCCACGAACTCGTCGCCGGGCTTCATCAGGCAGTGGAACACCAGCACCTGCGCGGCGTGGCCGGAGGCAACGGCGAGGCCGGCGGTGCCGCCTTCCAGCGCCGCGATCCGCTCCTCCAGCACCGCGTTGGTCGGGTTGCCGATGCGGGTGTAGATGTTGCCGAAGGCCTGCAGCCCGAACAGGGAGGCTGCGTGATCGACGTCGTCGAACACGAAGCTCGTGGTCTGGTAGATCGGGGTCGCGCGCGCGCCGGTGGTGGGATCGGGCTGCGCTCCGGCGTGGATCGCAAGCGTGGCAAAACCGGGTGTGCGTTCGGCCATGGGCCCCTCACTGTTCAAATGGGATCGGCGGCAATTCGGCGGTCAGCGCGCGGACCGTATCGAACCACAGGGGCCGGTCAAGGCAAAGACCGGCGGCTGCGTTATTTCGCAACCGCCATTCTCAAAGCAACCGTCGCTGGAGACGTCCGTTCTATCGGCTGCGGCCCGGGAGGATCAGTTGGCCGTCAGCTTTGCGCGGTTCGCCGTCGATGTCGGCTTCGGATAGCGCTGCATGACGGTGCGGCAGGCAGGCGAGATCTTCCTGATGTTCTTCGAAAGGCATGCGGCCACCCGGTCGCGGTCGGGAATGGCATGGCCGCAGACGTTGAAGGCGTCGTTCATGCAGGCGTTCTGCTCGTCCTGGGTTTCGGCGGCGGATGCGCCGACCGGCGCGAGGGCAATAAACGCGACTGCGATCGCGAATTGAATTCTCATTGACGTCCCCTGCTGGCCGCGGAAGCGCGGCTGTCGGTTAGACGCACACAGATCGAATCAGGTTCACAGCGAAAATGAGCTTAAGCCCACAGCAAAAATGCCGCTCTTAAGACTTTGTTCCCGCGTCGTTATTGTGCGCTGCACGCTCGGCGGCGTGGTCCGCTGCTGCGGTCGAGCCGCCGGCCGAGGAGGAGCGATTGAGCGACATCCGCTGCACGCCCTTGCCCAGAAGCGGGGCCTTCTTCGAGCTCAAGGTGCGGGAATTCACCCCCATCCATCCGATCTCGGAGGACAGCCGCCCATACTCGATCTTCGGGCAGCGGTTCATCACCACCTTGAGACCGGCGGCCTCGGCCTTGGCGGCGGCGCCGTCGTCGCGCACGCCAAGCTGCATCCAGATCACTGCGGGCTTGAGCGTCATGGCCAGCGCCTCGTCCACCACGCCGGCGGCAAATGGCGAGGCGCGGAACACATCGATCATGTCGATCGGCTCCGGAACGTCGGCGAGCCTGGCGTAGACCTTCTGCCCAAGGAGCTCCTTGCCCGCCTGACCCGGATTGACCGGGATCATGCGGTAGCCGCGTTCGAGCAGATACTTGAAAGCGAAATAGCTCGGCCGGTTGTCCTTCGGCGAGACGCCGACCATCGCGATCGTTTTGACGGTGTTCAGGATGCCGCGGATGAAGGCGTCGGGATAAGCGTCGTGATCCATGTGGCGATCAGCGGTCTTCCCAACTGGGATCGCGCTTTTCGATGAAGGCGCAGATGCCTTCCTCGGCATCGCGCGCCATCATGTTCTCGGTCATCACCTTGGAGGCATAGGCGTAGGCCTCGGCGAGCGGCAATTCGATCTGGCGGTAGAATGCCGCTTTGCCGATGCCGATGACGTGGGCGGATTTCGACGCAATCTTGTTGGCAAGCTCGATCGCCTTGGCGCGTTCCTCGCCCGCGGCGACCACCTCGTTGACGAGCCCCATCGCGGCGGCCTTTTCCGCCGGGACGATATCGCCGTTGAGCAGCATTTCCATGGCGTGCTTCCGGGCGACGTTGCGCGACAGCGCCACCATCGGCGTCGAGCAGAACAGCCCGATATCGACGCCGGGCGTGGCGAAGCCGGCTTTGGTCCCGGCGATGGCGAGATCGCAGGTTGCGACGAGCTGGCAGCCGGCGGCCGACGCCACGCCCTGCACCGCCGCGATCACCGGCTGGGGCAGGGTGACGATCTGCTGCATCGTCGCGCTGCAGGCGGTCATGATCTGCTGGAAATAGGCGCGGCCGCCATCGGGGTCGGTGCGGCGTCCGGTCAGCTCCTTGAGGTCGTGGCCGGCGCAGAACGCCGGCCCGTTGGCGGCCAGCACCACGGCCCGCACGTTCCGGTCCGCCGCGATCTCGCGCAGCGCGGCGCCAAGCTGACCCAGCAGCACCTCCGAAAGGCTGTTGCGCGCCGCCGGGCGGTTGAGCGTCAGCACGGCGACCGGGCCGCAGTTTTCCTTCAACAACTCCGGTTCGGTGCTGGCGGCGCGGGCGGTCTGGATGTTCATTGCAACCTTCGCAGCGCCTTTTGTGCTTTGGATTCGGGCATTGTATCCGATCTATGAGACCAAGCGAGCCGAACCAAGGGGGCCGTCGGATGGCGCAATCCGCCATGAGCGTTGAGCAGTTGGATCGCTTCCTGAGGGCCGAATTCCCCCAGGTGTTCCATGACGCGAGCGGGCTCACGATTGAGGAGGTCTGGCATGGCGGCGGCCGGGTGCGGCAGTCCTATCAGGCGGAGTTCATCCGGCCGGGCGGCACGATCTCCGGGCCAACCATGATGGCGCTGGCCGACTTCGCGATGTATGTCGGCCTGCTCGCGTCGATCGGGCCGGTGCCGCTTGCGGTAACGACCAATCTCAACATCAACTTTTTGCGCAAGCCTGCGGCGCGCGACCTGATCGCCGAATGCCGTCTGCTCAAGCTCGGCAAACGGCTGGCGGTCGGGGAGGTGACGATTCTCTCGGAAGGGATCGATGAGCCGGTCGCACATGTCACATCGACCTACTCGATCCCGGTGAAATGATTGAGGTTCATAGCTGGTATTTAAATACCGTTCTTATAACCAACTGATACTGCTTGATATTCAGCAAGCGAATGGCGTTGACCGCGCGGGGGGCGTCCGCTACAAGCCGCGCAACATTCGACGCCGCCTTCACGGACCTCAAGTCTCATGTCAACATACTCCACCAAGACTGCGGATATTCAGAAGAAATGGGTTCTGATCGATGCCAGCGGGCTGGTCGTCGGCCGGCTCGCCACGATCATTGCCATGCGGCTGCGCGGCAAGCACAAGCCGAGCTACACCCCGCACATGGACGACGGCGACAACGTCATCGTCATCAACGCCGAGAAAGTGGTCTTCACCGGGCGCAAGCGGGAAAAGAAAGTCTACATGCACCACACCGGCTTCATCGGTGGAATCAAGGAGCGCTCGGCCCGCTCGATCCTCGACGGCAAGTTCCCCGAGCGCATTGTCGAGAAGGCGGTGCAGCGCATGCTGCCGCACGGGCCGTTGGGGCGCATGCAGTTCGGCAATCTCCGCGTCTACAAGGGCGCCGAGCATCCGCACGCCGCCCAGCAGCCTGAAAAACTGGATGTCGGATCGTTGAATCGCAAGAACATGACGGCCGCGTGATGGCCGAGACCATGCAATCGCTCGACCAGCTCGGCACGCTGAAGCCGGCAGCGCCGGAAGCCCCGAAATACGTGCAAAAACTCGACAAGCAGGGCCGCGCCTATGCCACCGGCAAGCGCAAGAACGCCGTTGCTCGCGTTTGGATCAAGCCGGGTTCGGGCAAGATCGTCGTGAACACGAGGCCGGTCGAGGTGTTCTTCGCACGCCCAGTGCTGCGCATGCTGATCCAGCAGCCGCTGGTCGCCGCCAACCGGGCGAGCCAGTTCGACGTGGTCTGCTCGGTGTCGGGCGGCGGCCTGTCCGGCCAGGCCGGCGCGGTGCGTCACGGCATTTCCAAGGCGCTGACTTACTACGAGCCGGATCTGCGCGGCGCGCTCAAGCGCGGCGGGTTCCTGACCCGCGACTCGCGCGTGGTCGAGCGCAAGAAATACGGCCGCGCCAAGGCCCGCCGGTCGTTCCAGTTCTCCAAGCGCTGATCCAACAGGCGCTGTCCAACGGTTCCTCCGTTGCAATTCAGGGGCGCTTCGGCGCCCCTTTTTATTTTTCGTCCATTTGTCTGCAATTTTTCCAGCTGTTTCCTCGAAAAGGCGCTCGAAACCCACAACGCTTCGGAAAAGGCCATAGGCGATAGTGCGTGGACCGGCGGGAACCATGCCGGCCCACATGGAGCGCCTTCGGGCAGAACGCTCGGGCTTCGAAACCTCATGATCTTCGATCAGGCGACGCTGTTCACGGTGGCAACCTCGATCGCTGGGTTGCTTGGCGTGTTCCTTCTGGTGCTGTGGCTGCAGGAGCGGAACGTGCGCGCGCTCGCCTGGTGGGGCGGAGCATATCTGATGGGAACGTCCGCGGTCATGCTCTGGAGCACGCAAGGCACGGTCGGCTTCGTCACGCCCGAAATGCCCAATGCCTTCCTGTTTATTGCCTGCGGCATGATCTGGAACGGCGCACGCCTGTTCCAGGGCCGCGCCGTGCTGCCGGGCGCGCTGTTTTCGGGCGCGGTGGCATGGTTCCTCGCCATGCAGTTTTCGGACTTCGCCGCCTCCGAGCAGGCACGCGTGGTGCTGTCGTCGCTGGTGGTCGCGCTCTACGCATTCCTGACCGCCTTCGAATTGCGGCGCGAGCGGCGGCGCGATCTCGCCACGCGATGGTTCTGGATCGGCATACCGCTGCTGCACGGCGCGGTGTTCCTGGCGCCCGTGGCGCAGATGCTGCTGCTGCCGACCGCGTCGTCCGACGGGCTGTTCGCACTGTTCGCATTCCAGACCTTGATTTACGTGGTCGGCACGGCGTTCGTTGTCGTGGTGATGGCGAAGGAGCGCGTCGCGCTCGTGCATAAGACCGCTGCAATGACCGACCTCCTGACCGGGCTGTTCAACCGGCGCGCCTTCCTCGAAGCCGCCAACCTCATGCTCGAACGGCGCGGCCGCAAATCGCAATTCGTGAGCGTGCTGCTGTTCGATCTGGACAAGTTCAAGTCGATCAACGACCGGTTTGGCCATGCGATCGGCGATGACGCGCTCAAGGTGTTCGCCAGCGTCGCGGCCGGCAATGTGCGCGCGACCGACGTGATCGGCCGCCTGGGTGGCGAGGAGTTCGCCGCGATCCTGCCGGGCAATGCCGCCGAGGCGGGGCTCGTGGCCGAACGCCTGCGCGCCGCCTTCCAGGCCGCGGGCGTGACGATCTCGGGGCATGAGATCGGAGCGACCGTGAGCATCGGCGTTGCAAGTACGATCGCGCCCGGTGCGATCGATTCGTTGCTGGCGCGGGCGGACGCCGCCCTCTATCGCGCCAAGCACAATGGCCGAAACCGCGTCGAATTCGATCGTGCCGGGTCCGGGTCTGCGCCGATGCCGCAACGCATTCCCGCGCCGGGCCAAGCGGTTGCCGCGCTGCAATAGGCTGCAAGCAAGCCCCAATCCTGTCCGCATACGCGGCGTTTACCCGCGCCGGGTAGCATGCGCGTCATGCGGCACCCGCGTCTCCAGAACGGATCCGAGGCCCATATTGCAGCCCATGCGCTGGCGCTGCAGGCGTGCGCCGGGCTTGCGCTTGCCTGTGCCTATTCATCGTCGGACGAGTACGAGGCCGAGTTGATCCAGGCGCGGCGAAAGGCCGGGGCTTACGGGAGCGGGCATCGGCGGCAGGCCTATATCGCCTTCGCACTCGCCGCGGCGGCCATCGTTTTCGTGTTTCTCGCCGTCTAGGTTGACGGATCGCTGTCGATCCGTATCGATTGATCGATGAGTTCCGATCTCCAAGGCAAGGTTGCGCTGCTGACCGGCGCGAGCCGCGGCATCGGCCGGGGCATCGCGCTGGAGCTGGCGGGCGCGGGCTGCGATCTGCTCCTGACGGCCCGCGACGCGAGCGCGCTCGACGCCGTCGCCGCGGCCGTTCGCGCGCTGGGCCGAAGGGCCGAGATCCATGCCGCCGACCTGCGCGGGGAGGGCGAGCCTAAAAGGCTCGCGGGTCTCGCCAAAGAGCGCTTCGGCCGGCTCGACATCCTGATCAACAACGCCGGCGCCGCGCGGCGCGGCGACTTCTTCGCGCTCACCGACGCGGACTGGGACGCGGGTTTTGATCTCAAATTCTTCGCACAGGTGCGGCTCTGCCGCGCCGCCTGGCCCCTGCTGAAGAGCAGCGGCGGCTCGATCGTCGCCATCGCCGGCATCGGCGGCCGCGCGCCGGTCGCCGACTACATGATCGGATCCTCCGTGATTGGCGCGCAGCTTGCCTTCATGAAGGCGCTGGCCGACTTGGGAAAACGCGACGGTGTGCAGGTGAACAGCATCAATCCGGGCTCGGTCGAAACCGACCGCTTCCGCCATAGGCTTGGGATCATCATGGCGCGCACCGGCCTCGGCGAAGCCGAGGCCGTCGAGCATCACCGCCGGGAGCTCGACATCACGCGGTTCGGAACGCCCGAGGATGTGGCGGGCCTGGTGGCCTTCATCGTCTCGCCGCGCGGGCGATGGCTGCAGGGTGCGGCCATCGACATGGACGGCGGGCAGGTCGAGCCGTTGCGCATGTCTAAATACGACTAGGCCGAGCATGATCTTTCGATGAGCCGCGCCAACCTCGACCGCGTCGTGAGCGAGATCGCCGACGAGATGCGGCAGCGGCCGGACCGCGGCGAGGTCGCGAGCTACATTCCCGAACTGGCGCGCGTCGACTCCAAATCCTTCGGCCTCGTCGTGATCGACGCCGAAGGCCATGTTGCTGTGGCGGGCGACAGCGAAACCCCGTTCTCGATCCAGAGCATCTCCAAAGTTTTCACGCTGACACTTGCCTTGGGCAAGGCCGGCGACCGGTTATGGCGCCGCGTCGGCCGCGAGCCTTCCGGCAGCGCCTTCAACTCCATCGTCCAGCTCGAACATGAGCGCGGCATACCGCGCAACCCGTTCATCAATGCGGGCGCCATCGCCGTCACCGACGTCATACTGTCCGGACATCAGCCGCGCGAGGTGCTGGGGGAAATCCTGAGGTTCATGCGGTTTCTCGCCGACGATTCATCGGTCGCGATCGACGAGGCCGTCGCGGCCTCGGAACAGCGCACCGGATTTCGCAACATCGCCCTCGCCAACTACATGAAATCGTTCGGCGTGCTCGACAATCCCGTGGATTTCACGCTCGGCGTCTACTTCCATCATTGCGCCATCGCCATGTCGTGCCGCCAGCTTGCGATGGCCGGGCGCTTTCTGGCCCATCTCGGCCGCAATCCCTCGACCGGCCTGTCGGTCGTGCCGCCGGAGCGCGCGCGACGCATCAACGCGGTGATGCTGACCTGCGGCCACTACGACGGCTCAGGCGAGTTCGCCTATCGGGTCGGGCTTCCGGGCAAGAGCGGCGTCGGCGGCGGCATCTTGGCGATCGCGCCGGGGAAGGCTTCCATCGCCGTGTGGTCGCCTGGGCTGGACGCCTCCGGCAACTCTCATCTCGGCCGGATCGCGCTTGAGGCGCTGACCAAGCGGCTGGGCTGGTCGATCTTCGGCGCGTGACGCCCGCGCGATCGGACGCTTGTCAATTCACTTCACAAAAAGGAAAGAGGGCCGAGGCGATTTGCTGCGGCCCTCTTTCGTGTTGAACGCCGATCCACGACCGGCAGAACCTTTGCACTGGGTTCCTTGGCGACATCAGTGATCGCTCGCAAGTTTGGACTCCTGGATCGCTGCGTCGTGATACCAGCCGCCGCCGAGCGCTTCGCCCGAAACCAGCTGCAGCCTCACGTCGGCTGCGGGCTTGGCCTGTTCGCGAACAGCGTTTGCGCCTCGCCGGCCTCCGACGGGAAACTGGTAGATCTTCGCCGACGTTGGCGTGACATTGGCAGTCATTGCTCGTCTCTCCTTTCGATGTTGTGCGTGAGACTTGTGCGTGAGACTCAACCCTACGCGTGGACGTGTGAGATAGTTCCTTGCGAAAGGTTTTGCACGCGGTTTACGCGACACGCCCCGTTAAAAGCAGCGAATTGCCAACATTACGTGCAGCGTCGAATTTGCGCATTTGTTCGGCATTTTTCTGAGAACCCTGAAGCCTCCGCCGGTTAGCGGCAGCCGCCGCGGCGCCGGCTCGATGTCCCCATTAATGCGTATGCTGGGATGCGCACCGCGCGGCCTCACGTTTGTTTTGCAGGTGGGAGCGGCCGGCGCGACGGTTGGCATATTTGATGCTTCGTGCGCCGCAGGCGCAGGTGGCCAAGCGCGATCTTGGCGGCCAAGCCGGGTCGAGATTCGCTCAACGTCGCATCGTCAATTTGAGAGGACTGAAATGGCAAAGTACAAGCTCGAATACATCTGGCTGGACGGGTACACCCCGGTTCCCAATCTGCGTGGCAAGACGCAGATCAAGGACTACGACAGCTTCCCGACGCTGGAGCAGCTTCCGCTGTGGGGCTTTGACGGCAGCTCGACGATGCAGGCCGAGGGCAGAAGTTCAGACTGCGTTCTGAAGCCCGTCGCGATTTATCCGGACGGCGCGCGGACCAACGGCGCTCTGGTCATGTGCGAAGTCATGATGCCGGACGGCGTCACTCCGCATTCCACGAACAAGCGCGCCACCATTCTCGACGACCCGGGCGCGTGGTTCGGCTTCGAGCAGGAATACTTCATGTACAAGGATGGCCGCCCGCTCGGCTTCCCGACCACCGGTTATCCGGCGCCGCAGGGCCCGTATTACACCGGCGTCGGCTACAGCAATGTCGGTTCGGTCGCGCGTGAGATCGTCGAGAAGCATCTCGACCTCTGCCTCGCCGCCGGCATCAACCACGAAGGCATCAACGCCGAGGTGGCGAAGGGCCAGTGGGAATTCCAGATTTTCGGCAAGGGCTCCAAAAAGGCCGCCGACGAGATGTGGATGGCCCGCTACCTGATGCAGCGGCTCACCGAGAGCTACGGTATCGACATCGAGTATCACTGCAAGCCGCTCGGCGACACCGACTGGAACGGCTCGGGCATGCACGCCAACTTCTCGACCGAGTATCTGCGCACGGTCGGCGGCAAGGCTTACTTCGAGGCGCTGATGGCGGCCTTTGAGAAGAATCTCATGGAACACATCGCCGTCTACGGGCCGGACAACGACAAGCGTCTGACCGGCAAGCACGAGACTGCTCCTTGGAACAAGTTCAGCTACGGTGTTGCCGACCGCGGCGCGTCGGTCCGCGTGCCGCACAGCTTCATCAAGAACGACTACAAGGGCTATCTGGAAGACCGCCGCCCGAACTCCCAAGGCGACCCCTACCAGATCGCTTCGCAGATATTGAAGACGGTTGCCTCCGTCCCGACCGGTGCCAAGGTTTCGGCGGCGGCTTAAGCGCTCCATCACGGCGCAGACTTCCGGATTGCATCGGGACAACAGCCTGAAATGAAAAGGGCGCTCCGAAAGGAGCGCCCTTTTGACGTTACATTGCAGCCCGCCGATCAGCCCGAATAGTACATCTCGTACTCGACCGGATGCGGGGTGTGCTCGAAGCGGATCACCTCGGTCATCTTCAGCTCGATGTAGCTCTCGATGAAATCGGCGTCGAACACGCCGCCGACCGTGAGGAAGGCGTTGTCCTTCTCGAGGTTCGAAAGGGCCTCGCGCAGGCTTCCGCACACCGTCGGAATCTTCTTCAGCTCCTTCGGCGGCAGATCGTAGAGATCCTTGTCCATCGCCTCGCCGGGGTGGAGCTTGTTCTTGATGCCGTCGAGACCGGCCATCAGCATCGCGGCGAAGCCGAGATACGGATTGGCGAGCGGATCGGGGAAGCGGACCTCGACGCGCTTGGCCTTCGGGTT
>CAMAWG010000089.1 GCA_945861855.1 Rhodoplanes serenus
GTTGTCCATGAGCGCGTTCAAATCCGTGCCGTTGGCGCCGGTCGGCTTGTGGCCGCGCGCGAAGGCGATCCAGTAGTACGGATTGCCGCGGCCGTCGTGGCGCGCCTCGATGTGCAGCAATTGCTGGTCGCGCTTGCCTTGGCTCGACACCGCGATGCCCTTCACCGCGCCCGGCGCGCAATCGGGGAAGTTGATGTTGACCAGCACGTCGCGCGGGATGCCCTCCTCCAGCACGCGGCGGATGATGTCGGGCGCATGCTGGATCGCGGTCTGCCAATACGGCATCTGCTTGCTGGCCGAGGCATAGGCCTGCGACAGCGCGAGCGAGGGAATGCCGAGCACCGCCGCCTCCTTGGCCGCCGCCACCGTGCCGGAATACAGCACGTCCTCGCCGGCGTTGCGGCCGCGATTGACGCCGGACAGCACCAGGTCGGCCTTGTCCTTCATGATGTGGCGCACGCCCATGATGACGCAGTCGGTCGGCGTGCCTTTGACCGCGAACTTGCGCTCGCCGATCTGGCGCAGCCGCAGCGGATCGTTGAGCGACAGCGAATGCGACACGCCGGACTGGTCGTATTCCGGCGCCACGATCCAGACGTCGTCGGACAACGCGCGTGCGATCGTCTCCATGGTCTCGAGACCGGGCGCGTGGATGCCGTCGTCGTTGGTGACCAGGATGCGCATTACAGTCCTCTTGTCCCGGGCGCAGCGCAGCACCGCTTGGTGGTGCGCTGCAGACCCGGGACCCAGCTTGTTATCGAAGCAAAGCTGGGTCCCGCATCTGCGGTGCACCGCTTCGCTGCGCTGCGCGCTGCACCGCGCGCGGGACACGAGAGCTGCATGCGTGGAAACCAATTCATGCCTTCCGCTCGATCGTCTTCACCCCACCCATATAGGGCGCGAGCGCGTCCGGCACCACGATCGAGCCGTCGGCCTGCTGGTAGTTTTCCATCACCGCGATCAGCGCGCGGCCGACCGCGACGCCCGAGCCGTTCAGCGTGTGCACGAACTGAGGCTTGCCGTCCTTGCCGCGATAGCGCGCGTTCATGCGCCGCGCCTGGAATTCGCCGCACACCGAGCAGGAGGAGATTTCGCGGTACATGGCCTGGCCCGGCAGCCAGACCTCGATGTCGTAGGTCTTCTGCGAGGCGAAGCCCATGTCGCCGGTGCACAGCGTGATGACGCGATAGGGCAGATCGAGCCGGCGCAAAATTTCCTCGGCCGACGACAGCATGCGCTCGTGCTCGTCCTTGGATTGCTCCGGCGTGGTGATCGAAACCAGCTCGACCTTGGTGAACTGGTGCTGGCGGATCATGCCGCGGGTGTCGCGGCCTGCGGCGCCGGCCTCGGCGCGGAAGCAGGGTGTGCAGGCGGTGTAGCGCATGGGAAGTTTGTCGGTATCGACAATAGATTCACGAACAAGGTTCGTAAGCGAAACCTCAGCGGTGGGAATGAGCCAAAGTGTGTGAAACATCCTTATAGCGTTGCGAGTAAGCTCAATTCGATGTTTTGGATCGTCAATATCAAAACCTAGCGTTCCGTCGCTACCCGCTATTTGAGCTTCGACGACAAGTTTGCCGTCTTGTTGTGTAGCCACCAAATTCTGAATCCGCGCTTCCATGGCAGGAAATACGACCCCGAATTGATCCTCTCTAAATTTTGGCAACTGGGCAGTTCCGAACATCGCATCATCACGAACCAACAACGGCGGATTGACCTCTGTGTATCCATGCTCGCCAGTATGCACATCGAGCATAAACTGCCCGAGCGCGCGTTCGAGCCGCGCCAGCGCGCCCTTCAAGACAACGAACCGGGCGCCCGACAACTTCGTCGCCGTCTCGAAATCCATCAGCCCCAGCGCTTCGCCCAACTCAAAATGCTGCTTCGGCGTGAATCCATACTCGCGCTTCGCCCCGAACTTGTGATGCTCGACGTTGCCGGTCTCGTCCTTGCCATCCGGCACCTCGTCGAGCGGCAGGTTCGGGATCGTCGCCAGAATCTTGTTCAGCTCCTCCTCGGCCGCCTTCGCCTCGGCCTCCAGCGCCGGCAGCGTGGTCTTCAGCGCGTTGACCTCGGCCATCAGCGCCTTCGCCTCGGCCTCGTCCTTCCTTGCCTTGGCCGCGCCGATCTCCTTCGACGCCGCGTTCCTTCGCGCCTGCGCCTGTTCGGATTTCTGGATCGCCGCGCGGCGGCGCTCGTCGAGGCTCAGCAAATTCGCGGAGGAAAACTGCTGCTTGGATTCGTCGTCGAGCGGCCGCCTGTTCAGCGCCTTGTCGAACTCGGCCGCGTGCTCTCTGATCCATCGAATGTCGTGCATGGCAAACTTTATCCACGTCATGGCCGGGCATAGCCGTCCGAAGGACGGCGTCGCTTCGCTCGCCTATGTCCCGGTCATCCACGTCTTTCTTACCGAAAAACTTAAGGCGTGGATGCCCGGCACATGGCCGGGCATGACGAATTCATGGGTTCATGATTCGTCGAACGGCATCATAACGCAGACGCGGTGCCGCACGCCTACGCCTGGGGCGGCTTGTCGTCGTCGTGAACAGCCGAGGCGGCGTCGCGCACGGCATTCGCTTCGGCCTTGGCTTTCGCCTCGGCCCGCTCTTTGGCCTCGTCGGCGGCCTTCTTGGCTTCGGCCTCCTCCGCCTTCTTCTTCGCCTTGCCCTCGACGATCTTCACCGACCAGATCGAGCCCTCGTAGAGCAGCATCAAGGGGATCGCCAGCGACATCTGGCTCAACACGTCGGGCGGGGTGAGCACCGCGGCGATGACGAAGGCGATGACGATGAAATAGCGCCGCTTCTCGCGCAGCATCTGCGACGACACGATGCCGATGCGGCCGAGCAGCGTCAGGATCACCGGAAGCTGGAACGCGACGCCCAACGCCAAAATCAGCCCCATCACCAGCGACAGGTACTCGCCGACCTTGGGCAGCAGCGCGATCTCGGGCTGGCCGTCGCCCGCCGTCTGCTGCATGCCGAGCGAGAAGCGCACCAGCATCGGCATGACGACGAAATACACCACCATCGAGCCGAGGAAGAAGAAGATCGGCGTGGCGACGAGATACGGCACGAACGACTGGCGCTCGTGGCGGTATAGGCCGGGCGCGACGAACATGTAGATCTGCGTGGCGATCACCGGGAACGAAACGAACGCGGCGCCGAACATCGCCAGCTTCAACTGGGTGATGAAGTACTCCAGCAGCGCGGTGTAGATGAACTTCGAGTTCTCGACGCCGGCGATCCAGACGTAGGGCCACACCAGGATGTTGTAGATCGGCTTGGCGAAGAAGAAGCAGAATAGCGCGGCGACGAAGAACGCCAGCACCGCCTTGATCAGCCGCGAGCGCAGCTCGATCAGGTGATCCATCAGCGGCGCTTTGCTGGCCTCGATCTCGTCCTTGTCGGGGTCGGGTCGCTCGCTGTGGACGTTCATGCCCCCTCCCCGGACTTGGGCGGGCCAGAATTGGGCGGAGTTGCTTGCGGGGCAGTGCTGGACTTGTCGTCAGGCGCGGGCGTGGCAGCGGGTTGCGGCGGCGCCTCGGCCGGCGCGCTGGTCACGGTGTCGATCGGCGGCAGCGCCGCGGTCGCCGCCGGCTTGTCGGCGCCGAAGTCGTCGAATTCCTTGCGGACGCTCGCCATCGGATCGTAGTTGGTGAAGTCGGTCGCCGCGCTGGTCATCTCGTCGACCTGCTTCTTCACGTCGGCCAGCTCGGCCTCGCGCATCGCGTCGCGGAACTGGTCCTGGAATTCCGACGCCATGCGCCGGATCTTGCCCATGAACTGGCCGACGGTGCGCAGGACTCCGGGCAACTCCTTCGGCCCGATCGCGATCAGCGCGACGATGCCGATGACCAGGAGCTCGCTCCAACCGATGTCGAACATGGGTCGTCTAACTCCAAGGGGCGCGACCCTGCTGGCCGGCGCCCCTTATCTCGCGCTCGACTGCCCGCTGGCCGTGAAAATCAGCCCGCTGAGCCCTCGAACTTGCGCTCGGTTTGCGCGTGCTGCTTGAGCGGATCGCCGGGCTTTGCCGCCTCGGCGGGCGTGGCGGCCACATGATCGATGATCTTGCCATCGGTGGTCTTGGCCGGGTCGGCGGCCTTGGCGGTCTCGTCGTCGGCCATGCCCTTCTTGAAGGACTTGATGCCCTGGGCCACGTCGCCCATCAGCTCGGAGATCTTGCCCCGGCCAAACAGCAGCAGGACCACGGCGATCACCACGATCCAGTGCCAAAGACTCATGGAACCCATCAGACAACCCTCCGCGCGGACCGGCCAAATCCCGCCGGTCCCGGTTTGGCCGTGAAACTAGGCCCAAGGCAGCGCAAAAACAAGGATGACCGGCGGCCGAGCCGAGTCAGGGTGAACTCGGAACCATCATGGGTTTAGGGGCCCTGCGGCCAAAATACCCTTGATCTGGTGGAACATATCGCCGCCAAGGCCGTTGCCTAGCATGCTCAATCGCGGGCAGCAGGAGAAAGGCACGACCATGACCATCAAGCGCAATCAGGCCATTGCCGTTGCGGCCTCGGCGATGATTGCCGTGAGTTTCGGCTTTACGTCCGCGACCGCGGCGCCGGTTTCAAAATCCCCCCTGCCGGCGGTCGAGCTGGCCCAGGACATCGAGGTCGGCTCGCAGCAGCGGCGCCGGTATCGCCGTGGCAACAATAACGCCGCGGCCGCGGCCGTCATGCTCGGCGTCATCGGCACTGCGGCCGCCGTCGCCGCCAGCGAGAGCCGTCGTGGTGACCGTCGGTACTATGATGACCGTCGGTACTATCGAGGCGCCGGGTATCGTGGCGGCTACTGCGGACACGGTCCGGCAGGCCCGATTCCTCCGGGCGGCTACTGGCACTACGGCACGTTCTACGGCTGCTAGTCGTCGCGCTTAGACCGCGCGTACCCAAGAACTACAAGCCGCGCCGGCGCGTTGTGCCCGGCGCGGCTCAATGTCTCAAATCGCTGGCGAGTCCGAGGCTGACTACTCCTCGATCCGCTCCGGCGGCGGCGCGAGCCCGAGGTCGAGATCGCCCGGCTCGAGCGGGTCCTCGTCGTCGCGCAGTTGCGGATCGTCCGACGGCATCGGCACCGAGAAGCCCGGCGGCAGCCGGCCGTCGAGCAGGCCGGACCCTTTCAGCTCGTCGAGCCCCGGCAGGTCGGCCAGCGCCTCCAGCGTGAAGTGCGACAGGAAGGCTTCGGTGGTGCCGTAGGTGATCGGCCGTCCCGGCGTCTTGCGGCGGCCGCGCGGGCGGATCCAGCCGGTCTCCATCAGGACGTCGAAGGTGCCCTTCGCCATCACCACGCCGCGGATTTCCTCGACCTCGGCGCGGGTCACCGGCTGGTGGTAGGCGATCACGGCGAGCGTCTCGATCGCCGCCCGCGACAGCTTCTTGGGGACCACGGCCTCCTTGGTGAGAAGCCACGACAGGTCGCCTGCGGTGCGGAAGGTCCATTTGTTGCCGATGCGCACGAGGTTCACCCCGCGCGGGGCGAACTCGGCCTGCAGCGCGCGGAGAGCGGCCTTGAGATCGACGTCCTCCGGCAGCCGCGCCGACAGCGTCTTCTCGTCGAGCGGGACCGCGGTGGCAAACAACAGCGCCTCCAACAGTCGCAGGTGCTCCGGGCGCACCTGCGCCTGCGCCTCGGATTTTTCCTCCGCCCGCGCCTGAAGCTCCTCGTGGGGAATGATGCGCCGTTCCGCCAAAGCCGCCATGCCTCCGAATCTCCCTACTATTCTATTCCGTCGCGCGCGGCGCCGCCGTGCTCGAATTCAACGCCGCCAGCCCCGCCTCGTCGCGCTTGCGCAGATAGATCGGCGCGAAGGCCGATTGCTGGTGCACCTCCAGGGTGCCCTCGCGGACGAGCTCCAGGGTCGCGGCGAGGCTCGACGCCATCACGGTCGCCCGCATCGACGGCTCCACCAGATATTCCAACAGGAAGCCGTCGAGGCGGCCCCAGTCGCCCGCCTGCCCGACCAGCCGCTCCAGGATGTCGCGGGCCTCCTGCAAGGCCCAAACGTTGCGCGGCTTGAAGCGCACATGCGCCAGCGCGCTCTGCTGGCGCTGCCGGGCATAGGCCGAGAGCAGGTCAAACAGGGTCGCGGTCCATTGCGGGTGCTTGATGTCGGCGATGGGCTCGGGATCGCCGCGCTGGAAGATGTCGCGCTGCAATTGCGGGCGGCCCATGAGCTGGCCCGACACCTCGCGGAACGCCTCCAGGCGCTTCAGCCGCCAGGCGAGCGCATTCGCCATGTCCTCGGCGCTCGGCCCGTCGGGGCTCGCGGGCTCCGGCAGCAACAGCCGCGATTTCAGATAGGCGAGCCACGCCGCCATCACGAGGTAGTCGGCGGCCAGTTCCAATCGAAGCTTCCGCGCCTCCTCGATGAAGGTGAGATACTGCTCCGCCAGCGCCAGGATCGAGATCTTGGCGAGATCGACCTTCTGCTGCCGGGCGAGCGCAAGCAGCAGGTCGAGCGGGCCCTCAAAACCCTCGACGTCGATCAGCAGCGCCGGCTCGTCGGTGCCGCGTTCGGACAGTTCGGTCTCGAAGGCTTCGGCTTCGGCCATCAGGCGATCCCGGTCTGCATCATGGCGGCAAACTCGCGTCGGGCGGCGGCAAGATCAATCCCGGACGGCGACTTCCGCACAGCCAAAGCCGCAGCCGCGCGCCGCGCCGCCTCGCCGGAAAGCTCCGGCGCCTCGGAGGCCACCGCCCGCATCTCGTCGAGGTTGCCGTTGCAATGGAGCACCACGTCGCAGCCCGCCGCGAGCGAGGCGCGCGTGCGCTCCGCGATCGAGCCGGACAGCGCTCCCATGGACACGTCGTCGCTCATCAAAAGCCCGTCGAAACCGATGAAGCCGCGAATCACTTGGCCGATCATTGTGGCCGAAGTCGTGGCCGGTGACACGGGGTCGAACGCCGTGAAAACCACATGGGCGGTCATTGCCAACGGCAATCTTTTCAGGGGACGGAATGCGGCGAAGTCGGTGGCTTCCAGCGTTGCGCGGGAGGCGTGCACCACCGGCAGCCTTTCGTGGCTGTCGGCGTTGGCGCGGCCGTGGCCGGGGATGTGCTTGAGCACCGGCAGGACGCCGCCCGCCATGAGGCCCTCGGCAACGGCCAAGGCGATGGCCGCGACCTTGTCCGGCGTCTCGCCATAGGCGCGGTCGCCGATCACGTTGTCCGCGCCGCTGACCGGCACGTCGGCGAGCGGCAGGCAGTCGACGTTGATGCCGAGTTCTGCAAGGTCAGCGGAGATCAGCCGGGCGCCGAGCCGGGCGGCGGCAAGACCCGCCTCGGGATCGCGGTCATGGATGCGGCCATAGGCTGCTCCCGGCGGATAAGCCGGCCAGTGCGGCGGCTGAAGCCGCTGCACCCGGCCGCCCTCCTGGTCGATCAGGACCGGGGCGTCGCCCCCCACTTCATGCAATGCTTCATGAACAAGATCAGTAACTTGAGTCTTATCCTGAATGTTCCGCTTGAATAGGATCAGGCCCCACGGCCGAGCCTCGCGCAGGAATGCGCGCTCCTCCGCCGTCAATGTCAGACCGGACAGTCCCGTGATGAAAGCGCGTGGCGCCATCGGCGCGGATTAGCGTGGGCCGCCGCCAAGGGCAAGGCGAACGGCCCGCCTCACCTCAGTGCTGCACAACGCAATCGCCGCCGGCCTGCTTGAGGCTGACGCAGACCTGGACCGCCTCTTCGCGACTGCCGAACGGACCCACCATGGCGCGGTAGTAGACGCCTTTGGTCCCTAAATCCGCGCGGCGGATGGTGTGCGGGTGACTGCCCAGCACGCTGGAATACTTCGACTGGATGCCGCGATAGGCGTTCTGCGCGTCGGCCTCGCTTCTCTGCGAGGACACCTGAACGAGATAGCTCCCGCCGCCCGAAGCCGGGGCCGAAGCGACCCGCGCGGGCCGCGGCGGCGGCGGCGCGCTGGCCTGCGCACTCGGCGGCGGCAGAGCATTGGCGTTGGCGTCGGGGCTCAAGGACAGCGGCGCGTTGGCGACGGGTGCCGGAGCCTGGCGAGTGACGGGAACGACCGAGACCGCCGCATTGGCCTGGCGCGGCGGCGCAGCCATCGCCGGCGCCGGGGGTGGCGGAAGCGCGGCATCGCCCTGATCCGGGCGGATCGGAACGGTGCGCACGCGGCGGGGCTCGCCGATCGCGCTCGGCGGATTGGCTGCCGCCGTGGTTGCCGCATTCGGCGGCCGGGTCGAGGGCGAGTTTACAACCGGCGCGCCCGGAAACACGCTGCGCGGCGGAGTTGCGACGCGCGACACATCGACAGGCTTTTCCTCGCGCCGCACCACCTGCTCGTCCTTGCCGGCGTCGCCGAAGCGATCGTAACTGAACTTGCTGGCCGACTGGTCGGTGCTGGCCGGCGGCGGCGCGACCTTGCTCGGCTCGCCGCTGGCGCGGATCACCGGCGGCGGCGCGGACGAGCCCGGGCCGCCGAACAGGCTGCGATAGCCGAACGCGCCGGCGGTGCCGATCACCGCGAGGCCGAGCACGGCCGCGATGGTCAGCAGGCCCTTGCGCGGGCGGCTGCGCGGTGCGTCATCGTAGAATTCGTCGTCATGCGGAGGCGGCATCGAGCCGGCTTCCGGCTCCTGCGGATAGAGCGGCGGCGGAAAGCCCAGCCGGGGCGGCGCGGCCGCATAGCCGGGGGGATCGAAGCCGGGCAGTTGGGGCTGATAGCTCTCGCCCGGCCGGCCGAGCGGATCGGCATAGGAGTGGCTGGGATAGCTTTCGCGCGGATAGTTTTGGCTCGGCTGGTTCGGGCTGGGGAAATTCGGGCTGACGTAACCCCGGCTGTCGTAGTGCCGCGCGTCCGGCTGCGGCACCGGGTCGGACGGCAGCGCGAACGGATCGCTGGGCGGATACGACGGAGCCGGCGCAGGCGTGCCCGGCCAATCGTTCATGGGCGCCGGATCGGCCGCATGGCGGACGGGATACTCGGCGGCATAGCGTGGCGTGCTGTCTTGATGGCGCGAAGACAGATCCTGGTAACGCGGCGCGGGCTCCGGGGCGTACTGCGGCGCCGGGTCGATGTAGCGCGGCGGCGGCGTCTCGGCGGGAAAGCGCGGTGCGGGCTCGCTGACGTAGGGCGGCGCGGGAGCGCTTTCGTAGGGCGGGGCAGTTTCGGGCTGCGGGGCCGGCGCGTGCGTCTCGCGGCCATATCCGGAAAGCGGGTCGTTCTGGCCGATCAGCCGCGCCAGTTCCGCAAGCGGGTCGTTCGCAGGCGCTGCGGGCGCAGCCCCACGGCCGAATGAATCACCAAGTCGAGAACGAGCGCTGTTTTCGTCCGCCATTACTATCCGGTTCCGGTATGCCTCGGCGGCCTCATCCGGCCGACTCACGCTGGCATCGAACCCCGGTCCAATGCGTCCGAGCTACCGCATCTCCCCTGGCGCTTCTACCCCTAAAAGCGCCAATCCCAAAGCCAGAACGGTGACAAAACCCTCTACCAAAGCGAGGCGGGCCACGGTCAGTTGTGGATCATCTTGGATAATGAAGCGTAAATGAGGCGCGTGCGTCCCCCGCGCCCATTGGGTGTGGAATTCGCTCGCCAGTTCATAGAGATAGAACGCCACCCGGTGCGGCTCATGCGCCAGCGCGGCGGATTCGATCAGCCGCGGGTAGAGCGCGAGCTTGCGCATCATCGCAAGTTCCGCCGGGTCGTCGAGGCGGTCGAGCCGCGCCTGCGACAAATAGGCTGTGCGCGCCGCCGGATCGGACGGCAGATCGGGCAGCGACTCGGCGGCGTTGCGGAACACCGACTGGCCCCGCGCGTGGCCGTACTGGACGTAGAACACCGGA
This sequence comes from Rhodoplanes serenus, assembly GCA_945861855.1. GTDB lineage: Bacteria > Pseudomonadota > Alphaproteobacteria > Rhizobiales > Xanthobacteraceae > Z2-YC6860. Next base: position 9,830 of record CAMAWG010000089.1, read on the forward strand.
TTGTCCTTCGACTGCTCGATCACCTTGGCGAGATCGAAATCGAGCGCCGCGTCGTTCTTGCGATAGAGCATCATGAAGCGCACGGCGTCGCGGCCGACCTCCTCCACCACCTCGCGCAGCGTCACGAACTCGCCGGACCGCTTCGACATCTTCACCTCGACGCCGGCGCGCATGAGCTTCACGAGTTGCACGATCTTGACGTCGAGATCGGCGGTCTCCCCGCTCACCGCCTTCACCGCCGCCTTCATACGCTTGACGTAGCCGCCGTGGTCGGCACCCCAGACGTCGATCATGTCGCGGAAGCCGCGGTCGAACTTCGACTTGTGATAGGCGATGTCGGAGGCGAAATAGGTGTAGCTGCCGTCGGATTTCTTCAGCGGGCGATCCACGTCGTCGCCGAAGCTCGTGGCGCGGAACAGCGTCTGCTCGCGGTCCTCGTAGTCCTCCACCGGCGCGCCCTTCGGCGGCGGCAAGCGGCCTTCGTAGACCTGCCCCTTGGCGCGGAGCTCGTCGATGGTCGCACCGACCTGGTCCCTGCCCTCGACCAGCGAGCGCTCGGAGAAGAACACGTCATGCTTGACGTTGAGAGCCGCGAGATCGTCGCGGATCATCGCCATCATCATGGCGATCGCTTTCGAGCGCACGAGCGGCAGCCATTCGCTCTCCGGCTGCGCTTTCAGCTTGTCGCCATATTCCCCGGCGAGCGCCGCGCCGACCGGCTGGAGATAGTCGCCGGGATAGAGGCCCTCCGGCATCGCGCCGATAGTCTCGCCCAGCGCCTCGCGGTAGCGCAGGAACGCCGAGCGCGCGAGCACGTCGACCTGCCCGCCCGCGTCGTTGATGTAATACTCGCGCGTCACCGCGAAGCCTGCGACGGCCAGGAGATTGGCCAGCGCATCGCCGAACACCGCGCCGCGGCAATGACCGACATGCATCGGCCCCGTGGGGTTGGCCGAGACGTATTCGACGTTCACCGGCTTGCCCGCGCCAATCGTGCTTTTGCCGTAATCTGGACCGGCAGCTAATAGGCGACGCAGTTCCTGGCGCCAGACCTCGGGATTGAGCGTTAGATTGATGAACCCAGGGCCGGCGATTTCAACCTTAGACACAGTCGCATCGGTGCGTAGACTCGACGCGATGGCTTCGGCCAATTCACGTGGATTTCTGCCAGCATCTTTCGCTAACACCATAGCGGCATTGGTCGCCATGTCGCCGTGCGTGGGATCGCGCGGCGGCTCGACCAACACGCGCGAAACATCGGTGCCAACCGGCAGCAACGCGAGGCTCGCCGTGCGCACACGGTCGAGCATATCGGCGAAGACAGTTATCGGTTTGGTTACTGCGGTCATAGCGGATGCGGACCCGTCAATGGCGCCTCGTAGTAGGCCGCGAGGTGATAGCAGGTGCGATCGACATGGCAAAACGTTCCGTTACAACACCAGGCGAATAGTGAGTAGCGAATAGCGAGCGATGCTTTGGTTCTATTCGCTACTCGCCACTCGCCCCCTACCGCAACTCCGGCGTCGCGCCGAAAATCCGCGTGTGCTCCACCATCGCGTAGCGGTCGGTCATGCCGGCGATGAAGTCGGCGATCCGCACCGCGCGGCCGGTGGTGTCCGCCGGATCGAGGCCGTTGAGCCAGTCCGCCGGCAGGTCGCCGGGCGCAGCGACGTAGTGGCCGAACAGGCGGCGCACCACCTCCTCGGCCTCGCCCATGATCCGCATGATGCGGGCGTGGCGATAGAGCTTGGGATAGAGGAAATCCTTGATCGCGCGATCAGCTTTCGCCATCGCGGCGGAGAAGCCGACCACCGGCCCGCTCGACTGCCGCACCTCGTCCGCCGATGCGGGCTCGAGCGCGACGATGTGGCGCCGACTCTGCGCGATCACATCCTCGATCATGCGCGTGATCAGGCGGCGGATGATCTCATGGGCGTGGCGGCCGGGCTCGAGCCGCGGATGCTGCGCCGCGATCTCGCGGAATATCTCGTCGAGCAGCGGCAGGCTCGCCAGCTCCTCGATCTCGAACATCTCGGCGCGCAGGCCGTCGTCGATGTCGTGGGCGTCATAGGCGATGTCGTCGGCGATGGCGCCGCACTGCGCCTCGGCGCTGGGATAGCTCCAGAGATCGAGGTCATGCCCGCGCGAATAGTCGGCGATCGCACGCGGCAAGCCCCGCGCTCGATACCGCTCAAGCGGCTGCCCCGCGCGGTCGATCAGCGGACCGTTGTGCTTGACCAGCCCTTCAAGCGTCTCCCAGGTGAGGTTGAGCCCGTCGAAGTCGGCATAGCGCCGCTCCAGCGCCGTCACGACATGCAGGGTCTGGGCGTTGTGGTCGAAGCCGCCGAACGCCGAAAGGCATTGGTCGAGCGCGCGCTCGCCGGCGTGGCCGAACGGCGGATGGCCGAGGTCGTGGCCGAGCGCAGAGGCCTCCGCCAGATCCTCGTCGAGGCCGAGCGCGCGGGCGAGCGAGCGGGCGATCTGCGTGACCTCCAAGGTGTGGGTCAGGCGCGTGCGGAAATGGTCGCCCTCGTGGAACACGAACACCTGGGTCTTGTGGGCGAGCCGCCGGAACGCGGTCGAGTGGATGATGCGGTCGCAATCGCGGCGGAAGGCGCTGCGGGTGGCGCTGGGGGCTTCCGCAAAGCGCCGGCCGCGGCTGCGCCCCGGATCGGACGCAAAGGGCGCGCGGGCGAACGCTGCGATCGCCATGGATTTCGCTCGATTGGCGCGTTACCGGCGCTTTATTGACCTTGGCCGCTGCCGCACTTAACAATCAGCCAGCATAGGGTGCAAGGATGACCCAGCCGATGACCACAGACCTCACCATGACCGACCGGGCGGCACGCCGGATCGGTGAGATCCTGCGGTCCGAGCCGTCCGGAGCCATGCTGCGCCTGAGCGTGCTGGGCGGCGGCTGCTCCGGCTTCCAGTACAAATTCGACGTCGACCGCGCCAAGGCCGACGACGATGTCGCCATCGACCGGGGCGGCGTGGTTCTGCTGATCGATTCGGTGTCGCTGCAGTACCTGGCCGGCTCCGAGGTGGATTACGTGGACGACCTGATCGGCGCCTCGTTCAAGGTCAACAATCCGAAGGCCAAGGCCTCCTGCGGTTGCGGGACGAGCTTTTCGCTCTGATTTTCGCACGTCTTCTCAACATCATGGCCGGGCATAGCCGTCGAAGACGGCGTCGCTTCCTTGCGCCACCGCTCGATCTTCTCCCCGGTCAGCCCCGCGCGCTCGCGACGCGATAGTTTCCATCGCGCATGATGCGCGCGCCGGATTCCTTCAATTCGCCGGTGCGCCGCCGTAGCGTGGCCTCGTCGAACGTCAGCTTGCCGTTCTGCTTGCGAATGATGCCGTCGACGATGACGGTGTCGACGTTGCCCGCGCCCGCGATCTCGACGATCGAGTAGATCGGGTCGTAGACCGGGGCCATGTTCACGTCGTCGGCGCGCAGCATGACGATGTCGGCCTTCTTGCCGGGCGAGAGCGTGCCGATCTTGCCGTCCAGCTTGAACGCCTTGGCGCCGTTGACGGTCGCCCATTCCAGCGCCTCGCGGGATTTGACCGGGATCGCCTTCAGGGGCGAGTTGCCGCGCGCCGCGTTGTTGCGGATTTCCTTGCCGCGCGCGAACAGCAGCGCCGCCTGCATCTCACGGAATATCTGACCGCTGCAATAAAGCTCGACGTCGATGCCGATGGACGGCAAGCCGCCAGCCTCCCGGAAGGCAGCCACCATGGTGTCGCCGATGTGGTGGTGCAGCTCGACCAGGACGGTAGACGTCAGGCTCGCGCCATTGTCCACCACCACGCGGAGGTCGGCGTGGTCGTAGCTCGTGCCGTGGACGAGGTTGTGGTCGGGGCCGAGCAGTCCCGCCTTGGCCATCTTCGTGTAGCCGTCCGGCACCACGCAATCTTCGCGCCGCCGCGTGTGCGACGACGACACAAGGCCGAACTCGCGCGCCATGCGGATGTCGTGCTCGACCACCTCCCAGGCGCCCCAGTCGGGGCCGAGGATCGCCATGGCGAGCGTAACGCGGCCGTCGTCGCTCGCAAGCCTGCCCTTGCGCAGCGCCTCGATGCGCTCGCGCGGATGCGGGACCTGGGTGAACGGGGTGCCGGTCTCAAGCCCGATCGGCTTCGCCGTGCCGTGCGCGAACACCGCGCGGATGCCGCTGTCGAGGAGGCCATCCACCGCGCGCTCGGCGTGCTCGATCGTGGTGATGTTGTGGCACCAGTCCACCAGCGTGGTCACGCCGGCGTCGATCTGCGCCAGCGCGCCCATCAGGTTGGCGATGTAGTTGTCCTCGGGCTTGTAGCGCGTCGCCAGATTGGAATGGACGTGCTTGAAATAATCGGCCGACAGCCATTCCGCGCCGATGCCGCGCAGCGCCGTCTCCCAGGTGTGCATGTGGGCGTTGACGAGGCCGGGCATGACGATCTTGTCGGAGGCGTCGATGGTCTCGTCGGCGCTGGCGCCGAGGTTGCGGCCGGCGGCCTCGATGGTGTTGCCGCGATAGAGCAGTTCGCCGCCCTTGATCTCGCCGATCCTGGGATCGAGCGTCACCAGCCAGCCGCACTTGATGAGAACGCTTTTCATGAGCCATCCGTCGTTGCGATCGCGAGGAACGATACGAAACCATGGCGTGGAGGAACAGGCGTTTGCGGCAACCCTGTGCTGCCTGAAACGAAAGAGCGGGTCCGAAGGCCCGCTCGCATCCAAGTTCGTCGATTATTCCGCCGCGACCGCCGGCTTGTGTGGGGCCTCGCCCACCTCCTCGAGCTGCGGTTCGAGCCGGCGCTTGAGCACGCGGTCGATGCGGTCGAGATAGACATAGATGACCGGGGTGATGAACAGGGTGAGAAGCTGCGACAGGATCAGGCCGCCGACCACCGCGATGCCGAGCGGGGCACGCAGCTCGGAGCCCTCGCCCGAGCCCATCGCGATCGGCAGCGCGCCGAAGATCGCCGCGAACGTGGTCATCATGATCGGCCGGAAGCGCAGCAGGCAGGCCTCGCGGATGGCGGCCTCGGCGCTGAGCCCAACGCGGCGGCGCTCGATGGCGAAGTCCACCATCATGATGGCGTTCTTCTTGACGATGCCGACCAGCATGACGATGCCGATCATGGCGATCACCGACAGCTCCATCTTGAACAGCATCAGCGTCAGCAGCGCGCCGATGCCGGCCGAGGGCAGGCCGGAGATGATGGTGATGGGGTGGATGAAGCTCTCGTAGAGGATGCCGAGCACCACGAAGGCGGCGAAGATGGCCGCCAAAATGAGGATGCCCTGACCCTTCAGCGAATCCTGGAACACCTGCGCTGTGCCCTGGAATCCGGTGGAAATGGTCGCCGGCAGGTTTGAATCGCGCTCAAGCTTCTGGATCGCAGCCACTGCGTCGCCGAGCGCGAAGCCCGGGGCGAGGTTGAACGAGATCGTCACCGACGGCTGCTGGCCCTGGTGGTTGACGAGCAGCGGCCCGACCTGGGGCACGGGCTTGGTCACCGCGGTGAGCGGAACCGATATTCCCGATGGCGTGCCGCTGCCGGAGATGCCCGAGCCGGGCCCGCCGGCACCGCCGCCCGCGGCTTGACCGGTGCCGCCGCTGTTGGTCTTCACGTAGATGTTGGCGAGATTCGACGGATCGCTCCGAAACTCCGGCTTGGTCTCCAGGATGACCTGATAGTCGTTGCTCTGCGTATAGATCGTCGCCACCTGGCGGGTGCCAAAGGCGTTGAACAGTTCCTGACGCACCTGGTCGATGGTGATGCCGTAGACGGCGGCCTTCTCGCGATCGACCTCGATCATCACCTGCGGATTGGTGATGTAGAGATCGGTGTTCACGTCGAGCAGGCCGGGAATCAGGGAGATCTTCTCGCGCATCTCCGGCGCGCGCTTGTAAAGCGCTTCCGTGTCGCTCGATTGCAGCGTGTACTGGTACTGGCCCTTGTTGATCCGTCCACCGACGTTGATGTTCTGGATCATCTGGAAATAGACCCGCATGCCGGTGACTTGCTGGGTCGCCCGGCCCATCCGCGGGATGATGACGTCGAGCGTGCCGCGCTCGGCCTTGGGCTTGAGCGCAACCAGCATGCGGCCGTTGTTGAGGGTCGAGTTGGGGCCGCCGACGCCGACCGTCGAATTGACGTAGAGCACCGCCGGATCGGTGCGCAGGATTTCGGCCACCTTGCGTTGCCGCTCGACCATCGCGCTGAACGAGATGTCCGACTGGGCCTCGGTGATCGCCAGCATGTAGCCGGTGTCTTCGCGGGGGAAGAAACCTTTGGGAATGGCGAAGTACAGCCAGACGGTGCCGAAGATGGTCGCGATGGTGACCACCAGCATGATCGACTTGTAGGCCAGCACGCGGTCCAGCGCCCATTCGTAACCCTTGAGCCACAACTGGAACATCCGCTCGAAGATGCGCAGGATCAGCGCCTGCTTTTTCTCGCCCCCCTCCTGATGGCCGCGCAGTACGCGCGCGCAGAGCATCGGCGTCAGCGTCAGCGAGACGAACCCCGACACCACGATCGCAACCGCGATCGTCACCGCGAACTCGCGGAACACGCGCCCGACGATGCCGCCCATCAGCAGGACCGGGATGAACACGGCGATCAGCGAGAAGGTGATCGACACGATGGTGAAGCTGATTTCGCGCGCGCCCTTGAGCGCGGCCTCGAACGGGCGCATTCCGCCCTCGATATGGCGGACGATGTTCTCGAGCATGACGATGGCGTCGTCGACCACGAAGCCGACCGATAGTGTCAACGCCAGCAGCGTCATATTGTTAATCGAGAAGCCGAACGCATACATCGCCGCGCAAGTCGCGATCAGCGAAATCGGCACCGCCAGCGCCGGAATGATCGTCGCCGTGGCCGAGCGCAGGAACAGGAAGATCACCAGGATGACGAGGCCGAAGGCGATCAGCAGCGTTTCCTGCACCTCATATACCGCGAGCCGGATGGAAATCGAACGATCGAGCAGCGTCTCCATGCGGATGGACGGCGGAATCTGCGCGCGGAACTGCGGCAGCCTGGCCTTGACCAGATCGACCACCTCGACGGTGTTGGCGTCGGGCTGACGCTGGATCGCAAGCACGACCGCGCGATCGTTGTTGAACCAGCTTGCAACCTTGTCGTTCTCGACGCTGTCGACGACGTTGGCGATATCGGTGAGCTTGACCGGGGCGCCGTTGCGCCACGCGGCCACGACGTCCTTGTAGTCCGACGCCCGCCGCATCGCCCCCGAAGCCAGCAGCGTGACGTTTCGGTCGGAGCCCGACAGCGTTCCGACCGGAGTGTTGGAATTGGCCTTGGACAGCACGGTCCGGATGTCGTCGAGCGAAATGTTGCGCGACGCCGCCGCCACCGGATCGACCTGGATGCGGACGGCGAACTTCTGCGAGCCGTAGACCAGCACCTGAGCGACGCCGGGAAGTTGAGATATCTGCTGCGCCAGCATGGTCTGGCCGTATTCATCGACCGTCGACATCGGCAAGGTCGGCGAGATCAGGCTGATGAACAGCACCGGGAAATCGCCGGGATTGACCTTCCGGAAGAACGGCGGCGTGGTCATTTCGACCGGCAGGCGGCGTTGCGCGACGGCCAGCGCCGTCTGCACATCGAGCGCGGCGCCGTCGATGTCGCGGTTGAGGTCGAACTGGATGGTGATCTGCGTCTGACCGAGCGTGGACGTCGAGGTCATCGACGAAATTCCGGCGATGGTCGAGAACTGCCGCTCGATCGGTCCCGCGACCGAAGCCGCCATGGTCTCGGGGCTCGCGCCCGGCAAGGTCGCCGTCACCTGGATGGTCGGGAAGTCGACCCGCGGCAGCGCCGCCACCGCCAGCAGGCGATAGCCGAAAATGCCGAACACAATGAGCGAAGCCGTGATGAGCGTGGTCATCACCGGGCGTCGGATGCAAAGCTCGGAAAGGGACATGTCAGGCAGTTTTCATGTTAGGATTCGGCCCTAGCGCCGCGAACGGTCACCCTGGTTCCATTCGACAGCAGAAGCTGGCCGTCGATGACCACGACGTCCCCCTCCTCCAGACCCGATTCGATCACGGATATGCCATCGACGGTCCGCTCGACCTTGACGGAACGGACCGTGGCCGCGTTGTTTTTCACCACGAATACGAACGAGCCGGACTGGCTGAGCTGCAACGCCGTCGCAGGCACCGTGACCCGCTCCTCGGATCGCAATGTCAGCGCGGTGTTGACGAGGGTGCCCGGCCACAGAATTTCCTTGTCGTTCGGCATGGTGGCGCGGATCGTCACCATGCCGGTGGCGGGGTCGACCGTGTTCTCGACCATGGTGACCTGGCCCGAAGCGCGCGCGTCGCTGCCGGGAATGACCGCCACGAGCGACGCGGTCTCCGCCGCGATCGCCTCGCGCACGTCGGGCAGGCTGCGCTGCGGCACGGTGAAGGACACGTAGATCGGCGCGACCT
>CAMAWG010000090.1 GCA_945861855.1 Rhodoplanes serenus
AACATCTGCCGGCATTGCGAGCCGCCCTCGCAGCTCATCAACAAAGAGGCTCAACACACGGCATCCTTGCTCACCAAGCCAGCGCCGCGTAACGTCAATCTTGGCAGCGACCGCTTCGCAATGTTCAACAAAAAACGGGACATCCCCCGTTCGTGCTGCTCCGGTCGACCGAAAGGCCGACGGTCATGCCCGGCACGATGGTGGTGCCGGCGCCGGCGACCACGCCATTTGTCCTGCGGCGATCGCCGGAAAAGTCCCCCTGTGCGCCGGTGCGCGAGGTGAGGCCGTAGCCCTCCAGCCAGGCGCGGTAGCGTTCGACGGGAGCATCCGCGCCGCCACCTTGCGGATTGTTGGCTGGGCTCGCGGCGGTGCGGAACGACGAGAGGGCCCCGAGCCGTTGCAGAAACTGGCTGCCGACGTCGAGCAGGGCTGCCTGGCCGGAGAGGGCGGGATTGGCGTTCTCATGGGGCGTTGGATTGCAGCGGTTGACGCAGCCTTGCGCCGAGGCCTCGCTGCTGAACGAAACGGCAAGAACGAGAATCGCCGTTGCAAGCAGGCCCAGGCGGGCAAATTTGCCGCGAATACGCACCAATCAACTCCCGTGGCCTCACCGCCGCCAAACAACTGCAACGCGTGCGACATTCTCTTCAGCACAGAAGGGAATTGTTGCGAATATGACCGGACGGTCAACGCCCGGCGTGCGTTTGCGCACCACGATCTTTCATCCTGTGCCTGGAAGGTCACACGCGTCCTTCGGCAACCAGCTTGAGCGCCTCCGGATAGATGCGGTGCTCGACCTCGAGCACGCGCGCGGCGAGCGATTGCTCGGTGTCGCCGTCGCGAACCGGCACCGCCGCCTGCGCGACGATCGGCCCGGAATCCATCTCGGGCACGACGAAATGCACGGTGGCGCCGTGCTCCTTCACGCCGGCCTTGAGCGCACGCGCGTGGGTATCGAGACCCTTGAAGGCCGGCAGCAGCGCCGGATGGATGTTGAGAAGCCGTCCCTCCCATTGCCGCACGAACCACGGCGTCAGGAGCCGCATGAATCCCGCGAGACAAACGAGTTCGATCCGGTGCGCCGCCAGCCTGTCCTGTAGCGCGCGCTCGAACGCCTCGCGGTCCCTGCCGAACGGCCGGTGATCGACCACCGCGGTCTCAATTCCGGATGCCGCGGCGCGCGTGAGCCCTTCCGCTGCAGGCTCGTTGGAGACGACCAGTACGATCTCGGCGGGATAGCGGGAATCCTTCGCGGCTTCGATCAGCGCCACCATGTTGGAGCCGCGGCCGGAAATCAGGATGGCGACGCGCTTGCGAGCCATGTCTTGCTATCTCGCCTAAATGTCGAGGTGGCCGGTGTAGGTCACGCGCGGCTTGCCCTTGGCCGCGGCGACAAGCTCTCCGAGCCGGACCACGCTTTCGCCCTCGCGCTTGAAGACGGCGGCGACCTTGTCGGCGGCACGTGCTTCGACCACGGCGATCATGCCGATTCCGCAGTTGAAGGTGCGCAGCATTTCCTTCTCCGCGATGCCGCCGGCCTTGGCCAGCCACTGGAACACCGGCGGCACCGGAATGCGTGCGAGATCGATGCGCGCGCTGACGTTCTTCGGCAGGACGCGCGGGATGTTGTCGGGGAATCCGCCACCGGTGATGTGCGCGAACGCCTTGACGGCACCCGTTCCGCGGATCGCGGCGAGGCAGGATTTGACATAGATGCGGGTTGGCGTGAGCACGGCGGCGCCCAGCTTTCTCTTCTTGTCGAACGGCGCGGGCGCGCTCCACTTGAGCTTCGATCGGACCACGACCTTGCGAACGAGCGAGTAGCCGTTGGAATGCACGCCAGAGGATGCGATGCCGAGGATGACGTCACCCGCGCGGATATCGTCGCGGGGCAGGATCGCGCCGCGCTCGGCCGCGCCGACCGCGAAGCCCGCGAGGTCGTAATCGTTGCCGCGATAGATGCCGGGCATCTCGGCGGTCTCGCCGCCAATGAGCGCGCAGCCGGCCTGCCGGCAGCCCTCGGCGATGCCTTTGACGACCTCCGCGCCGATCTCGGGATCGAGCTTGCCGGTGGCGAAGTAGTCGAGGAAGAACAGCGGCTCGGCGCCCTGCACCACCAGATCATTGACCGACATGGCGACGAGGTCGATGCCAATGGTTGCATGCAGGCCGGTTTCGATCGCGATTTTGACCTTGGTGCCGACCCCGTCGTTGGCGGCAACCAGCACCGGATCCTTGAAGCCCGCTCGCTTGAGATCGAACAAGCCGCCGAAGCCGCCGATCTCCGCGTCCGCGCCCGGCCGCGCCGTTGCCTTCACCAGCGGCTTGATCAACTCCACCATCCGGTTCCCGGCGTCGATATCGACGCCGGATTTCGCATAGGTGAGGCCCTTTTTGCTCATGTCTCTGCGTATGTCGGAATCCAATTGTGTGCAATGGCTCGATGGCCGATATACTCAGGCTCAATCGCAAGCGCGCCGGGGCCGATCAACCGACGCGCGGGCGAGCCGGGGTCCGAGTTTTGAGTATTCCGAACCTTATCACGTTGGCGAGGATCATCCTCGTGCCGGTGGTCGTCTGGGCGATCGCCAGCGGACAATTGCGTCTGGCGTTCCTTTTGTTCCTCGCCGCCGCAATCAGCGACGGTGTGGACGGTTTTCTCGCCAAGCGCTTCGGCATGAAGACCGAGCTCGGCGCCTATCTCGACCCGCTGGCCGACAAGGTGCTGATCGTGTCGATCTATGTGACGCTCGGCATCACCGCGGTGATCCCGCTCTGGATCGTGATCCTCGTGGTGTCGCGCGATTTCATGATCGTCGGCGCCATCATCCTGTCCTGGGTGGTGGACCGGCCGGTGAAGATCCGGCCGCATATGATTTCGAAGGTCAACACCGGCGTGCAGATCGTGTATCCCTGCCTGCTGCTGGCCTCCCATGGCTATTCTTTCAACGCCGAGCCGGTGTTGACACTGGTGATGGCGCTGGTCGCGGTATTGACCTTGCTTTCGATCGGCCTCTATCTCGCCGAATGGGTGCGTCACATGAATTCGGCGGAATCCGGCCATTGATGGCCAAGCACCCGGATTGGCGGCGTGGTGTGTCCTGATGGCTCTTGAGCGGCAGGTCATGTTCTGGATTGCGGCGCTCGCCGTGTTTGCCGCGGTGGTGTGGCTTCTCAATCCTGTGCTGCTGCCGTTCGTGGCGGGAATGGCGCTGGCCTACCTGCTCGACCCGGCCGCGCGGCGCGCCGAGCAGCTCGGCATCGGCCGGGCGATTTCGGCGCTCATCGTGCTCACGCTGGTCATTGTGGCGCTGGTGGTGGTCGTGATGGCGGTGGCGCCGATCGTGAGCGCGCAGTTCGCCGCCTTCGTGGACAAAATGCCGGGCTATGTGACCAGACTGCAGTCGCTCGTCTCCGATCCCAGCCGCCCGTGGCTCGCCAATCTGTTCGGCGGCGAGATGGCCGATCCCGGCAAATCGATGGGTGGCTTGGTTTCGCAGGCGTCCGGCTTCGCCACGGGGTTCCTGGCCTCGCTGTGGTCCGGGGGCAGGGCGGTGTTTTCGCTGCTGTCGCTGCTCATCATCACGCCGGTCGTCGCCTTCTATCTGCTGTGCGACTGGGACCGCGTGCTGGTGACGGTGGACCGCTGGATCCCGCTGCCGTACCGCGACACGGTGCGGGGCCTTGCGCGCGACATCGACAATGCGATCGCGGGGTTCGTCCGCGGGCAGGCGGTGATCTGTCTGATCCTGGCGGCGTTCTACGCCATCGGTCTCACGCTCACCGGCCTCAACTTCGGCTTCCTGATCGGGCTGATGACTGGGCTGTTGGGCTTCATTCCCTTCGTCGGCGCCATTACCGGGTTTCTCGTTGCCGCGGTCGTGGCCATCGCCCAGTTCTGGCCGAGCTGGACGCCGATCGTGATGGTGATCATCGTGTTTGCGATCGGCCAGGTGCTGGAAGCCTATGTGCTCTCGCCCAAGCTGGTCGGCGCCAAGGTGGGTTTGCACCCGGTCTGGATGATGTTTGCGCTGCTTGCATCCAGCTATCTGTTCGGCTTCGTGGGGTTGCTGATCGCCATCCCGCTCGCAGCGACCATCGGCGTGCTGCTGCGGTTTGCAATCCGAAAATATGTCGAGAGCCCGATCTACACCGGACAAGGGCCGCGCTGACCGATGCCGAGCCCGGGCGCCATCGCGACCGACGGGCCAAAGAGCGAGCCGACGCAACTCGCGCTGGCGCTCGACCACGCCGAAAGCCTCGCGCGCGAGGATTTTCTTGCCGGGCCTCCCAATGCAGCGGCGCTTGCGCTGATCGAGCGCTGGCCGGACTGGCCTTCGCGCACCATCCTGCTGCGCGGGCCGGAGGGTTGCGGCAAGAGCCATCTCGCGGCGATCTGGGCGCGGGCGTCCGGCGCACGGACGCTCTCGCCGCGCGTGCTTGAGGGCGCGGATGTCCCGATCGCGCTCGCGACCGGCGCGCTGGTGCTGGAGAATCTCGCCGAAGGCTGCTTCGACGAAGCCGCGCTGTTTCACCTGCTCAACCTCGCGCGGGAGGAGCGCGCCTATGTCCTCATCACCGCGCGCAGCGCGCCCGCGAACTGGCGGCTAGAGGTGCCCGATCTCGCCTCGCGGCTGCGCTCGCTTGCCGTGGTTGCGCTGACGGCGCCCGACGACGCGCTGCTTCGCGCGGTCGTGGTCAAGCTGTTCGCCGACCGGCAGCTCTCCGTCGATGAGAGCCTGGTGTCGTTTCTCACCACCCGCATCGAGCGTTCGTTCGTTGCTGCGCGGACAGCGGTGGAGGAACTCGACCGCGCGGCGCTCCGCCTCAAGCGGCCGGTCACCCGGGCACTGGCCCGAGAACTATTCCGCGAGCCTTGACGGCTCCACCATCCGGCGGTCATGTCATTTCTGCGTCATGGATGGCGGTCATCATGGATCGTCATATATTTGTCATGGATATCATGGCCGATCGCGCCCAAGCCACTGTTTTGAAACAAGAACCTCCTCCGCTTGCGGATGGGGTGGTGCTTGGCGCCGACTCCGGTTCCAGCCTGGTGGCCAGCCCGGAGCGATTCATCAACCGGGAACTGTCCTGGCTGCATTTCAATCGCCGCGTGCTGGAGGAGGCTGAAAACCCCCAGCACCCGCTGTTCGAGAAAGTCCGGTTCCTTTCGATCTCGGCCAACAACCTCGACGAATTCTTCATGGTGCGGGTTGCCGGCCTGAAAGGGCAGGTCCGCGCGGGAATCGCCACCAAGAGCCCGGATGGGCTGACGCCGAGCGAGCAGCTTTTGCGGATCGGCGAGGCGGTTTCGCGCCTTGCCAGCGACCAGCAGGCACGCTGGCGCGAATTGCGGGACGAACTCAAGGCGGCGAACATCGTGCTGGTCGATCCCGACAGCCTGAAGAAGGCCGACCGCACCTGGCTCTCGGACTACTTCCTGCAATACGTCTTCCCGGTGTTGACGCCGCTGGCGATCGATCCGGCGCACCCGTTTCCGTTCATTCCCAATCTCGGCTTCTCGATCACGTTCCAGCTTTCGCTCACCAGCGACGGCAGGGCGATGAACGCGCTCATTCGCGTGCCGCAGAAGATCGAGCGGTTCATCCGTTTTCCGGCTTCGAGTGACGGCGGTCCGCTGCGCATGATCACGCTGGAGCAGGCGACCGGCTTGTTCGTCCCGCGCCTGTTCCCGGGCTACACGGTCAAGGGGCAGGGCGCCTTCCGCATCGTCCGCAATTCCGACGTCGAAGTGGAGGAAGAGGCGGAAGACCTGGTGCGGCTGTTTGAAAGCGCGCTCAAGCGCCGCCGTCGCGGCTCGGTCATTCGCCTCGAGATGGAAGCCGCGATGCCGGCCGAGCTTCGCCGCTTCGTGCAGCGCGCGCTCGCGGTCGCCGACGACGAGGTGTTCCTGGTCGAGGGCATGCTGGCGCTGAGCGAGCTGTCGCAGCTCCTGTCCATCGACCGGCCGGACCTGGAATTCGTGCCGTACAATCCCCGCTTTCCGGAGCGCATCCGCGACCATGCCGGCGACTGCTTCGCCGCGATCCGGCAGAAGGATCTGATCGTTCATCACCCTTACGAGTCGTTTGACGCCGTGGTGCAGTTCCTCAACCAGGCGGCACGCGATCCCGACGTCATCGCCATCAAGCAGACACTTTACCGTACTTCGAAGGACTCGCCGATCGTGCGGGCGCTTGCCGAAGCGGCCGAAGCCGGAAAATCGGTGACGGCTGTTGTGGAATTGAAAGCCCGCTTCGACGAAGAGGCCAACATCCGTTGGGCGCGCGACCTCGAGCGCGCCGGCGCACAGGTGGTCTATGGCTTCTTCGAACTCAAGACGCACTCCAAGCTGTCGCAGGTGGTGCGCCGGGAGGGCGGACAACTGGTGTCCTACGTGCACGTCGGCACCGGCAACTATCATCCGGTGACCGCCCGCATCTACACCGACCTGTCGTTCTTCACCACCGATCCGGCGATCGCGCGCGACGTCGGGCGCATTTTCAACTTCGTCACCGGCTATGCGGTGCCGGCCGAGCTCGAGAAGATGGCGGTTTCGCCGGTCAATCTCCGCCAGCGCATCTGCGAGCACATCGACCAGGAGATCGCGCACGCCAAGGCCGACCGGCCGGCGGCGATCTGGATGAAAGACAACGCGATGGTCGACCCCGAGATCATCGACAAGCTCTACGAGGCGTCGCGGGCGGGTGTCTCCATCGACCTTGTGGTGCGTGGCATCTGCTGCCTGCGGCCTGGCCTGCCGGGCCTGTCCGATAACATCCGGGTCAAGTCGATCATCGGACGCTTCCTCGAGCACAGCCGCATCTATTGCTTCGGCGCCGGCCACGGCCTGCCGCACCCGAAGGCCGCGGTTTACATCTCCTCGGCCGACATGATGCCGCGCAACCTCGACCGCCGGGTCGAGGCGCTCTGCCCGATCCTCAATCCAACTGTGCATGAACAGGTTATCGACCAGATCATGCTTGCAAATTTGAAGGACAATGAGCAGAGCTGGCAGCTACTGCCCGATGGCTCGTCCAGGCGAATCAACGCGGCCGCCGGCGAAGAACCCTTCAACGCGCACAAGTACTTCATGACCAACCCAAGCCTCTCCGGACGCGGAAAATCGCTCAAGGAATCGTCGCCCCGCAGCCTTAGCCGGCGGGCCGAGCGTGCTTGAGAAGCTGACCCCCGCCACGGCCGTGGCGCAGGGCCGGCTCGATTACGGGCCGCCGGTGGCGGTGATCGACATCGGCTCGAACTCGGTTCGCCTCGTCGTCTACGAAGGCGTCACCCGCAGCCCGACTCCCCTGTTCAACGAAAAGACGCTCGCGGGCCTCGGCCGCGAGGTGCAGACCAAGGGCCTCTTGCCGGCCGATGCCGTCGAGAAGGCGCTGGCATCGCTCAAACGCTTCCGCGCGCTGTGCGATACCATGCAGGTCGAACGGCTGTGGGTGCTGGCCACCGCCGCCTGCCGCGACGCGCGCAACGGCAAGGATTTCATCGCCGCCGCGGAGCAGATCTGCCGCACCAAGATCGACGTGATTTCCGGCCAGCGCGAAGCCGAACTGACTGCGCTGGGGGTCGTTTCCGGGTTCCACCGGCCCGACGGCATCGTCGGCGATCTCGGCGGCGGCTCGCTCGAACTCGTCGATGTCCACGGCAGCCGCATCAAGCCCGGCACCACGCTGCCGCTCGGCGGCCTCGCCCTGCAGGATCGCTCCGGCCGCTCGATCAAGAAGGCGGAGAAGATCGTCAAGGATGCGTTCGACGACCTCAAGCTCCTGAAGGGCGGCGAAGGCCGGACGTTCTACGCGATCGGCGGCACCTGGCGGGCGCTGGCCCAGTTGCACATGGCGCAAATGGGCTATCCGCTGCATGTCATGCACGGCTACGTCATCCGCGCCAAGGAGGCGCTAGAATTCTCCCGGCTGGTTCGCCGGGTCCATCCGGACACACTGTCGCAGATCGAGGTGGTGAACGCCGCCCGCCGTCCGCTGCTGCCCTATGCCGCGCTCGTTCTGGAGCACATCGTGCGCGAGGCCGAGCCGCGTGACGTCGTGTTCTCCGCGCTCGGCGTGCGCGAGGGCCTGCTGTACTCGCTGCTCGACGCCGACGAGCGCAAGAAGGACGCGCTGATCGCGGCGGCGCGGGAGCTGAACCTGCTGCGCTCCCGTTCGCCGCAGCACGGCGAGGAACTGATCGAGTGGACCGACGCCTTCATGGCCACGTCCGGCATCGACGAGAACGCCGAGGAGAAACGGCTGCGCCACGCCGCCTGTCTGGTCGCAGACATCGGCTGGCGCGCGCATCCCGACTACCGCGGCGAGCAGTCGCTCAGCATCATCGCGCATGCGGCCTTCGTTGGCATCGACCATCCCGGACGCGCCTATCTCGCGCTGGCGATCTTCTTTCGCCATGTAGGCCTGCTGCATGACGAGGAACTGTCGCCGCGCATCCGGGAGCTCGCATCGACCCGCACGCTGGACCGCGCCCGTGTGCTCGGCGCAGCCTTGCGCGTGGCCTATATGGTCTCCGCGTCGCAGCCTGGCGTGCTGCCGCGGACGCCGCTCAAGGTCGAGCGTCATCGCCTGGTGCTGCGGCTGGAAGGCGACACCGCGGCGCTCGGGGGCGAACGGGTCGCGTCACGGCTGAAGCAGCTTGCGCGCCTGGTCGGCCGCGAACCGGTGGTGAGCACCTGATCGATGGCGGATGAAAAGGCTCAGATCGTCGGCGTCTGGAAGCTCGTTTCGGTCATGTACGAGGACCAGGAGACCAAGGCGATGACGCCGGTCATGGGCGACAATCCGCGCGGCTATCAGATCGCGACGCCCGATGGCCGCTGGCTTGCGCTCGCGACACCCACGGGCCGCTCGGTGCCGGAAACGGACGCAGACCGGGCGCAGGCGTTCCGCACCATGATCGGCTATTCCGGACGCTATCGGGTCGAAGGCAACAAGATCACCACCAAGGTCGAGGTCGCCTGGAACGAATCTTGGGTCGGCGGCGAGCAGGTGCGATACATCCGCTTCGAAGGCGACAAGCTTTTCATCGAGAGCCCGCCGATGCCGCATCCCAACATGTACAACAAGACGGTGCGGGTGATCGTGGTCTGGCAGCGCGACGGACGCTTGGCGCCGGGCTGAAGATCAACTCCGGTCGACCGCTACAACGCGGCTGCGCTCGATCGCCAGCGCCAGCCGGCCGTGCTTGAGCGCCAGCGCCCGCTCGCCGAACAATTCACGCCGCCAGCCTTTCATTGTCGGCACGTCGGCATCATCGTCGCCGGCGATGCGGTCGAGATCGTCGACCGTGGCGATCACCTTGGCGGCGACGCCGTGCCGCTCCGAGGTCATGCGCAGCAGCACCTTGAGCAGCTCGACTGTGGCGGCGCCATTGGGCGTCAGCTTCGGGCGCTCGATGTGCGGCAAGGTTTTCGGATCGCGCGCGAGCCCGCGCTTCACCGCATCGAGAATGCCTTCGCCCCAGTTGGAGCGCTCGAAGCCCTTGGGCAGCGAGCGGAGCGACGCCAGCCGCTCCGCGGTCGTCGGCGCCTGCACCGCGATGTCGCCGATGGTGTCGTCCTTCAGCACGCGGGAGCGCGGCACGTCGCGGGTCTGCGCCTCGCGCTCGCGCCAGGCGGCGACCTCGATTAGAACGGCAAGCTCACGCGGCTTGCGCACCCGGGTCTTCAGCCGCATCCAGGCCCGTTCCGGGTCGGCGCGGTAGGTTTCCGGCGAGATGAGCACCTCCATCTCGTCGTCCATCCAGTCGGTGCGACCCCGCCGCCCGAGATCGGCGACGAGCGCCGCATACACGTCGCGCAGATGGGTGACGTCGGAGATCGCATAAATGACCTGGGCCGGCGACAGCGGCCGGCGAGTCCAGTCGGTGAAGCGGTTCGACTTGTCGAGCGTGTCTCCGGTGATGCGCTGCACGAGCTGGTCGTAGGAGATGGAATCGCCGTGGCCCAGCACCATGGCGGCGACCTGGGTGTCGAAGATCGGATGCGGAATACTTTGCGCACGGTGCCAGCAAATTTCGATGTCCTGGCGGGCGGCGTGGAACACCTTGAGCACGCGCTTGTCCGCCATCAGTTCGAAGAACGGCTTGAGATCGATGCCGGGCGCGAGGGCGTCGATCACCACGGCCTCGTCGGAACTGGCGAGCTGCGCGACGCAGAGCAGCGGGTAGTAGGTGGTCTCGCGCAGGAATTCGGTGTCGATGGTGACGAAGGGGTGGCGCGCCAAACGCTCACAGGTCGCGGCCAGGTCCTCTGTCGTGGTGATCAGTTCCATGTCGGGCTTACATAGCGGACTTAAAACGACATCGCCAAGGCTCATCGGGAACTTATGCCCCGAACCGGCGGCATTTGAATAAAGGGCCAGGGTGTTGGGAAGGGCCCGACCGGGACCTCGATCAGGGTCGGGCCGTCGCGGCGGGCAAAGGCGCGCCGCAGCGCGCCGCGAAGCTCTTCCGGCGTACGTGCCCGTTCGCTCGCCGCCCCGAAGCTCTCGGCGAAGCGCACAAAATCGGGATTGGCGAGGTCGCTGGCGATCAGGCGGTTGCCGAAGCTCTGCTCCTGGATGCGGCGCACATTGCCGAAGGCGCCGTCGTTGAACACGATGGCCGTGAGCGGGATGCGGTGGCGGACGGCCGTGGCCATTTCGTTGGCGGTGAACATGAAGCCGCCGTCGCCTGAGATCGATACCACGGGCACGTCGCGGCGGGCGTCCTGCGCGCCGAGCGCGGTGGCAAAGCCCCAGCCGAGATTGTCCTGGTAGCCCGGCGAGAGGAACGTGCGCGGCTTGTAGACCGGAAATACCAGCCGGGCGGCGAAGCCCATCTGCGTCACCTCGTCGACCAGGATGCCATCCTCGGGCAGCTCGGCGCGAATGGCGTTGAGCCATCCGATCTGCGGGCCGATCGCTTCGCCGAGACGCTTTCCCCAGGCAGCCTGCCGGCTCTCCATGTCCGGTCCGCGCGAGGCGCGCTTGCTGCTGTGCGCCGGCAGGACTTCGAGCAGGCGCCGGAGGACAAGCTTCGCGTCGCCGATGAGCGCCGCAGCCGGCTTGTGCAGGCGGCCGGGCTCCTCCGCATCGGCATCGACGCGGACGATCTTGATGTCCTTGTCCATCCCCCATTGCCGGAACTGGATCAGCATGCGGGAGCCGACGCCCAGCACCACGTCGGCCTCGCCCCACAGTTCGCGGCCAAGCGGCAGGGTGACGCTGAACGGATCGCGGCTGTCGAGCACGCCGCGGCCGCGGCGATAGCCGAGCACCGGCGCCTGCAGCATGGCGGAGAGGGCGGCAACCTCCTCGGAGGCGCCCTGGGCGCCGCCGCCGCAGACGATCATCGGGTTTTTCGCAGCTCCCAGGAGCTTGGCCGCCTTGCGGATCGCGGTCTCGTCGAGCTTCGGCTGCCGAACCGGCAGTGGCGCGTGCGGCGTCACGGGAGCGGACTTGCCCCAGACGTTGATCGCGCATTGCAGCGACGCGGGTCCCGGCCGGCCCGATGCCATGGATCGCACGGCTTCCGCGACCAGGCGCGGTGCATGCTCGGGCTTGCGGATCAGCGTGGAAAAATCCACCAGCCGCTTGATGATGCCGGCCTGGTCGCGGATCTCATGCAGGTGGCCGAGGTGCCGGCCGATGTCGGCGTCGGGAATTTCGCCGATGAGCGCCAGAACCGGCGCGTTCATGGAATAGGCGGTGAGGAGGGCGGCCGAGGAGTTCAACAGGCCCGGTCCCGGCACCACGGCATAGGCGGCGGGCTTGCCCGTGGCGAGCGCCGCGCCCAGCGCCATATAGGCCGCGCCCTGCTCGTGCCGGGTGTGGACCGTCCGCATCCGGTCGCCGTATTTGAACAGCGCCTCGAACAGGTGATCGTTCTGCACCCCCGGCAGCGCGTAGAGGGTGCCGATGCCGTGGGCGAGCATCGCGTCCACGGTTGCTTCCGCGGCTGTCATCGACGCGGCCGGCGCCGCCGTCTTTTTGTTCGGCTTCACGAATGCCTACCTGTTCGGCAGGGAGTTGATCAGGATCATGGCCTTGAGCAGATCGTCGAGCGGCACCTTACCGAACGTCTTTTCCAGGATGGTATTGATCTTTCCCGTGCGATAGAGCCGCGCCAGCGTCGTGTCGACCAGAAGCCGGAAGGCGCCGTCGTCGCGCGGCAGCGCCAGGGCGTAGGTCTCATAGCTGAAGTATTGCCGGCTGATCTCGAATCCGGGCCGTCCGCCCTCCCGCATGATGGCGGCGATGATGCCGCGATCGGCGAAATAGGCATCGACCTTGTCGTCCCAGAGCAGATCGAGTCCGGCGCGATGATCGCGGACCCGGACGATGGTTGCTTTGAGGTTCAGTTCGGTGAGCGAGGTGCGGAGCGTCTGTTCGGTGGTGGTGCCGTCGAGCACGCCGATCCGCTTGTCGCCAAGATCCTCGACGGTGCGGACTGGCTTGCTGGAGCGCTAAATCACGCCCGCACCGTCGAGGAACGTCGGCAGCGAGAAATCGACCATCTCCCGGCGCTGCATGGTCACCGAACTCGGATCGCACAGGATATCGACCCGGCCATCGCGGACCGCTTCGAAACGCTGATCGGAGGCCACGCGCACGAACTGAGTGTTGACGTTCGGCCCAAGCGCGGCCGCGACCTCCAGGCACAGGTCCACGATATAGCCGGCCGGCTGGCCCTGCTCGTCCAGATAGGAATAGGGCTTGGCGTCAGCGCGGAAGCCGATCCGGAACGTGCCCGAATCCCGGATGCGGTCGAGGGTGGCGGCGCTGGCGGCTTGCGGCGCAAGTGCAAAGGCCGCGGCCAGAACAAGAGCGAAGGCAAGAAATCGTCGCATCCGAAGCCTCGGTGATCTGTGCTTCCGGGCAGTCTTAAATCAATCCGGCAGGGCCGCAATGGCGCTCGGGACGGGTGCAGCAGGCTGGCGGGCGCCGCCAAGGGCCTGCCTTGACAAAAAGCAGCCTGCATGTGCTTGGTCCGCCGCCTCCAACAGCCATTTCCTTCGATTCTGACCGGGTTTCCAGGCATGCACCGTTACCGCACCCATACCTGTGGCGCGCTTCGCGACAGCGACATCGGCAAGGACGTTCGCCTGTCCGGTTGGTGCCATCGCATCCGCGACCATGGCGGCGTGCTGTTCATCGACCTGCGCGACCACTACGGCCTGACGCAGGTGGTGGCCGACCCCGACAGTCCGGCCTTCAAGATCGCCGAGACGCTTCGCTCGGAATGGGTGGTGCGGATCGACGGCAAGGTCCGCCGCCGTCCGGACGGCACCGAGAATCCCGATCTGCCGACCGGGCAGGTCGAAATCTACATCAAGGAAATCGAGGTCCTGGGGCCGGCCGGCGATCTGCCCATGCCGGTCGCTGGCGACCAGGAATATCCAGAAGAAACAAGGCTCAAGTACCGTTTCCTCGATCTGCGCCGGGAGAAGTTGCACCAAAACATCATGACGCGTGGCAAGGTGATCGATTCGATCCGCCGCCGCATGAAGGAGCAGGGCTTCTTCGAGTTCCAGACACCGATCCTGACCGCGTCGAGCCCGGAAGGCGCACGCGATTATCTCGTGCCGTCGCGCATCCATCCGGGGAAATTCTACGCGCTGCCGCAGGCGCCGCAGCAGTTCAAGCAGCTCATCATGATGTCGGGCTTCGACCGCTATTTCCAGATCGCGCCCTGCTTCCGCGACGAGGACGCCCGCGCCGACCGCTCGCCGGGCGAGTTCTACCAACTCGATCTGGAGATGAGCTTCGTCACCCAGCAGGACGTGTTCGACGCGGTCGAGCCGGTGATGCGCGGCGTGTTCGAGGAGTTTGCCGACGGCAAGCCGGTGACGCCGAAATTCCCGATGATCCCGTATGCGGATGCGATGCGGAAATACGGCTCCGACAAGCCGGACCTGCGCAATCCGATCGAGATGCAGGATGTCTCAGAGATTTTCCGCGGTTCGAATTTCAAGGTGTTCGCCCGCATTTTGGAGAACCCCAAGGCACAGGTCTGGGCAATTCTGGCGTCGACGGGAGGTTCGCGCGCATTTTGTGATGGCATGAATAAATGGGCCATCGGCGAAGGCCAGCCGGGCTTAGGTTACATTTTTTGGCGTGACGATGAGAAAGCCAGCGACGGCGATTTTAGCGGGACGCTAGACCTGAACGATCCAGACCAGAAAGCCCTTCGCGACAAGGCTGAAAAGCTACTGAAAGAAGGTGAAGTCATCAAGGCAATTAGAGCCCTTGGTGCTGGTCCGGTTGCTAACAATCTTGGGCCTGAACGCACCGAACAATTGCGTGTGCAGCTTGGGTTAAAGGCGGGTGACGCAGCATTCTTCGTAGCAGGGGAGCCCGGCAAGTTCGTGAAGTTCGCGGGCGCGGCGCGCACCAAGGTCGGCGAGGAACTTAGTTTGATCGCCAAGGACCGCTTCGACTTCTGCTGGATTGTCGACTTCCCCATGTTCGAATGGAACGAGGAGGACAAGAAGATCGACTTCTCGCACAACCCGTTCTCGATGCCGAACATGGACGTGGACGAGTTCCTGGCGCTCGACGCCAATGACCACGACAAGATTCTCGGCATGAAGGCGATCCAGTACGACATCGTCTGCAACGGCATCGAATTGTCGTCCGGCGCGATCCGCAATCATCGCCCGGACGTGATGAAGAAGGCCTTCGCCATCGCCGGCTATCCCGAAGAAGTGCTGGAGCAAAAATTCGGCGGCATGCTGCGCGCGCTGTCGCTCGGCGCGCCGCCGCATGGCGGCATCGCGCCGGGTATCGACCGCATCGTCATGCTGCTGTGCGGCGAGGAGAACCTGCGCGAGGTGGTGCTGTTCCCGATGAACCAGCGCGCCGAGGATCTGCTGATGGGCGCGCCGTCGGAGGTGACGCCGAAGCAGTTGCGCGAGCTGCACATCAGGTTGAATCTGCCGGACAAGAAGTAGCGCCGAGCGGCGCTGCTATTTCGCAGGCAACGGAATGAATTCGATCTCGTCGCCCGGCACCTTCTGGAAATGGCCTGCGGCCCATTCGGCCTTGGCCTGCTCGATCCGGTCCTTCCGCGACGACACAAAATTCCACCAGATGTGGCGCGGGCCATCCATCGGGGCGCCGCCGAAGATGGTGAAATGCGTGTCGGTGAGCGCGCGGATGGTGATGCGGTCGCCGGGCTTGAACACCAGGAGGCGGTCGCTGCCGAAGCGGTCGCCGGCAATCTCGATCTCGCCATCGAGCACGTAGATCGCACGCTCCTCGTGGTCTGCGTCGAGCGGGAGCGTGCTGCCCGCCTTGAGATGCGCGTCGGCGAACAGCGTCTCCGACGCGGTCTTGACCGGCGAGCGCGCGCCGTAGGCGGAGCCCACCACCACGCGCACGGTCTTGCCGTTGTCGCTCGCCATCGGGAACTGCTCGACAGCGTAGTGGGCGAAGTCCGGCGCCATCTCCTCCTGCGCCGCCGGCAGCGCCACCCACATTTGCAGTCCGTGCAGGCTGTCGCCCTTGACGCGGCGCGGGGTGTCGGTGCGCTCGGAATGTACGATGCCGCGGCCGGCAGTCATCCAGTTGACCGCGCCGGGCCGGATCGGCGCGGCCGTGCCGAGGCTGTCGCGGTGCATGATCTCGCCGTCGAACAGATAGGTGACGGTGGCAAGTCCGATATGCGGATGCGGCCGCACGTCGAGGCCGTTGCCGGACCTGAACACCGTCGGGCCAAAATGGTCGAAGAACACGAACGGGCCGACCATGCGCGACTGCACCGAGGGCAGCGCGCGCCGCACCGTGAAGCCGTCGCCGAGATCGGCCGTCCGGGGCACGATCACGGCCTTGATCGCCTCGCACTGGAACGTGTCGCCGGCGGCCGGGTCCTTGCCTGGGAAAAAGCTCATGTGCGCCTCCGCGTTTGACCGGAAATGGCGCATCCGCCCGCCTTTGGCAAGGCGGGCGGCAGGAAGGTCATATGGCGCTGCGCGAAGCCCGACGGGTCAGTCGGGGGCGTGATGACGGCGCTTGGAGTTGCGGCCGCCGCCGCTCGACGTAGCCGTCCCTATCAGGCTCTGGATGGTGCCGTCCGTCACGAACTGCTCGATGCCGCCCAGGCTGCCGATGTCGAAGCTGCCGATGTCGAAGGAGCCGTTGCCGTCCATCATTTTCGCGGCCACAGGGCCAACGGTCTTCATCAACTCGCCGAACCGCTTCTCACCCATCTTTTTCTTCATGATCTCAAGCACCGGGGCCATTGTCGTCATCATGTCTTCCCCGCCGCCGAATCCGCCGATCTGGGCGCGGGCAGGGGTCTGCGACAGACAAATCGTGAGTACGAGGGCCAGCGTGCTGGCCAGTCTGGTGAGCTTTTTCACTGCCGTCTCCATCTTTTGCGGCAGGATCGCCTGTCCCGCCCGCGCACGGTTCCCCGTCGGATCGACGTTGGGTCCCTGTGGTATGGACGGAGCCGCCCCGGCAGGCGTTACAGCCCGGGGCGCACAATTTCCGGCCCGGTCCCGCCGGGCCTTTCTTCGAGGGCTGAGCGGGCCCGGCCTATGCGGTCTTGAGATTGGGCAGCAGCTTCCGTGCGGTCTCGTTCTCGATCGCGCGCAGGTCGGCGGCGTTGAAATTCCAATTGGCGATGCCGCCGTTGACCTCCGCGCCATCGCGATAGGGATAGTCGGTGCCATAGAGCACCTGCGACACCTTCACCATCTCGAACAGCGCGGAGAGCTGCGCCTTGGTGTTGCCCTGCGCCAGCTCGTAGTAGAGCTTCTGGAATTCCGGGATCGGACCGTTAGGCAGGTGAGGGTGCTTCTGCACCCGCTGCTGCTGGATGAAGCGCTGGGTCAGGAACGGCAGGGTCCCGCCCGAGTGCGAGAAGATCCAGCGGATGTCCGGATACTTCTGCGACGTCCCGCTGAAAACCAGATGCGCGATGGTGCGCGTCGTGTCGGTCGCATATTCGATCGAGCCCGGCGGGATGCCAGGCACCACCTCGTTGCAGCAATTGGGCGTCAGCGGGTGCACGTAGATCACCGCCTTGCGGCGATTGAGCTCGGCATAGACCGGCGCGAAGGACGGGTCGCCCAGATACTTTCCGCTGTAGCTCGTGAGCAGGCCGATGCCGTCGGCCTTGAGCGTGTCGAAGGCGTATTCGATTTCCTTCAACGCGCCGTCGGTGTCCGGCGGCGTGATGGTGGCGAAGAGGCCGAAGCGGCCGGGATGATCGCGGACGAGCTTGGCGCCATACTCGTTGATCTGGCGGCTAAGCTTTCGGGACTCGTCGTTGTCGCCCCACCAGGTGCCCGGCTGGACCTGCGACAGCACCGAGGTCGCGATGCCGCTCTTGTCCATGTCGTCGAGCGACATCTGCGGCGACCATTTTGGGGCGCCAGCCTTGTGCTTGCCGAGCGCCTCCCGGTGCTCGGGCGGCAGGAAGTGATGATGCACGTCGATCCTGATCTTCGCAGCTTGCGCCTGCACGGTGGGAGTACTGATCGCGCTGCCGGCGGCGCCAAGCCCAAGGGCTGCGATGCCGCCAGCGAGAAAGCTCCGGCGGCCAAGCGCCGGGCCGCTGGCCGCCAGCGCCGGTTCGCAGCAGGTGCAACTGGAAAAGAATTTGCGTCGCGCGCGGGCGCCGATCGTCGCCGTCATCGCTGTCCTCCCAAAAGCCGCCTCTTGATGGGCGTGCCCGAATGATCCGCCCAGTTGGCGCGCATTCGGAATCCGGGTCAAGGCGGGTTGCGACGCCTCGATTGAAATTCAATTCGTTCGCGGGCCGAACAGCCGGAGCGCATTGCCGTTGGCGATGCGCTTGGCCTGATCGGGTGGAAGCTGCACGAGCCAGGCACGGTAATTGGTGAAGATCGTGTCGTAGCCGAACCAGCGCTCGTTGATCCAGGTGTCTGAGCCGATCATGAAGCGGTCGGAATGCCGCGCGAACAGCTCGCGCCACTCGTCGCCGAGCTTGCCCGATCCGTTGACGATGCCGGAGCGGTACGACAGTTCGCCCCACAGCGCCGGATATTTCTCCAGAAGCTCACGCACCCGCGAAGGCGCGGTCGTAAAGCCGGTGTGCGCCCAGACGATCTTGGCCCGCGGGTTGTGCTCGAACAGGTGGAGGAGGGCCACCTC